>NZ_JAFREI010000028.1:0-25912 GCF_017377595.1 Faecalibacterium sp. Marseille-Q0746 | reverse complement strand
GTCATATTGGTCGGTGACGATGACGGTGAGGTTCCACCTGTTCCCATTCCGAACACAGAAGTTAAGCTCACTCGTGCCCAAGATAGTTCGCTGGAAACGGCGCGTGAAAATAGGTAGTCGCCGACTTGCATGAAACCCCTGAGGAAGAAATTCTTCAGGGGTTTGTTGTTTGAAAAAAATTTGTAGCTTCTGCCTTAAAACCCGTCCCTGAATCGTATATAGGATAAGTAGGTATTCCGTTTGCGGTGAAATCGCAAAAAGAGGAGGGGCAGGATGAAGCTTTTATTCAAACAACGGATGTTTTCATGGTTCGACAGCTACGATATCTATGATGAAAACGAGAACACGGTCTATGTGGTAAAGGGGCAGCTCTCGTGGGGGCACTGCCTGAAAATCTTCGACACGGAAGAGAACGAGCTTGGTACTGTCAAGCAGGAGGTGCTGACCTGGCTGCCCAAGTTTGAACTCTATGAGGGTGAAAATTATATCGGCTGCCTCGAAAAGGAACTGGGCTGGTTCAAGCCCAAGTACAACATCGATTTCAACGGCTGGCATGTGGAGGGAGATTTCCCTGGGTGGGATTACACCATTACAAAGCCGGTGGGAGAGACAGTCGCAACGGTTTCCAAAGAGCTGCTGCAATGGACGGACACCTATGTGCTGGATATCGTTGACCCGGCAGACGCGCTCCATGTGCTGATGTTTGTGCTGGCCATCGATGCTGAAAAGTGTTCCGCAAAATAAAATTGAATCGCCCGGCTGTGTGGGAGTGCCCGCATGGCCGGGCTTTTTACGTTGCATGGGTTGGGAAACAGTGGTATCATTAAAAAGTACGATAAAACCTGAAAATAAAGAGGTGCAAATGGAAGTATTTGAAATCGAGACAGAGCGTCTGCAGCTGCGGCAGTTCCGGGTGGAGGACGCGCAGGACGTATTTGCGATTTTCTCGGATGAGCAGACCACGCTGGATTGCGGCGGTTATCATGCCTTTGATGCAATGGATGAGGAATATGACCGTCTGATGCAGAAATTTGCGGGACAGACCCGTTACAGCGTTGTCCGCAAGGCAGATGGGCGTGTGATCGGCGTGATCTCGCTGATGGATGCCGAGCGTGCCGTGCCCGGCTGGGAGCTGGGCATTGAGATGGCCCCGGATGTCCGGCGGCAGGGCTATGCCCGGGAAGCACTGGCGGCTGTGATTCAGGCGTTCTTCGAGAAAACGGATACGGTGCTTTTCACGGGTGGGCATTATGCCTATAACACCATCTCCGGGGAGCTGCTGAAAAAGCTGGGCTTCACCTATGAGGGCATCGAACACAAGGCCATGCGCCATGCAGAGCGCGGCCCCACGGATCTGGTGTGCTATTATCTGGAAAAATAAGTTCTCCCTCAGAATTCCTACAGATTTCCCTGTTACAATGATAGCATCATCGAAAGGGGAATTTGTATGCTGACAAAATTGAAAAACGGGCTGGACGGTACCCAGCTGAAAACCATTGCACTGGCGCTGATGGTGCTGGATCACATTCATTATTTCTTCGAGTTCACCGGCTGCATCCCAACGGTGTTCAGTATGCTGGGGCGGCTCAGCGCACCGCTGTTTCTGTTCTGCACGGTGGAGGGCTTTGCCCACACCCATGACCGCAGGCGGTATTTTATCCGCATCTGGGCTATCGGAACGGCCATGGCGGCGCTGGAATTTTTTATGATCTACGCCAAAGCCTTCCGGCGCGGGGATGGTTTCTACCCGCTGAACGCTATTTTTCAGGATCTGATGCTGCTGTGCATCGTCTGGCAGGGTATCGACTGGCTCCGGGAAAAGAAATGGGTCAGGGGCGTGGCGGCCATCGCGGCGGTGGCTGGCTGGCCGTTTGTGATAATGGCGTTCCTGAGCGCTTTCCCCCAGATCCAGCAGATGCCGTGGGCTTCCACGGTGGTGGCGTTTGTCATCACCAGCCCGCTGCCCCTGTGGACCAGCATCACAGACGGCAGCTGGAGCTTTTTGCTGGGCGGTGCGCTGCTGTATGCATTGCGTGGACGGCGCAAAGTGCAGCTGACGGTATGGGCACTGGTGATCTTCCTGTGTGATTTTGTGCTGACCTTCGGGATGGCATGCCGGCAGGAGGGCTTTGTCTGGACCCAGATGTTCACCAACTATTATGAGTGGTTCGGCGTGGCGGCGGCCCTGCTGATGCTGCTGTACAACGGGCAGCGCGGCAGTGGACACAAGCAGCTGTTCTACTGGTTCTACCCGGCCCATGTGTATCTGCTGTATGGTGCGTCCTGCCTGCTTTATAACGTTTTGAGGTGATCTTGTGGCAAATATTCTGGCAGTGGATGACAATATAGAACTCTGCAAGCTGATCCGCACTGCCTTGGAGCGGGACGGCCACCGGGTGGAAACGCGGCTCTCCGGCGCGGAGCTTACTGAACAACTCTGCCATTGGGCGGACTGCATCCTGCTGGATGTGATGATGCCCGGGGAGGATGGCTTTGCCGTCTGCCGCCGCATCCGGGGCCTGACCGATGCCCCCATTCTGTTTCTGACGGCCCGGACAGACGAAGCGTCTGTTCTGGAGGGGCTGGGCATCGGGGCAGACGACTTTTTGTCCAAGCCCTTCCGGGTGGCAGAGCTGCGTGCCCGGGTGGCGGCGCATCTGCGGCGGCAGAACCGCACCCCGGTGCATCGGCTGGTGCGTGGCGGAGTCAGTTTTGACCTGTCCGCGCGGGAGGCAGCGGTGGGAGAAACTCCTCTGCCGCTGACCCGCTCCGAGTATGCCATCTGCGAGTATCTGGCGCTGCACGCCGGGCAGACCTTTACCAAGGAGCAAATTTACGAAGCGGTTTTTGGTATTGACGGCACTGCGGACGACACCGCCGTGACACAGCACATCAAAAATATCCGGGCAAAGCTGCGGGCGGCGGGGGTAGCAGAGCCGGAAAAGCTGCTCAATACCGTATGGGGTGTGGGATATCAATGGAAAAACGAGGGCTGATCTCCCTGCGAGGCGTACTGCTGCGATATCTGGTGCAGACCGTCTTTTGCTGTGTGCTGGCGCTGCTGTTGTGGTTTGCGGTGCTGATGTGCGTCATCAACAGCGGGCTGGCGCTCCCGGCCAATCAGGCCGCGCAGGCCTGCCAGAAGGCTGCACAGGACGTTTTGCCGGGCATGACTGCCGCCACCTTTGATGAGACCCAGCTGGACTCCTTGTGCCGTTACGCCCTGTTTGCCGCACCGGACAGCAGCGAGGTGCTGGCCACCAACATGGATGCCGGGCACTTGCAGCGGGCAATGGAGAACCGGCAGGGGAAAAACTGCTGGCATTTTGGATACACACAGTATTATATGACATCAAAATTGCAGGACGGAACGGTCTGCCTGCTGCAATTTGACTATGCCGTGCCCTACGCCGCCCCTGCGCTGCGGGGAAAGCTGCCAGATGTGCAGACGGTGCACTGCATCCTGGGCATTCTGCTGCTGGTGGGAGCGGTGGTGTGGAGCACCCACCGCTCCAGAAAGTTTCTGGCCCGGGAGACGGCCCGCCTGACCGAGGTCTCCCGGCAGGTGGCTGAGAAAAAGGGCGTGGAAGAGATCGATTTTTCCGGGGCGCAGGTGCGGGAATACGCCGAGACACTGGCTGCCCTGCAGACCATGGGGCAGGAGCTGACGGCCAGCCTGCAGGCCCAATGGAAAATGGAGCAGCAGCAGCGGGAGCAGATCATCCAGCTTTCCCATGAGCTCAAAACGCCGCTGGCCGTCATTGAAGGCAACGCCGACCTGCTGGCCGAGGACGAGGCCCTGACCCCGGAGCAGCGGGAACAGGTGGAGGCCATCCTGCGGGGCACCGAGCAGACCCGGACCTATCTGCTCAAGATCCGTGCTCAGGTGCAGACACCGCTGAAGTATAAGCGGCCCTGAGCAGACCCGAATGATGAAAAAGAAAGCCGCCCGGCTGTGTGGGAACGCCCGCATGGTCGGGCATTTTGCATTGCATGAGCAGAAAAACCGTGGTATTATAAAAAACGATAGGGTCTGAAAATAGAGGGGAAAATGAACACTTACGGCCATTCGTTCGTCTATCCAAAAAAGAGAGGGGAAAAGAACAATGAATTTTGAAGAGACAGAGGACCTTTACAATGTTTACCGCGGAATTCTGCGGAACAATCGGAGCTTTCAACCGGGAAAGAGCACGGCGGTGGAATATCGCATGGACTGCCCGGAGTATGCCGACCTCCTGAAAAAGTATCCCTTTGAGAAAATTGCAGGAAAAGGCACGGACCTGCAGCGGGCAATTCGGGTGCTGAAATACCTCTCGCCTAAGCTGACGCACAGCCCGTGGTACGACGGCCATGTGGACTGCAACGCCCTGGCGCTTTTGGATTACAGTCTGGATAAACCGGAACAGGGCATCAACTGCCTGAATAAGGCCAAAATTCTGGAGGAGATCTGCCTGGCACTGGGAATCTACGCACGGCGGGTGCGCTTCCTGCCCTATTCTCCCTTCGATTTTGATTGTCACGTTGTCACGGAGATCTACGACCGGTCGCAGGAAAAGTGGTGTATGCTGGACCCGACGACCAATGGGTATCTGGTAGATGAGCAGGGCACGATCCTGAGCCTGCTGGAAGCCAGAGAGCGGATGGCAGACACCCGATTTGTGACGTATTGCAAGGCGACGAGCAGGGAAAAGAATCTGCAGAAGCTCTACCGGAAAAATATCGCAAGGACCGCTTACTATGCGAAGAATCTGTTCCGCATTCAGGTGGACGCGGTCTCGCAGTTTGGAGAGAGTGGAAACTGGCTGAATTTCCCGCCGGAGCACTTTTCTATCCGGGAATGGAGCGTTGCAAGTGCAGAATACCGGTTGGAGATGGTGCCTGCCTACGCAAAGGGATATGCGGATTTTGATGAAGCCGTCCAGCTGCCGCGGATGCGTGAGGCCGTGGAGCGGACGCGAAACATGGAGGAGCCGGAGGCAATCTCTGCCGCCGCTCTGACCGAAAAGCCGATATCATAAAAAAACAGATCGCCGCTGCTTTCCTGACGGAGAGCGGCGGCTTTTTCACACCCGGCGCTCCGTGGGCATAGGATGACGCAGACCATGGGGAGGAGGGGCCGGGAATGGATGGACAAAGACGATTTGCGGTGATCGGAACGGACGCGCGGCTGGCGGCGGCAGGCCGGGCGCTGGCCCGTGCAGGGTTTGCGGTGGGCGGGCCGGAGCAGACGGCGCTGGCCGATTACATCTTACTGCCGCTGCCGCTGGACGAGAGCCGCACCCCGCTGGCGGAGCTGCTGCGGGCCGCAAAACCAGGGGCGCTGGCGTTGGGCGGAAAGCTCTCGGCGCAGGCAAGGCAGATCGCGGCGGAGGCGGGCGTGGAGCTGGTGGACTACTTTGCCCGGGAGGAACTGATCCTCTGCAACGCCATCCCGACAGCAGAGGGCTGCATCGGCATCCTGATGGCGGAGCGGACGCGGACGCTCTGGAACAGCGCCATCCTGCTGGCCGGTTTTGGGCCGGTGGGGCAGGCGCTTGGGGTACGGCTGGCGGCACTGGGCGCACAGGTGACGGTGGCCGCGCGGCGGCCGGCCCAGCGGGCACTGGCGGAGAGCTTTGGCCTGCGGGCGGTGGATCTGGCCCGGCTGGAACAGGCCGCTCCGGCCTTTGACACGGTGGTGAATACCATCCCGGCCCCTGTTCTGACGGAAGCCGTGCTGGCAGCCCTGCGGCCCGGGAGCCTGATCGTGGATCTGGCATCCAAGCCGGGCGGCACTGACTTTGCCGCGGCCCGGCGGCTGGGGCACCGGGCCATCCATGCCCTGAGCCTGCCCACGACCTGCGCACCGGAAACGGCGGGCGAGGCTCTGGCCCGGACGGTCTGTGAGATCCTGGCGGAAAGGGAGGAAACACCATGAAAAGGCAATTGTGCGGGACAGTGGCGTTTGCGGTCTGCGGGAGCTTCTGCACGCTGGGCGCGGCGGTGGCTCAGGCTGAACAGCTGGTGCGGCAGGGCTGGGAGCTGCTGCCGGTGATGAGCTATGCGGCCTCCGGCCTGAACACCCGCTTTGGCCGGGCGGATGAGTGGAAGGATCGGCTGGAGACCCTGACCGGCCACAGGGTGCTGGATACCCTGCAGGATGTGGAGCCGCTGGGGCCGCGGCAGCTGGCCCGGGCACTGGTGGTGGCCCCCTGCACCGGCACCACACTGGCCCGGCTGGCGGCGGGCCTTTCCGACACGCCGGTCACGCTGGCGGCAAAAAGCCTGCTGCGGGTCGGGTGCCCGGTGCTGCTGGCTGTCTCCACCAACGATGGGCTGGGGGCTTCCGGGGAGAACATCGCCCGGCTGATGCAGCGCAAGCACTATTACTTTGTGCCCTACGGACAGGACGATGCAGCGCAGAAACCCCAGAGCCTGAAGGCGAATCTCACCCTGCTGCCCGCTGCACTGGAGGCTGCCCTGCACGGTCAGCAGCTGCAGCCGGTGCTCCGGGAGTGGAACTGAGGGTTTCTCTTTTCAGAGGGATAAAAATGTGGTATACTATATCATAATATCTTGAGATAGAGGAACTGGAATGAAAAAACACATCGCCATGCTGTGTGCGGTGCTTTTGACCGCACTGGCGGCGTTTGCGCCGGGTGCGGCAGCTGCCGGGCCTGCACTGACGGCTACGGAAGCGTACTGCATCATCGATGCCGACACCGGTCTGGTGCTGGCCCAGCAGAACATGAACGAGGAACTGCACCCGGCATCCATCACCAAGGTGATGACGCTGGGCCTTGCCTGTGAAAAGGCCCAGGGCAAGTGGGACAATGTCAAGCTGACGGTCAGCCACGAGGATGTCTACTCGCTGGCGGGCACCGATTCCAGCCATATCGCCCTGCAGGAAGGGGAGGAAGTGCCACTGACCGATGCACTGTATGCCACCATGATGGCCAGCGCCAACGATGGGGCCAACCTGCTGGCCGAATACTTCGGCGGCGGCTCCATTGAGGGCGGTGTGGCCGCCATGAACGCGCAGGCAAAGGAGCTGGGGCTGGAACACACCCACTTTGCCAACCCCCACGGCATCAGCGATGAGGACCACTACACCAGCTGCTATGACATGGCGCAGATCCTGCGCTGGGCGCTGACCCAGCCCGGGTTCGAGACCCTGTTTACCCGGAACGAGATGTACACCATGGGCCCGACCAATGTCCAGCCCGTGACCCGGTACTTCCACCAGCAGGATAAAATGCGGGTGGGCTCCAGCCGGTACTATATCCCGGCCATCCTGGGCTCCAAGATCGGCTACACCAACATTGCCCGGTACAGCTATGTCTGCCTGGCGGAGCAGAACGGCGTGCGGCTGATCTGCGTGACCATGCAGAGCCAGATCAAGACCGACAAATACAACGATGTCCGCACCCTGCTGGACGATGCCTTTGCCCGCTACACCGGCTACACCGAGATCCCTGCCCAGGGCGTGACCGGGGAGCTGGAAGTGGCGGGCGGCGGCAGCACGCTGGGCACGGTGACGGTTTCTGACCCGGGCGTGAAGCTGCTGCTGGCCGACGGCCTGACCGCTGCGGATGTGTCGGTCGCACTGGAACTGCCCGAACGATACCTCTTGGGGGTTGACCCGGCGGTGTATGCGGTGTATACCATTCATGGGCGGGACGTGCAGGAAACGGCCAGCGTCCGGGTGCCTGCCGCTGTGACCGGGCTGGAGGAGCTGCTGGCCAAGAGCGCCAACGCCACCCTGCCCGCCTCCCGGGATGTGGGGCCGAAGAGGATCGCAGGCGGCCTGCTGGCCATCTCGGTCGGTGCCACCGTGCTGGCCGCCCTTGCGGCGTTCGGCGTGGTGCGGCTGAGAATAAAATGGAAGAAACGTAAATCAAGAAGTAAGCACTGACCCGTTTCGCCAGAGGCTCCCCTACCAGGGGAGGCCTTGGCAGGAAGGGACCGTTTGATCTATCGCGCAAAAGCCCGCAAGGACTTTTCCATATACTACAAACAGACAAAATTTTCTGAAAGAAAACAGAGAGGAAAAAGAAATATGGGCAAGTTTACGTTTACTGAGACCGAGATCCCTGGTGTTGTGGTCATTGAGCCGCAGGTGTTCGGTGATGACCGCGGTTATTTTATGGAGACCTACCAGAAGGATCAGTTTGCTGCTGCCGGCATCGACAAGGAGTTCGTGCAGGACAACCAGAGCCGCTCCACCCGCGGCGTGCTGCGCGGCCTGCATTTCCAGAAGAACCACACCCAGGGCAAGCTGGTGCGTGTGACCAAGGGCGAGGTCTATGATGTTGCCGTGGACTGCCGCCCCCACAGCGCCACCTTTGGCAAGTGGGTGGGCGTGACCCTGAGCGAGGAGAACAAGAAGATGTTCTATATCCCCGAGGGCTTTGCCCACGGCTTCCTGGTGCTGAGCGATGTGGCCGAGTTCTGCTACAAGTGCACCGATGTCTATGACCCCACCAGCGAGGGCGGCATCCCCTACGATGACCCCACCGTGAACGTGCAGTGGCCCGACTGCGGCTGTGAGCACAAGACCAGCGCAAAGGACAAGCTGCATGAGCCCTTTGCAGCCCAGAAGTTTGAATTCTTTGAAAAGTGGTGATAGCCCGTGGCGAAACTGAAAGGAATGTTCAACGGCTTCTGGCACTACCGCTATCTGTTGTGGAATCTGGTCAGCCGTGATTTCAAGCTGAAATACCGCCGTAGCGTGCTGGGTGTGCTGTGGAGCGTGCTGAACCCCCTGCTGATGTGCCTGGTCTACTGGGCTGTGTTCAGCAGCCTGATGGATATGCGGGGCAGCGGCATCGACAACTTCCCGGTGTTCCTGATGTGCGGTCAGCTGCTCTTCAACTTCTTCAACGAGGCCACCTCCTCCAGCATGAGCAGCGTGCTCAGCGCTGCCCCCCTGCTGAAAAAGGTGTATATCCCCAAGTATATCTTCCCGCTGGAAAAGTGCTGCTTTGCCATGGTGAACTGCGTGTTCAGCTTTGTGGCCCTGCTGCTGGTGATGATCTTTACCGGTGCGCCCTTCCACCTGACCCTTCTGGAAGCGCTCTACCCGCTCATCACCCTCTTCTTCTTCAGCCTGGGGGTGGGCCTGTTCCTGGCGGCGGCAACGGTGTTCTTCCGGGATATCATGCACATCTGGAGCGTGTTCATCACGGCGCTGCTCTACTTCTCCGCCATCTTCTATGACCCTACCCAGATGACCTTTTCCATCGGCGGGTTCAACATGCAGCAGATCATCAAGCTGAACCCCATGTACTGGTATATCACCGGCTTCCGCCGCACCCTGATGTGGGGCATCCCGCTGGACCTCAACATGTTTGCGGTCTGCGGCATCTGCGCAGTGGTCTCCATGTGGGTGGGCGTGCACATGTTCCGCAAAACGCAGGATCGTTTTGTGCTGCATATTTAAGGAGGGGAGAAGAATGGAACCGATCATCAAAGTGGACAACGTGTCCATGTGCTTCAACCTCTCCACCGAAAAGCACGAGAGCCTGAAGGAATATCTGCTGGCCATGGTGCAGGGCCGCCTGCAGTACGACGAGTTTTACGCCCTGAAGGACGTGAGCCTGGACATCATGCCCGGCGATTTTTACGGTCTGGTGGGCCTGAACGGCTCGGGCAAATCCACCCTGCTCAAGACCATTGCGGGCGTGTACAAGCCCACCAAGGGCAAGGTCACCGTCAACGGCACCATCGCCCCGCTCATCGAGCTGGGTGCGGGCTTTGATATGGACCTGACCGCCCGGGAGAACATCTACCTCAACGGCACGGTGCTGGGGTTCTCGCCCAAGTATCTGGACGAGAAGTTCGACGAGATCGTGGAGTTCAGCGAGCTGCAGAACTTCCTGGATGTGCCGCTGAAAAACTACTCCTCCGGCATGGTGGCCCGCATCGGCTTTGCCATTGCCACCATCACCAAGCCCGATATCCTGATCGCGGATGAGGTGCTCTCGGTGGGCGACTTCCTGTTCCAGCAGAAATGCGAAAAACGGATGAAGGAACTGATGGCAGGCGGCACCACCGTCATTCTGGTGTCCCACTCCATCGAGCAGATCGAGCGGATGTGCAGCAAGGTGGCATGGCTGAGCCACGGCCACCTGAAAATGAACGGCGATACCGAGACAGTCTGCGCGGCCTACAAGGCCACCCAACGCGGCGAGGCCTGAGCCATGAATGTGCGATTGAAACGTGCCAGAGAGCTGGCAGGCTATGCGGTCCAGCTGACAAAGGACGAGGGTCTGGGCACTATGCTGGCCCGGGGCGCGGGCTTTGTCAGGCGGCGGTGCTTTGGCAAAAAGGCCCGCTACCTGCCCGCAAAAAAGGTGCTGGAAGCCCAGAGAGCCGAAATGGCAGGAAAAAATTTTGAAAACTGCCAACTTTCGACGATTTCCGTGTTGACACCGTTGTATAATACTCCTGAGGTGTTTCTGCGGCAGTTTCTGGATTCCTTCGTGAACCAGACCGCCCCTAACGGCGAACTCTGCCTGGCGGATGCCTCGGATGCCGCCCACAGCAGTGTGGGGGATATCGTAAGGGAATATCAGGCAAAATATCAACACATCGTATACAAAAAGATCGAAAACAAGGGCATTGCGGCCAACACCAACGCCGCCGCTGAACTGGCATCGGGGGAATATCTGGCGCTGGCCGACCACGATGACATCTTTGCGCCCCACGCCATGTACACCATGGGTCAGGCGATCCGGCAGCTGCGCGAGGCAGGGGAGCCGGACGGCTTCCTGTACAGCGACGAGGCCCTCTTCACCAAAAAGATCGAAAAGCCGCTGGTGGCCCACTTCAAGCCCGATTACGCCCCGGATTATCTGCTCTGCTGCAACTACATCTGCCATCTGGCCGTGTTCCGGCGGGAGCTGTTCGAGCAGGTGGGCGGGGAACGCCCCGAATGTGATGGCAGTCAGGACCACGACCTTTTCCTCCGGCTCATTGAGCAGGTGGGCGGCGCGGCACATGTGCCGCAGGTGCTCTACTACTGGCGTGTGCACGAAGGCTCGACCTCTGGCGGCACCGATGCCAAGCCCTACGTTGCCAAGGCGGCAAAGAAGGCGCTGGCCGACCATCTGGAGCGCACCGGCCGCACCGGCACCATAGAGGATGGCCTGTACCCCAGTACCTATCGGGTCAGGTGGGACATTGTGGGGGAGCCGAAGGTGAGCATCCTCATCCCCAACAAGGATCACACCGAGGATCTGGAAAAGTGCCTGCAGAGCATCTGGAAAAAGACCACCTGGGACCGGTTCGAGGTCATCGTCATTGAGAACAACTCCACAGACCCGGCCACCTTTGCCTATTACGAGAAGGCCCGGCAGCGGTACGATGGCCTGAAGGTGGTCACCTACCCGGGCAAGGGCTTCAACTTCTCGGCCATCAACAACTTTGGCCGGAAAGCGGCAGAGGGCGACTACCTGCTGCTGCTCAACAACGATGTGGAAGTGGTGAACGGCGACTGGCTCACGGAGCTGCTCCGGCAGTGCGCCCACCCCGGCGGTGCGGCGATCTGCGGTGCCATGCTCTGGTACCCGGATGAGACCATCCAGCACGCCGGGATCGTGACCGGTCTGGGCGGCTACGCGGGCCACAGCCACAAGTATAAGAAGAAGGGCGGCAGCGGCTATCTGTTCCGCACCTCTACCGTGCAGGACTTCTCCGGTGTGACCGGTGCCTGCCTGCTGGTAAAGACCGCCGTCTATGACGAGATGCACGGGCTGGACGAGCAGTTCGCCGTGGCCTTCAACGATGTGGACTTCTGCCTGCGGGTGCGGGATGCGGGCTACCGCATTGCCTGGACCCCCTACGCTGAGCTCATCCACTATGAGAGCAAGAGCCGGGGCGGGGATGAAAAAGACCCCGTCAAGGCGGCCCGCTTTGCGGCGGAGCAGCAGCGGCTCTACACCATCCACGGCAAGGAAAACATTCTGGATGACCCCTACTACAACCCCAACCTGACCCGCGACCGGGAGGATTTTTCGGAGAGCGACGATCTGCGCAGGTTGAAAGAGGGCAGGGTAACGGTAAGATTCCGGGGAGGTACCCTCCAATGAACATCAAGGGACACTTTGAGACCATCACCCGGCATAAACTGCTGGTGATGAAGTATTGCTTTGAATGCGGCCTTTATCAGCAGGGCCTGACCCATGACCTGAGCAAGTACAGCCCCACCGAGTTCATCCCGGGCTGCATCTACTATCAGGGCGACCACAGCCCCAACGAGGCAGAGCGGGCCGCCCGGGGCTATTCCTCGGCATGGCTCCACCATAAGGGCCGCAACAAGCACCATCTGGAATACTGGATCGACTACACAACCAACAAATCCGGCCTGGGCGGCATGAAAATGCCCCTGCGCTATGTCTGCGAGATGGTCTGCGACCGCGTGGCGGCCAGCCAGATCTATCTGGGCGACAAGTACACCGACGCATCCCCGTGGCAGTATTATGAAAAGAGCAAGGATCACTATCTGCTCCATCCCGAAACAAGGGCGCTGCTGGAAAAGCTGCTGCTGATGGTCCGGGATCTGGGGCAGGAGCGCACCTTTGCCTACATAAGATTCCTGCTCGGGTGTGAAGATAACGATTAAATAAAATCAAGGAGGCATTGCAATGAAACGTTTCAAAAAAGTTCTGGCACTTGTTCTGGCCGGTGTTCTGGCACTGGCAATGCTGACCGCCTGCGATGGCACCACCGACCCGGATAAGGTTATCCCGGATATCGATACTGCTAACGTGGTTGACACTGTGAATCACATGGCAGCAGACTCCAAGGAGGGTCTGGGTCAGGTGTATTACAGTGCAAAGTACAGCGAGATCACAAAAGAACTGCTGAACAACTGGCTGGAAAACCGTGAGAAGTCCGTTACCTACGCAGAAGAGTATCAGAAAATTGTCGCAAAAATGGGCGGCAATGCGAAGATCGTAGTTGGCCTGACGGATAAAAATGTGATTCCTGGTCTGACAAGTGGCAACCCGGCGGTGAAGGGCAGTGCCAAGTATGATGTGCTGTTCAAAGATACCAGCGCATACAATCTGGCAGACAGAATCGGTGTAGCCTTTGTAAAAACAGAAAACAGTGCTGGTTTGACAACGACTTATCAGCTGGTCTGCCTGTTCGATGTGAACTGAGCGTTCTCCGATACAGAGGAAAAAACCATAAAGCATAAAGATCCCCCGGAGGGCGGCGTGGGCCGCTTTCCGGGGGATCTTGTTTGTCAGAGAAACTGCTTACTGCTCGTTCTCGTAGATCTTAATATAGTGGGGGGCGTTTCTGTCCTGCACAAAGAGAAGCGTGCAGGTGAGTGCGGCGGCTAAGAACGTGAAGATGGCAAGCAGAGCTTTGAGAACTTTCATGGTATCCGATCCTCCTTGGCGGGCATGGCCCGGTCGTTCAAATGCGGAGCAGGGGACGTTCCGCAGGGTTATTAGCAACAGTATACCATAATCCCGGCAGAAAGGCAAACGGCAGTAAAGTTGCGTGAAGTTGGTGGTTGTTAATAAAAAAACAATTAGTTAGATGCGACTAATCGTTAAAAATGGCAAAGAAAAATGAGGAAATTGCATCATTTTGGTGCTGTTGTCGTTGAACTTCCGGCTGTAAAATGATACAATAACTGTGTTAAGCAGCTGCTGTCCCTGCCGTAGTGCGCCCGCATGAGGGCAGGGGTGGCAATTCAAGCAGAATGGGGGATTTATTCCATGTTGAACAAGCTGAAACGTGCGGCGCTTGGCGCGCATACGCCGCATGACAAGGCAACCGCTGCAAGCAAACCAGTTCCGATGCCTCTGCCCGCGCAGGTACGCATCCTGATGAGCCAGCACATCGGCGCTCCGGCGAAAGCCCTGGTCAAAAAGGGCGACGAAGTGTTTGTTGGCACTAAGATCGGTGAAGCAGGCGGTTTTGTCTCTGCAAATATCCACTCCAGTGTTTCTGGTACTGTGGCCGCTGTGGAACCCTTCCGTCTCTCCAATGGCCGGATGTGCGACTCTGTTGTCATCAAGACCGATGGCAAGCAGACCGTGGATCCTGCCGTGAAGGCACCTGAGGTCACCGACAAGGCCAGCTTCCTGGCAGCCGTGCGTGAGTGCGGCCTGGTGGGTCTGGGCGGCGCAGGCTTCCCGACCGATGTCAAGCTGCAGCCCAAGCAGACCGTGGACACCCTGCTCATCAACGCTTCCGAGTGTGAAGTCTGGCTGACCAGCGACACGCAGGAGATGCTGAACTGCAGCGATGATATCGTCCGCGGCATCGAGGCCGTGCTGAAGTACACCGGCATCCCGAAGTGCATCATTGGCATTGAGAACAACAAGCCCGAGTGCATCGAGCTGTTGAACCAGAAGACCAAAGACAAGCCCGCCATCGAGGTCAAGGCACTGCCCAGTGTTTACGGCACCGGCGCAGAGCTGATCCTGATCGAGAAGTGCCTGGGCCGCGAGGTGCCGCATGGCGGTCTGCCCGCAGATGCAGGTGCCATCGTGATGAACGTGACCTCTGTTTCTACCCTGGGCAAGTACCTGGCTACCGGTATGCCGGTGGTCGAGCGCACCATCACCGTGGACGGCGATGCCTGCGCAAAGCCCCAGAACCTGATCGTTCCCGTGGGCACTGCCTACGAGGATGTTCTGAACGCTGCCGGCCTCAAGGGCGGCGTGGAGCTGGGCAAGGTGGTTGCCGGCGGTGCCATGATGGGCCCCGCTGTGGAGAACCTGAGCTACCCCACCACCAAGACCACTTCCGGCCTGATCATGCTCAGCGCCGCTGCTGCAGAGCCCCCGCAGGTCAACCCCTGCATCCGCTGCGGCCGCTGCGTGGAGTACTGCCCCATGGGTCTGGAGCCCGTGGAGGTCAACCAGGCTTATGCAGCCCGCGACGTTCAGGAGCTGGGCAAGCTGCATGTTGATTACTGCTTCAACTGCGGCTCCTGCACCTTTGTCTGCCCGGCAAAGCGCCCCTGCACCCAGATGATGGGCCTGGCAAAGGCGTTCTACCTTGGTGAAATCAAAAAAGGAGGCAATAAGTAATGGATACGAAGCTTATTGTTTCGGCCTCCCCGCACCTGCGCAGTGAGGAAACGACCCAGAGCCTGATGGCCAACGTGATCGTTGCCCTGTGCCCCTGTGTGGTGGCCTCTGCAATCATCTTTGGTGCGCGTGCCCTGCTGGTCACTGCAGTGTCCGTTGTGGCATGCGTGGCCTTTGAGTGGCTGTACTGCAAGCTGCTGAAGAAGGCAAACCCCATCAGCGACCTGTC
This sequence comes from Faecalibacterium sp. Marseille-Q0746, assembly GCF_017377595.1. Classification (NCBI taxonomy): domain Bacteria; kingdom Bacillati; phylum Bacillota; class Clostridia; order Eubacteriales; family Oscillospiraceae; genus Faecalibacterium; species Faecalibacterium sp. Marseille-Q0746. The sequence goes on along the minus strand of NZ_JAFREI010000028.1, from coordinate 10,645 downwards.
CGCTGTGGTCACCGGCATCATTCTGGCCATGAATGTGCCCGTGGGTATGCCCATCGGCCAGCTCATCATCGGCGACCTGGTTGCCATCATCGTGGTCAAGCAGCTGTTCGGCGGCATCGGCATGAACTTTGCAAACCCTGCACTGGTCGGCCGTATCGTGCTGTTCGTCAGCTTTGCCGGTTCCATGAACAATTGGGTGTTCCCCGATGCAGCGGTTGACCAGCTGTCCAGCGCTACCCCGCTGGCTGTGGCTGACACCAGCAAGCTGAGCCTGCTGGATCTGTTCATGGGCGTGCACGGCGGTGTTCTGGGCGAGACCTGCGCTCTGGCCATCCTGCTGGGCCTGATTTATATGGTGGCCACCAAGACCATCAGCATCGCCATCCCCGCTTCTTACATCGGCAGCATGTTTATCTTCTACCTGATCTCCACCGGCAGCCTGCACGGCGCACTGGTCGGCATCCTGTCCGGCGGCCTGATGTTCGGTGCTGTGTTCATGGCAACGGACTATGTCACCAGCCCCTTTACCCTGAAGGGCAAGCTGATCTACGGCCTGTGCCTGGGCATCGTCACCTTCGCCATCCGTCAGTGGGGCAGCTACGCCGAGGGCGTTTCCTTCGCGCTGCTGTTTATGAACCTGTGGGTCCCCTTTATCAACGATTGGACCCGTCAGACTCCTTACGGCTATGTTAAGCCTGCAAAGAAAGCAAAGGAGGGTGCTGGCAAATGAATAAGAATTCTTCCTGGGAGACCAGTGTAAAGCCTGTTGTTGTGCTGAGCGTGATCGCACTGATCGTCAGCCTGCTGCTGGCCATGGTCAACTCCTTTACGGCTCCCATCATTGAGGATAACCAGAAGGCCGCAACGCTGGCTGCCTATGTGGACGTGATGCCCACCGTTTCCAGCGCCTCCGATCTGGAGGAAGTGACCGACTACACCACCGAGAACATCACCGGTGCTGTAAAGGCCACCGACGGCTCCCTGGCCATCAAGGCTGAGGAAAAGGGCTTTGACGGCGGCATCCTGTCCGTCATCATCGGCTTCGACACCAACGGCACTGTCACCGGCATCTGGGTGGACGCTTCTACCCAGACCAAGGGCATCGGCAGCAACGTTGCCACCGACAGCTTCCTTGCTCAGTTCGATGGCATGGATGGCACCCAGAACATCACCCTGGGCCAGGGCTACGACGCATACAGCGGCGCAACCATTTCCTCTAAGGCTCTGTTTGCCGCCATCAACGATTGCATCAACTGCTACAACGAGTTGGCATAAAGGAGGTTGGTAAGAAATGGCAAGCGAAAACAAGTCCAAGGTAAGCATCCTTACCAACGGCATCATCAAAGAAAACCCCGTTCTGCGTCTGGTTCTGGGCACCTGCTCCTGCCTGGCTGTTACCACGGCAGTTTCCAGCGCGCTGGGCATGGGCGCAGCCTTCACCTTCGTGCTGGTGTGCTCCAACATCCTGATCTCGCTGCTGCGCAACGTGATCCCCGCTAAAGTCCATCTGCCCTGCTACATCGTCATCATTGCAGGCTTCGTGACCATCGTTCAGATGGTGATGCACGCCTACATGGACAGCCTGTACACTGCACTGGGCGTGTTCCTGCCCCTGATCGTTGTCAACTGCATCATTCTGGGCCGTGCCGAGATGTTTGCCTGCAAGAACAATGTGGTGGACTCCGCACTGGACGGCATCGGCATGGGCATCGGCTACACCCTCACCGTGGTGCTGATGGCCTCCATCCGTGAGATCCTGGGCAGCGGCACCTGGCTGGGCTTCCAGGTCCTGCCCGAGAGCATGGCCAAGATGAGCATTATGACCCAGGCTCCCGGCGCATTCTTCTGCTACGGCGTGCTGATGGCCGGCTGCGTCTGGCTGGAAGGCAAGCTGGATGCCCGCATCGAGCGCAAGAGCTGCTGCGACCTCGACAACCTGAAGAAGGAGGCAGAATAAGATGTTAGTCAAACTTGCTGCGATCTTCTTCAGCATGATCCTGGTGAACAACTATGTGCTGGTGAAGTTCTACGGTATCTGCCCGTTCCTGGGCGTTTCCAAGAAGCTGGATTCCTCCATTGGTATGTCCGGCGCTGTTATCTTTGTTATGCTGGTGGCAACGGCTGTCACCTTCCCCATCCAGATCTTCATTTTGAACCCCGCTGACCTGGGCTACCTGCAGACCATCGTGTTCATCCTGGTCATTGCAGTGCTGGTGCAGTTCATCGAGATCTTCCTGAAGAAGTATGTTGTTGCACTGTACAATTCTCTGGGCGTTTACCTGCCCCTGATCACCACCAACTGCTGCGTGCTGGCCGTGACCATTCTGGTCGTGGACGACTACGGTGCAGACGTTGCTACCCTTGGCTTTGCCGCTGCCTACATTGAGGCTCTGGTCTGTGCCGTGGGTGCAGGTGTCGGCTTTATGCTGGCCATGGTCATGTTCAGCGGCGTGCGCAAGCGTGTGGAAGCCTGCGATCCCCCGGCACCCTTCAAGGGCCTGCCCATCACCCTGATCGCAGCAGCCATCACCAGCCTGTCCTTTATGGGCTTCGGCGGCCTCGTCGAAAACCTGTTCAACGTGACGCTGTAAGGGAGGAACAGGATTATGAATATTGTATCTGCTGTGATCCTCTGTACCATCGTGGGCGCGATCGGTGCCGTTGTTCTGGTGCTGGCCGCAAAGTTCATGGCGGTTGAGGAAGACCCCCGTATTGAAGAAGTTTCTGCCTGCCTGGCCGGTGCAAACTGCGGCGGCTGCGGCTACGCCGGCTGTGCCGACTACGCAAAGGCCGTTGTTATGGACGGTGTTCCCTGCGACAAGTGCGCCCCCGGCGGCCCCAAGGCTGCTGCCGCCATTGCCAAGATCATGGGCGGTGAGGCAAGCGCTGTGGAGAAGAAGGCTGTGGTCCAGTGCCAGGGCAACTCCGAGCACTGCAAGCCCAGCTACGAGTACAAGGGCATCCAGACCTGTGCCGCTGCTGCGACCCTGTACGGCGGCCCCAAGACCTGTACCTTTGCCTGCATCGGCCTGGGCGACTGCACCAAGGTGTGTAAGTTCGATGCCATCCACATTGTGGACGGCGTGGCCAAGGTGGACAAGGACAAGTGCACCGGCTGTGGTGCCTGCGCCAACATCTGCCCCAAGCACGTCATTATGATCGACGCAGGCGGCCCCCGCAAGCCCGTGGTCATGTGCTCCAATCAGGATAAGGGTGCTGTGGCAAACAAGCTGTGCACCACCTCCTGCATTGCCTGCGGCATGTGCGAGCGCACCTGTAAGTTTGATGCCATCCACGTTGTGGACGGCGTGGCCCGTGTGGACTACGACAAGTGCAAGGGCTGCGGCATGTGCGCCCAGAAGTGCCCCAAGCACATCATCCTCTTCCCGCTGAAGGACGATCCGAATCCCCCCAAGCCCGTGGTGAAGCAGGCTCCGAAGCCCGCTGCCGCTCCGGCAGAGCCCGCCGCAAAGGCTGAGGAGGCAAAGGCTCCCGAAGCTCCCAAGGCTGAGTAAGCGGAACCCATTGTAATATGGTAAAGCGCCCCCATTGCTCCTTTGAGTGATGGGGGCGCTTTTTGGTGGGGCGAAGCCCTCTCAGTCTCGCATTCGCTCGACAGCTCCCCCGAGGGGGGAGCCAACGCATCTGCAAGGGAAACGGGAGCTTTGGGCAGGCTTTTGGGCGGTAAATGCCGCTGAAGGTCGAGCCGCAATTGGCTCTCCCTTTGGGAGAGCTGGCAAAGCCGTCAGGCTTTGACTGAGAGGGCTCCAAAAACTTTTTCAAAAAATCTCGAAAAAAGTGAAAGGAATCTGCGTTTCATGTATTATAGAGAGTGAAACTGCGAATATACAACACAAAACTGCGTGATATATCAATGCGGCGGGCGTGCGGATAAGTCGGACTGTTCTACTCCCCGCAATGATATTGCGGCGGTTCATAACGTGCTGTATATCGCAGAATATTTTGTCTGAAAAGGGGAAGGAAAAATAAAATTTCACTATTGAAAATACTGGATATACATGCTATAATTACAATAATGATGTGTCTGGTAAAAATAACCTGCCAAGGGAAAGAAAGCCGACAAAAGTTGGATATCTTTTCCTCCGGTTTTGCCAAAAATACTATGATGCAGGGAGGGCTCCACTGTGCGGAAAAATCATCACGGAAAAAAAGATAGGCTGGTGAAGCGCGTTTTTGCGCTTTGTCTGGCGCTTGCGGTCATCTGCACCTGCCTTGTGCCGGTGTTTGCAACCGAGTACAAGGATGTTGTCGATTCCGGTGAGGAGGAAATTGCCGGTTTCGGCGGGGACGAAGCTGCCGGTTTCGGCGACGATTTCCCTGCCGTGGACGACGGCGAGCCGCGCGAAGTATACGATGAAGGCGAAGCTGCCGGTTTCGGCGGGGACGAAGTTGCCACCCGGCCTGTGGAAGGCGGCGAGGACAACCTCGACGGCGGCCCCAACGTTAAGGAAACAGAGTGGGGCACCGTCATTGAGTACGACACCAGCACCAGCACCGACCCCAGCTCCAGCACCGAGACCCAGTGGTCCGGCGAGGACGACGTGGTGGAAAAGCCTGATGACAAAGTGGTCGTTTCCGGCGACGAGATCAAAAAGCTGCAGGATATGGTGGTCTACCGCTTCTGGCTGAAGGAGCTGAACGCCAACGACCTGCAGGACATTACCGCTCAGGCACAGATCAACAATATGACGGAGAGCGAGTATCTGGCCCGGAACGGTGAGGTTCTGTGGAACCTGTACTTTATTCAGGCTGTGCCCCGGGCAGAGACCATTGCGGATTACAGCAGCTACATCGAGAACCCCTCCTCCAACCGGGACCCCAAGGGCGAACTGCGGCTGTTTGACTACTGGTACACGCTGGACGAGTTTGGCAACCGGGTGCGCCTGAACCTCACCGACCCCACCAGCAACATTCTGGACGACAAGACCACCACCGTGAACGTTTACGCCGCATGGAAGGACGGCACCGTGGGCTCCGATGAGGAAGAGGACGTGGATCACGAGGATTTGGTGGACAAGAACCCCGTGCCTGTGGATCTGGAAACCAAAGCCTCTGCTTCCTACGAGGACGAGGAAGGTAACCCGAAAACCACAACCCTGCCGGTGGAGGTGAAAAACCTGCCCTCTGCCGCCCATAGCCTCAGCGTCATCCACATGGGTGATGATGATGTGGGGGACTTCTACGAGAACCACTTGGATGACTTTGGTAGTATGGCTCCCATTCTGGGTCTGAAGATCTCCCCCAAGAACGCCAAGGGCGAAACGGTGCAGCCTGCCAAGGGCCAGAAGGCTACCGTCACCGTCTCCGGTCTGGACAAACTGCCGGAAATTGCGGCAATGGAAGAAGAGGGAGCGCTCACTGCCGATGCACTGAAGGTGCTGCATCAGACCGCTGACGGCAGCGTGGAGACACTGGATGTCCTTTCTTATCAGAATGGCACCCTGACCTTTGAGACCTCCAGCTTCAGCCCCTTTGTGCTTGTGCGGACGGATGGGTATGATGTGGAGACGCTGGAAAATAAAGGAACCTACACTGTTGGCTTGCAGGAAGTAAGGACACTCTATGGATATGGTAGCTTCGATCATCAGTGGAGTGCTTCGAGTAAAGATGGCGGAGAAGTAAAAATTCAAAATAATAGTGCAAATGCAAATATTACAGGTGTAAGTGAAGGTACGGTAACAGTTACGCATAAGTACAATTGGGTATATACTGATACTTATACTGTGACAGTTACGAAGAATGCAAAAGCCGCAATTTATATTCTGAAAAATCCCTTGGGTGATGCGGATGATAATAAGCAGAGTGTTTGGGTGCCCGATTCAAGTACGTTACTTGCAACGGTTGATATGACAAAGTTGGAGGGTACTTGGGTCAACGATAAGAACTGCTTTGATAAGACAGCACAGGGAAATGCTATTTTGAATTGGCCGGAAAGTGCACCTGGTGGTGTGAGCTGGACAATCAAAAGAGGTGAGAGCCATTTCGATGAAATCCTGAACTGGATTTGGACAAAAGAGTATAGGGATGAAATTGGAAAGAGCTTGAAAATTGACCCGGATAAACTTCAGAAAACTGATATTGATTCGCTTACAGTAACTGTTCATAAGGTGTCAAAAATTAACGGCGGAGACTATCCAACACATCTTGATTGTAAAATTAGTGTTCAGAGTAAATCCTATTTTACAGCGGCATTTGATAGATATGACCCCAATAATGGTGGTTGGGTTTATGTAGATGCAGCGACTTATGAAACGGGAAAAGACATTAACGCAACCACGAAAGAAATTCCTGGTACTATTCAGGCAAATGATGGCGTTATTTGGGAATTTGTTGGTTGGTATCCTGAAAATACGGATAAGTTGATAGACGGAACTTATTCGAGCGAGAAGGTTAAAGGATGGCCTTACACACCTAACGAAGCTGAATTGGCAGATGGTACGGTACATTTCTATGCAGTGTACAAACCGAAAACATCAAATCTGACTATTTCCAAAACAGTTACCGGTATGCTGGGTGACACGAGTGCAAAGACATCGTTTAGTTTTGAGCTTTATGTAAAGAGCGAGGCCAACGTTACAGCTGTCACTTATACAACAAGCAAGGATAGCCGGCAGCAATCAATTTCAAACTTGACGTATAGTGCAACAAGTGATAAAGATGGCTATTCCAGTTATTCGTTTGCTCTGTCGCATGGTAGTAGCATAACATTCAATAATCTTCCGGCTGGTACTTACTTTGTTGTGGAAGATGATTACAGCGGTAACAAGTACAAGACCAGTTATGTGTTAGATGATAGCGATTCTGTAGAAAAGCGTGACGCTGAGGTAGAGATGCAGGGTAATGCACGAACGCTCTCTTTCACCAATAAGCGTGACCTTCTCCCCGACACCGGTGTCCTCCTCGACACCCTGCCTTACATCGTCATCCTTGCTGTGGTGGCTGGCGGCGTGGCCCTGCTGATGCTGCGCAAGCACCGTAAGGAAGATGACTAAAGGGGGCTGACCGCATGGCGAAGAAGAAAGCGCCCCAGCGGCTGGCCGGTGCAGAGGAAAGCTGTATCAGCCCGGAGCAGGAAGCGATCATCCAGTGGTTCCGGACGGTGAAATTCCGCAAGAACCTGCTGGGCGGCGTGGACGAAGCGGCAATGTGGAAGAAGCTGGAAGAGCTTTACGCCCTGTACGAAGCCGCCATCCGCGCCGAGCGCACCCGCTATAATGTGCTCTTGGAGCAGCAGACCGGAAGCCTGCCCTTGGATACCACCAAAGTTGACAGCTCTGACCCCCAAAAGGAGGCGCATTCCGATGCACCCGCTGGACAATGAAGCCCTGAAGCAGGGGGCAAAGGCGGTGCGCCGCCGCAGGCTGGACGCTGAGAACCGGCAGGATTTTATCAGCCTGCTGGGCCGCGTTGTGGTGATCCTGCTGTGCGCCTGGGTGCTGTTCACGCAGGTGTTCCTGCTCACGCAGGCCAAGGGCAGCAGCATGTTCCCTGCGGTAAAGGATGGCGACTTGCTCATCTGCTACCGCCTGCAAAAAACTTACGCAAAAAACGACGTTGTGGTCTACACCCAGGGCGGCAAGCTCCGGGTGGGCCGCATCCTTGGGCGCGAGGGCGACCTTGTGGCTCTGGACGACAGCGGCACCCTTGTGGTGAACGGCGCGGTGCAGAGCGGCGAGATCCTCTACCCCACCTACGCAAAAGACGCGCTGGAGTACCCCTACACGGTGCCGGAGGGCTGCGTTTTTGTGCTGGGCGATTACCGCACACAATCCGAGGACAGCCGGGACTTTGGCCCGGTTCCGCTGGAGGATGTGCAAGCAAAAGTAATTACACTACTGCGGCGACGCAGTCTGTAATACCACGGAGGCCGGAAGAAGCTGCCGGCATCCTGCCTGTGAACCGCGGAGTTTGGGCCGCGGCACAGGAGTACGAACGATTTCTTACTAGGGAGGAATAACAATGAAACTGAAGAAATTCTTCGCGGGCGTTCTGGCTGCCGCCATGATGCTCACCGTCGGCGCAACCGCAGCGTTTGCGACGGAGCCGGCTGCGAGCACTATTACTGTTCCTGGCAGTGGCATCAATGGTGCAAAGATGTTTACTGAGAGTGATGCAGACCTTGCACTGACCAAGACTTTGAAAGTAGAAAATGGTACTGCACCTGATAGCATGACCTTCAATTTTACTGTTAAGAATGCTGCACAGGCTGATGTTGCAACTCCTAGTGTGGAGTTTAAGACTACTGATAATACCAACAGTGCACTGTTTACTGCTGGAACGTATACCCGTACGTTCAATGTCAATCTGGCAACCATTCTGGGCACTAATAAGACCAAGGTTGGCGAGTACACCTACACCGTCAGCGAAAATGATACCCAGATTCCCGGTATCACCAAGGATAATAATGAGCTGACCCTGAAAGTTACCGTTGTGAATGCAACCGGTGAGATTGGCGGAGGCTATGGTTACTACGCTGCTCTGTACCGTGGTGGCAAAAAGATTGAGGCAACCGATGCATTCCACAACACTTACAGTGCTAAGAGCCTGACCCTGAGCAAGACTGTTCATGGCTCTCTGGGCAGTTTGGCAGAGGATTTTAGCTTTATCATTAAGTTCCTGCCCGAGACTGATGCTGTTGCCGGTATGTACAAGGGACCTCAGGTTGGTACTGTGGGCACTGATGTGAGCATTGATGGCAAGGACACCGGCGATTATCTTGACCTGAATACTGAGTATACTGTGACCCTGAAGCATGGCAAGAGCCTGAACTTCTCTAACCTGCCTGCTGGTATTAAGTACGAAGTGTATGAGAAAGGTTCTGCATTTAATGCTGAGAAGAATGCAGTTACCAAGGACGAGTATACTGTTGTTGTTCGTGAGAGCACGGATGCTAACTCTACCGCAATCGCTTTCGATACAACTGATAAGAATACGGTAAAGGGCAGTGTGGGTACTGCAAATGTGACCACCGCATTCCACAATACTCACGAGGGTCAGCCCGACATGGGCGTTGTGCTGGACAATGCACCTTACATTGCAATGCTGGCCATCGTTGCCATTGGTGGTGTGGCCCTGATGCTGAACAAGCGCCGCCGCGACGAGGAGTAATTGCTCGCGGTAGATTAAACCCCACCGTCATCCCTTGCGGGATGCCACCGCCCCTAGTAGGGGCGGCCTTGGCAAAACCGTGAAGCTTTGCGCCATGCCAAGGCCCCCCCTATTAGCGGGGGCTGGCACGCGAAGCATGACTGGGGGGTTATCTCAGCACAAACCTAACGAATAACCACTTATTTGAATTTGCTTAACCGGAGGTGGGCTGTATCAACTGGCAGAGAAAAGCGTTGAGGGCAGCCGACTTTCTGGTGAGCACGGTGGTCGTGCTGTTCCTGGTGGTCGCCGGGGCGTATTCAGCCTATGCCCTGTGGGACAACTCGCAGGTGTACGCCGCCGCAGACAATGTTCAGGCAGAGCTTCTGCAGTTCAAGCCCAAGGCGGGCGCGGATAACGGCGCAAGCTTTGAGGAGCTGCTGGGCATCAACCCGGATGTCTGCGCGTGGGTCACACTGGACAACACCGCCATCGACTACCCTGTGGTACAGGGCGAGGACAACTTTACCTATGTGAACACCGATGTCTACGGTGATTTCTCGCTGGCAGGCAGCATCTTTCTGGATGTGAACTGCGACAAGAACTTCACCGACCCCTACTCTCTGCTGTATGGTCACCACATGGAAGAGAGCAAGATGTTCGGTGATCTGGATCTCTACAAGGACGCAGAGTTCTTTGCAGAGAACACCACCGGTGAGCTGATCCTGCCCGACCGCACCTATGATCTTAAAACCTTTGCATGTCTGCTGGTCCCTTCGTCTGAGAGCGCGATCTTCCAGCCCCAGCGCTGGGACAGCGACCTGCAGGGGTTGTACACCTTTGCGCAGGAGAACGCCCTGAACCTGAACACCGAAACGCTGGCCGCCATGAAAGCGGCGGGCGATGACGCTCAGGTGCTGGCGCTGTCCACCTGTTCAACGGAGTTTACCGATGCACGCACCATTCTTCTGGCGTGGATGATCCCGTCCGCGTCGGATTCATAAAGGAGAGGATGAAATGAGGTTCCGTAAAATTGCGGCAGCACTCCTGACGCTTGCGTTGGGGTTCTGCCTGTGTCAGCCGGCGGCATTTGCGGCCACCGCGGCTGACCAGCATACACAGCTGCAGGAGCTTCCGGTTTCCATTCAGTCCACGGGGGAAACACCTCTCCCAAAGGAAACACTGACTGTGGAACTTGAGGCTGTGGACAATGCGCCCCTGCCCCAGGTGACCACTCTGGAGATCACCGACGGCGAGACCGGCAGCTTTGGCCCCATCAACTACACCAAGCCCGGCTATTACGTTTACACCGTGCGCCAGCGCGCCGGTGTCAACACCCGCGGCACCTACGATGAAACCGTGTACTATCTGCGCGTTTCCGTGGTGTGGGACAACGACAAGCTGGTGGCCCGGATGGCCGTGCACACACAGGCCGACCTGATGGACGAAAAGGTGAGCAGCATCACCTTCAACAACAGCTACAAGGCCATCGAGACCCCGTACTACCCGGACCCGTATGACCCTGATCCCGTCACCC
>NZ_JAFREI010000027.1:0-26383 GCF_017377595.1 Faecalibacterium sp. Marseille-Q0746 | reverse complement strand
GAGGATGCACCATGAAAAAAGAGATCGAAGCCTTCGTCAACGCAGCCAACGAGCAGGAGTTGGAAGCCGCATGGAATAACCTCTCGGCAGAGGAACAGCGAGTTTTCGAGCAGCTCATGGAGGAAGACTCACCCGAAGATGCACTGGCATTTTTTGCCCAGCTGTATGACGATGCCCCGAAGGAGCAAGCCAGCGAAACCGTGAGCATCTCCGAAAACGAAATCTATTTCAAGCGGCAGCCCTTGACCGAAGAGCAGAAGAAGCACGGCTCCTATGTAGATGAGAACGGCAATCTCCATGTCAAGAACCTGTCTGCATTCTGGATTCCTGAACTGACCACCACGGAGAAAGTCGGTCACACCACCTACACCGTGACCGGCAGCTATGAGGGCAAGGAATCCTTTTTGAAGAAACTGGAGCGCATTGTTGCCAAGAACGCCCAGCAAAAATTTGAAGATGAGGGTGCAGACGAATGACAACTGCGTCCAATTCTGCTATACTTGATCCGGTAACCAATCCTGTACTGACAGTTGCTCCACAGAATAAGGAGGACACAACAATGTCTGGAGCAACGAATAAAATCACCGCACTTTACTGCCGACTGTCGCAAGAGGACGCACGGCTCGGCGAAAGCCTGTCCATTGAGAACCAGAAGGTCATCCTTCTGGAATACGCCAAAAAGAACCACTTCCCGAACCCGGTGTTCTTTGTGGATGATGGCTACTCCGGCACGAACTATGACCGTCCCGGCTTTCAGAGTATGCTGGTCGAGATCGAAGCAGGGCGTGTAGGAATCGTTATCACGAAGGATTTGTCCCGACTGGGGCGCAATTCTGCCTTGACTGGTCTGTACACCAACTTCACCTTTCCCCAGTATGGCGTTCGCTACATCGCCATTAACGACAACTACGACACCATTGACCCGAACAGCGTAAACAACGATTTTGCGGGCATTAAGAACTGGTTCAACGAGTTTTACGCCCGCGATACCAGCCGCAAGATTCGGGCCGTTCAGAAGGCCAAGGGAGAGCGTGGAGTACCGCTGACGGTTAATGTTCCGTACGGCTATGTAAAAGACCCGGAGAACCCGAAGCATTGGCTTGTTGACCCGGAAGCGGCTGCGATTGTGAAGCGCATCTTCTCCATGTGCATGGAGGGACGTGGGCCGACCCAAATTGCGAACCAACTGTGGGCAGATAAAGTTCTGACTCCTACCGCCTACAAGTTGAGCCATGGCCGGAGCACAAACGCACCTGCCCCGGAAGACCCTTATCGCTGGGATAAAAGAGCAGTAAGTTTGATTCTGGAACGCCGGGAGTACACTGGCTGCACAGTCAACTTCAAGACCTATACTAACTCTATCTGGGATAAAAAGAGACATCTGAATCCTGTGGAAAATCAGACTATCTTCCCGGATACACATGAGTGCATTATTGACGATGATGTGTTTGAAAAGGTTCAGGAGATTCGCAGCCAGCGTCACCGTATGACCCGAACAGGCAAGAGCAGCATTTTCTCCGGTATGGTCTACTGCGCTGACTGCGGTTCCAAGATGCAATATGGTTCGTCCAATAACAGGGACTTCAGTCAAGACTTCTTTGATTGCTCTCTGCACAAGAAGAACGGGAGCAAGTGCAAGGGACATTTCATCCGGGTAAAGGTTCTGGAAGGACGTGTGCTGAGTCATGTTCAGCGGGTGACGGACTACATTCTCCGTCATGAAGACTACTTCCGCAAGGTCATGGAGGAGCAGCTTCGTGTGGAAAGCACCGAAAAGCTGACCGTCCTGAAGAAGCAGCTTGCCCGGAATGAGAAGCGGATTGCAGACCTCAAACGGCTGTTCATGAAAATCTACGAGGATAACGCCAGCGGAAAGCTGAGCGATGAACGCTTTGACATGATGAGCCAGAGCTACGATGCCGAACAGAAGCATCTGGAAGAGGAAGCCCTCTCTATCCAACAGGAAATCGAAGTACAGGAACAGCAGATCGAGAATATTGAGAAGTTCGTCCAGAAAGCGCACAAATACGTTCATATTGAAGAACTCACCCCTTATGCTCTCCGTGAACTGGTGTCGGCCATCTATGTGGATGCCCCGGATAAGTCCAGCGGAAAGCGGGTGCAGCACATCCATATCAAGTACGATGGGCTGGGGTACATCCCTCTGGATGAACTGGAAGCAAAAGAAAAGGCGTGACCGAAGTCACGCCAAATCTTCCCCATTTAGGGAACTTTTGCAAATACTGTTTTATGGGAACTCTGCTCTGGGGAACTCCCTGCCTTACTTATCGTGTGTGGATTTTTGCAGGGTGCGTCCGGGTGGGCGCACCCTGTTTTTGTTTGTGCTTATTTCTTCAGAATCCGCATTGCGTTCAGAACAGCGATGATCGTGACACCCACATCACCGAACACGGCTTCCCACATACCGGCCATGCCGAGTGCGCCCAGAACAAGGAACACGCTCTTGATGCCAAGAGCAATCACGATGTTCTGCATCACAATCCGTTTCGTAGCCTTTGCAACATCAATGGCTTCTACAAGTTTCGATGGTTCATCTGTCATCAGAACAACATCCGCAGCTTCAATCGCGGCATCCGAGCCAAGACCTCCCATGGCAATGCCGACATCTGCACGGGCAAGAACAGGGGCATCGTTGATGCCATCGCCCACGAAGGCGAGTTTGCTGCCCTGCCGTTTCTGCTTATCCAGCATTTCCAGCTTTTCGACCTTCTGGTCGGGCAAGAGCTGTGCATAATACGCATCCAGACCAAGTTCGTCTGCCACCGACTTGCCGATTCGCTCATCATCGCCGGTAAGCATAACAGTTTTTTCCACGCCGATCTTTTTCAGCTCTGCGATTGCGCACTTGCTGTCCGGCTTCACTTCATCTGCGATCAGGATACAGCCTACATAGCTGCCATCCGCTGCTACATAGAACTTTGTTCCGGCTGCATCGCAAGCGGCATAGGCAATCTTTTCAGATTCCATCAGCTTACTGTTGCCAGCCAGCACCTTCTTTCCCTGCACCGTAACGCTGATGCCGTGTCCTGAGATTTCCTCAAAGCCAGAGAACTGCTTCTGGTCGATTGGCTTTCCATAAGTCGCAAGAATCGACTTTGCGATCGGGTGGTTGGAATAACTCTCTGCCTGTGCAGCATACTCCAATACCTGCTCTTTCTGGTATCCGGCTGCCGGAATGATATTTGCGACCTCAAAAACACCTTTTGTCAAGGTGCCGGTCTTATCAAAGACCACCACGCTCACTTTGTTCAGTGCCTCCAGATAGTTGCTGCCCTTTACCAGCACACCGCGCTTGGATGCAGCACCGATACCACCGAAGAAGGTCAGGGGAATGGAAATGACCAATGCACACGGGCAGGAAACGATCAGGAACACAAAACCTCTGCGCAGCCACTCAGACCAGCCGCCACCAAGGACGAGCGGCGGAATGATCGCCAACACAGCCGCCATTCCAACAACGACCGGCGTATAGTATCGTGCAAAGGTCGTGATGAAGTTCTCGGTGGGAGCTTTTCTTGCGGAGGCATTCTCCACAAGGTCAATGATCTTCGACACTGTGGATTCCCCGAAGCTCTTTGTGACTTTCAGCGTCAGCAAACCGCTCTGGTTGATGCAGCCGGACAGGGCTTCATCGCCTTTGCGGATGCTTTTCGGCACAGATTCGCCGGTCAGTGCCTTGGTGTCCAGCATGGATTCGCCATCCACAACGATGCCATCCAGCGGGATTTTTTCACCGGGTTTTACCACGATGATCTCGCCCACCGCAACGCTTTCCGGAGAAACGACCTGCAATACGCCATTCCGCTTGACGGTCGCCGAATCCGGACGGATGTCCATAAGGTCAGAGATGGACTTTCTGGAACGCTTTACCGCCAGCGACTGGAAAAACTCTCCGACCTGATAGAACAGCATGACTGCAACGGCTTCCGGGTATTCCCCGATGGCAAATGCGCCGATTGTGGAAACACTCATCAGGAAATGCTCGTCAAATACCTGTCCTCTGGTGATGTTTTTCACTGCTTGCCACACGACATCCCAACCAAGGATCACATACGCCACGATCAGAAATGCCAGTTCTGCTGGAGTCGGCAGCTTTGCGAACACGGTCAATGCCATACCGATTGCATAGACCGCAGCACCCACGGCAAGACGTATCGTGCGCTTCTTGTCCTCATCGTTATAGACCGCCGCTTTTTCTTCTTTTTTGACAGGTGCAGTGGCTTCCGGCTGCTTTTCCGACACCTCAACGTCCGGCTCGTGGCTGTGAACAATCGTGGTAACGGTATCCAGCAGGGAAGCAGCCACCGAGGTTCCTGCCTGAACGGTCAGCGTCTGGTTCATCAGATTCACGGTCGAAGAAGTCACGCCGTCCAGTTCACCGACTTCCTTCTCGATTTTTGCTGAGCAGTTCGGGCAGTCCAGACCTTTCAGGATGAATACTCTTTTCATTTTGACCTCCACTACGTTTTCTTAATTGTTCAATCGCTCAACTTAAAAGACAAAAAGATAATCGCTTGCGCGATCATCCTCTTAAATGCTCAAATCCCTTGTCGATGATCTCCTTTACATGATCATCCGCCAGCGAATAATACACGATCTGGGCCTCTCTGCGGAATTTGACCAGTCCGGCAAGCCGGAGTGCTTTCAGCTGGTGAGAGATTGCCGATTTGGTGACGCCCAGCAGAACCGCAAGGTCGCATACACACATCTCGCTCTGTTCCAGAGCATGAAGGATCTGCACTCTTGTGCCATCTCCGAACAGCTTGAAAAGCGATGCAAGCTGGATATAATCGTCTTTCGGCTGCATTTTGCCTTTTACATCGTTCACGATGTCCTCATGGATCACATCGCAATTACAGGTGTATAAAGAATTTGACATCAGACGTTCTCCTCGTTTTGTAGTTGAACAACCGTTCAATCATATTATATCTGCTTTTTCTCCGTTGTCAAGAGGAAAAGTTAGCATCTGCTTCCCGCGATTTGTCGTCTAACAGACCTTGACAGCCTCCTTATTTCGCATACAATATAGTTGAGTATTCATTCAACTGCTGCGTTCTGAGCAGAAGATTTTGTATTTGAACAACCATGCAATAAAAGAGGTCTATCTGTGAAACGAAAATTGATCACGCTGGTTCTGACATTGGGATTTCTTGCCGCGTTTGGCGTATTTATGCACTCACCGCCCTCTATTCTGGATGGGCTGACCGGTGCGACCCCGAAAGCGAAACGTGCCGCACAAATGGCCGCACCGCTGGAGGGTAACTATCTGTTCTGCATCAACCCTGAACTGGAATCGTTTTCTGATGCGGATTTCCGGAATGACCTGAAAGCATTTGTTTCCGGTGAGACAGAAGTCCTTTTCGATGCCGGACTGCCGCACATGACGCTTTCGGTCTGCAAAACAGACTATCCCTTGCTTCGCTATGCAACGGCTCTTTGTGAACGCCTGACCGCTGCCGGAGCAGATGTCACGTTGAAGCAGCACAGCGAAACCATGCTGCGTTCCCGTGCAATCAATGGGCGGTATCAACTGCTGCTGGTTTCAGAAAATATGCTTGATGCAACAGCATTGCCGGATGCAGACATCCTTCTGCTCTCCGCAGAAGAAATGGAGGACCCCTCATGCGAAAACTGAACACCATTCTCTCCGTTCTGCTACTTTTCATCTGTCTGCTTCATGGGCTGATGGGCAGTTTTATGTTGCTGGGCATCAGTTCCGGGGCAGGAAAGTTTCTGGCATGGATCGGCGTTGGCATTCTGGCGGCGCACACCGTCCTTGGGCTTTTGCTGACCGCACAGACATTCCGGGCTTCCCGGTCCGGCAGAAAACTCTACGGAAAGCAGAATGCTCTGTTCTGGGCAAGGCGCACCAGTGGGCTTGCTATTTTGCTCATGCTCTTTTTCCATATTGGCGTGTTCGGCAGAGTGCAGGACGGCGTATACATTCTGTTTCCGTTCACAACGGTCCGGCTGCTGACGCAGCTTTTACTGGTCGCTTCGGTATTTGTGCATCTTCTGCTCAATCTCCGGCCTCTTCTGGTATCGCTGGGCATTGTCCGGGATAAGGAACAGCGCGGCGACCTCTATCTGATTCTTTCTGTACTGGTGCTGTTTGCTGCCGGTTCGATCATTCTATATTATATTGGGTGGAACAACGTATGAAACACACTTTGGTGATCGTGGGTGCAGGACTGGCAGGACTTTCCGCTGCTTTGACTGCTGTGAAAAACGGCTGGACGGTAAAGCTGGTGTCCTCCCTTGCCTCCGAGAGGGCGCAGTCTGTTATGGCAGAGGGTGGAATCAATGCAGCCTTGAATACCAAGGGAGAGGAGGACAGCCCGGAGCAGCATTATGCAGACACCCTGACCGCCGCCTGCGGACTTGCTGACCCGAATGCAGTCTGGGGGATGACGCAGGCTGCGCCCGAACTGGTGCACAGTCTGCACCGTCTGGGAGTACAGTTCAACGTGACAGATGACGATGAACTCGACCTGCGGAATTTTGGCGGACAGAAGAAAAAGCGGACGGCCTTTGCACAAAGCGATACGGGAAAGCAACTGATGACCGCTCTGATCGATGCTGTGCGCCGGGAAGAAAGCGCAGGAACGGTCGAACGCTTTCCTCACCATAAGTTCCGCACCCTGCTGTTTTCCGGGAACATCTGCGGCGGCTGCACAGTGCAGGACACCTATACCGGCGAACTGCTGCGGTTTGTATGCGATGCCGTCCTGATTGCCACAGGCGGGCCGCATGGCTTATTCGGTGATACGACCGGCTCTCTTGCCAATACCGGAGAAGTCACCGCAGAACTGTTCCGTCTGGGTGTTCCGATGGCAAATCTTGAAATGATCCAGTACCACCCCACCACGGTCGAACAGGGCGGAAAACGGATGCTTCTGAGCGAGGCAGCCCGTGGTGAGGGCGGGCGGCTGCTTGCATTGCGGAACGGGAAGCCGTGGTATTTCATGGAAGAAAAATATCCAGAACTCGGCAACCTGATGCCGCGTGACATCACCGCGCGGGAAGTCTGGACGGTCAGCCGTGATTATGAGGTGTTCCTCGACATGACAGAACTCCCCAAGGAAGTCATGGAACATAAACTTGCCGGACTGGTGGATGATTGTCAGACCTATCTGCACAAAGATATTCGCAAAGAACCCATTCCAATTTTGCCGGGTATCCATTACTTTATGGGCGGCATTCAGGTGGACGAGCGGCACCGCACTTCGATGCGGAATCTGTACGCTGCCGGTGAATGCTGCGCTCAGTACCACGGCGCAAACCGTCTGGGTGGAAATTCCCTTCTGGGTGCGATCTATGGAGGGCAGATCGCTGCGGAAACTGCCTGTCAGGAAGCAGCTGGCTCCCCCAATATGCCCTGTGCCGAAGAACCCCTTCTGCCCGATCTTTCCCCGGATGCTCAAATGCAGATGAATCGTATTCTGCTGAACGCACTCGGTGTCGTGCGGGATACGCAGACATTGGAAACGGGCGTTCAGGAAATCCGCAAGTTGTCCGGCACACTTCCGCTTCTGGGTCGTGCCATGCTGGAAAGCGCCCTTGCCCGAAAAGAAAGCCGGGGCGCGCACTGGCGGGCAGATTATCCACAACGCAATGATGCCGTTTACTGCAAAACTACCGTGGCACACTGGAACGGGCAGCATATCGCCATCAGCTTTAAATCCATCCCGGAAAGGTGGTATGATTTATGAACTACACCATCCGAATCAAACGGCAGGAAAACCCGCAGGCTTCTCCCTGCTGGCAGGAGTTTACCTTTGAGGGAAGTGCGGACACCTCGATTGCTTCGGTGTTGAACGAGCTGAATCACCGCAGCCCTCTGTGTGAAAAGAACGGAACGGTCGTTTCCCCCATTGCGTGGGAATGCGGCTGCATGATACGCAAGTGCGGTGCCTGTGCCATGCGGATCAACGGTCTGCCTCGTCTTGCCTGTTCCGTTTTTCTGCGTGACTGCAAGGGAAGCGTTGTTACTCTGGAGCCTTTGAGCAAATTCCCGCTGGTGAAAGATCTGGTCGTAGACCGTTCCGTGATCTTTGAAGCACTGAAGCGGACAAAGCTGTGGCTGGAAGGAGATGCGTTCCAGACCAGCTATACGCACAGCCAGCGGTATCGATCTGCTAAGTGTCTGCTCTGTGGCTGCTGCTTGGAGGTCTGCCCGAACTTTGACCCGAACAGTGAATTTGCTGGAGCTGTTCTGCCCGTCAACGCTTACCGTATTCTGAACGAAGAACAGGATATTGCCCATCGGACAGAACTCGCAAATGCGTATCGTCAGCTTTATTTTGAAGGCTGCGGAAAATCTCTTGCGTGCCAGGACATCTGCCCAGCCGGAATCCCGGTCGAAGAACTGATGTCACGTTCCAATGCCGCAGCGGTCTGGAAGCGATAAAGTGTAAAAGGGTATGCGGTTTATAGCCGCATACCCTTTTATGCTTAATCTTCTAATCCGTGACTTCCCGCCACATTCTTCAGATACTCCTCTGGTTCGCCATTCAGAATCAAATCCGCGTAGCCCAGCGGGTCATTGTAGATGAGATAATCCAGTTCTGACCTCTGCGCCATGGTCACGTCCAATTCATCCTCGACCCCAGTGCAGTCAATGAAGATCATTCTCCCATCCCGAAGCAGCAGCTCCACGCAGCCGGTGTCCATGTTGAATTTGCAGGTTCTTTCATCGTACTTCATACTCGTGTCCTTTCCGCCTTACGGCACCTTTACAGTTGTGACTTTCGTGATACGGTCTTTCTTCTGATAAGGTTTCGGACACACAGCCGTCAGGGAAGAGCCGTTGTTCTCGTTTCCAAAGAAAACAAAAAATCCGAACCCCTCTCCTATTGAGAAAAGGTTCGGATTTTCATGGTTTGGTGCGATGGAAGGGACTCGAACCCCCGGCCTACTGATTCGTAGGAACCGAATGGCACATTTTGTCCATTTCATCATTTGACGGCAAATCGTCGTTTTAATCGAATTGCCGTTATTTTGCCGTTGTTATTCTATTGCATTCTTTGCATTGCTTGCACGTCTTTGCACCTGTTATCCATCCTTGCGATGTGCAGAAAATGTGCAAAAGTGTGCAGAGCCAAAATCAGCCCGGCAAAACAGGCTGTTTCGCACAGCCCCAAAAGCTGGATTTCAACGGTATTTATCGTGCATAATCTTCCAGTTTTATCCAAACAACAATCTTACATGACATATCGGTTCTATGGCAGGGTTTAGGACATCCGAACAGACACCGTTTGATATAGAAATGAGGTTCACCATGAACAAGCTGCTTTCCTGCCGCTTCAATATGGACACCAACCGGGTGGAAGCTCGGTTCGAGGATGGCACCACTCTTGCCATCGACTGCATCGCTGTGGAGGACGAGTACGGCAACACCCCGGCACAGCGGGCAGAGCTGGACTGGCTGCTCTATAACAAGCCCTTGGAGTACGTCCAGATGGTGCTGAGAGGGGAGATGGAGCGTTATCTGTCGCTTGGCTGTGACCACGGCAGACTGGAAGATTAAGCCCTTATAAAGAACACGATGCCCACCGACCTATGGTTTTCGCCATAAGCTGGTGGGCATCTGTTGTTCTGGCTTATAATTCACTGATGGTTGCAGTAATGGGCTGCATGAGGATTCGCCTGACCGGGGTATATACTGCCAGCACCACAGCCGCCAGCACGACTACGACAATCACGGCAAGACAGCCCCACGGCATCTGCCACGCTGCACCGAAATAATGGGTGATGAGCAGGATATACAGCTTCCGATTCAGCACAAGACCCAGCGCAATGCCCACCACAAGACCGGACACCGCATAGGTGCCAGCTTCGGCAGAGATCATGCGTTTCAGCTGTGCATCATCCATCCCGATGGCACACAGGATGCCATACTGCTTCATTCGTGCCGACACGCTCATGGAAATGCTGTTGACGATGTTCAGAATGGTGATTCCTGCAATCACGATGAGAAACGCATAGACCACCAGATGGAACGCCCAGTAGGTGCTTTGTATCATCCGATTTCCTTCGATTCGGTTGGAAAAAACAACCTGCTTGTTTAACGTGTCGCTCAGCAGGGTGTGTATTTGTGCAATGGCTGCGTCTGCTGTGGTATCTTTTAGTTGAATATCGATCACCGCATAGCGGTTTTGCCCGGTCAGCTGATGGAAGGTTTCTTCGGTGCAGATAACAATCGGGGAATCGGTACTACTGAACGGGCTGTCGTTCAATACACCTACGACTGTGAGCTTTGCATCCTCCAGCTGAATGGTATCGCCCACGGTCAGGGAGTTGCTTTTGTCGAATACCGTCAGCACAGGGTATGTGCCATCCTCCGGCTCCTGCGGAAGGGTTCCGCCAATCAGGTCTTTTTTCGCCCAGCCAAACTGTATCGTATCGTATGAAATCAGGTCGATGGACCCCTGTTTTCCCTGATATTCCGCCGGGAGCGGGCAATACATCCGCCCGAATGCGTGTTTGACTTCCGGCAGAGCATCCAGCTGCTCCACCAGCACCGGGTCAAGGACATTTTGCCCGGATGTTTCAGCCACCGATAAGTCCGGTGTGTAGGGCTGCAACGGATTCAGCGCAAATCCAACCCATCGAAGCAAAACCGAAAAGCTCAAAAACAGGAGAATGCTTAACGCAAAGGAACCTGTCATCAGAAGCAAGTTCTTTTTGGACGAGATTGCATGGCTCACGCCCAAAGAAAGCTCTGCACGACTTCCAAACAACCGAGCATGACACGGAGAATCCGCTGCATTTTCCACCGCATTCCCAGTTGCTGCTGTGATCGGAGAAGCTTTTGCCGCCCGCCGTGCCGGAGAAGATGCCGCGAACCAAACCGTGATAAGTCCCAGCGCGGAACCACAGATAATACCGACCGGGCTGATGCCAAGCACCGGTAAAGAGCTGAACTCCTCGCCGATAAATCCACGCAGAAAGGAACACAATCCCCATGTGGAAACGATTCCCAGCACACATCCTGCTGGAACAGCAGTTTTACACCAGAAAAGAGCTTCCAGCCGGACAAGCATCCGAACCTGATTTTTTCCTGCCCCAAGACAACGCAGCATTCCATAATAACTGGTACGCTGCGCTACATTGCTGTTGATGCTGCCTGTGATCATAAAAATTCCGGCAAGGACGACCATGCCAGCCAACACAGCCGCTACCGCATATAAGCCTACAATATAATCGTTGTTGCTGCTTGCGTTCAACGCCATCAGGTAAGTATTTTCGGAGATTTTTTCTTCTGAAATTCCGTACTTGTTTTCGATGTTCACAATGGACTGCCGCAAATTGGTACGTGGCTTGAACTGGATGAAATACTGTGTTTCAAAGGATTCTTCTACCTGTGCGGCAATCTGAGAAAATGTACTGCGGTTCATCACCAGCACAACAGCATCATACTGGTTCGCATCGGAGGTATCCTCATTGAAACCTGCGACAGTAAGTGAAATGGTCTGTCCATCCGGGAGCGTCAGCGGAATCGCTGTACCGACCGTAACATCCAGCCAATCCCGGATGTTTGCTGTCACGAGCACTTCGCCATCCGCCGGGGCAGTGCTGCACTGCATTCCCGGAAAGATTTGAAGGATTGCATCATCTGCTCCTACCAGTGCGGCACGTTTATCTCCGGCAAAGTAGTTTTCCGTAAGGGAAGCGTTGATGTCGCTATACGCCGAAAATGCAGCAACATCCTCCTGTGCGGCAAGCTCTGCGGCTGTTTCAGGGGAGATGTCCTTTACCATGATGTGCCAGTTTCCGTTTTTGTTCAGCTGGTTTGAGGTTTCCATCCGAATCGCCATATCTGCCATACTGAACACCGCCGTGACCAGAAACACCGCAAGGACGATACACAGGATGGTCATGCGGTTCTGCCGTCTGCGTACCTTGGCAGAAATCGGGATCAGGCTCAGATAGCTTTTCATTTCTGTGCTGCTCATTCCCGGCACCTCCCAAAATCGGTCAGGCAGCCGTCCGATACCTGCAACACCCGGTCTGCCGTCTGCGCAATGCTGCGGTTGTGGGTGATCATCAGGATGGTCTGCTCGTATTTCCGGGATGTTTCTTTTAGCAGGGCAATGACCTCGCTGGTGTTCTGGGTGTCCAGATTGCCGGTCGGCTCATCCGCCAAAATCAGGGAAGGGCGGGTCATCAGGGCGCGGCCGATGGCTACCCGTTGCTGCTGCCCACCAGAAAGCTGGCTTGGCAGATGCTTCCGACGGTCTTTCAGATTCAGCACGGTCAGCAGTTCTTCCAGATATGCCCTGTCCGGCTTTTGGTAGTCCAGCAGCACCGGGAACAGGATGTTCTGTTCTACGGTCAGTTCCGGGATGAGGTTGAATGCCTGAAAGATAAAACCGATATTACGGCGGCGGAAGATCGTCAGCTTCCGGTCTTTCATGGCAAAAACATCCTTGCCATCAATCAGCACCTTGCCGGAAGTCGGCGTATCCAGTCCGCCAATCAGGTTGAGCAGGGTGCTTTTGCCGGAGCCGGATTCACCAACGACCGCCACATATTCGCCTTTCGGCACTGAAAAGCTAACATCTTTCAGCGCATGGACAGCGGTTTCTCCGCTGCCGTAGGTCTTGCAGAGATGGTTGACTTCTAATAGTTCCATAGTGTATCCCTCACTTTGCAGGTTCCTTCGATTCAGACGGATGATCTCTGTCTGTGCAGAAAAGGATAACACGTCAACCTTACTGCAAGCCTACACGCAGCCTACAATTTTGTAGGAATCGGAAAATTCAGAGTAAAGGTCGTGCCCTTTCCCAGCTCGCTGTCTACTTCAATGGTGCCGTGATGGGCTTCCACAACGGCTTTTGCCAGCGGCAGACCCAGCCCGATGCCCTGTGTATCCTGTGAAAAGCGGCTGCGATAAAACCGTTTGAAGATATGGTACAAATCTTCCGGGTGGATGCCACTGCCGTTGTCGCGCACTTTGATCTGAACCATGGACGGCAGTGCATTCCACTCTACCTGAATCGTATCTCCGCTCTTTGTGTGGTCAAGGGCATTCTTTACAAGATTGTCCACAGCTTCCTGCATCCAGTCACGGTCGCACCAAAGTGTAACCGCCTCTGAGCCAGACAGAACGAGCTTTTTCTGTTCCTGCTCTGCACGATAGTGATACTGCCGCGCGATGTCCTGCACCATTTCAGCAACATTTTCGTTTTTCTTCTCCAAGACGACCGAACCGGCATCCAGCCGGGTGATTTTGAGCAGATTCTGCACCAGCGTTTCGATGCGGTCCAACTCCTGTTCGGACAGGTCTGCAAACTCTTTGACCTCCGACGGCGAAACAACTTCGTCCTGAAGCAGACCGTTGTAGATATTCAACGCCGCCAGCGGTGTTTTGAGCTGGTGCGAAATATCTGCAATGGTATTTTTCAAAAAACGCTTCTCCCGCTGCTCGTTGTCTGCGTGTGCGCTCAGAACTGCCGCCAATGCATTAACGGAGTGAAACAGACGGTAAAGTTCTCCCTCCCGGTCGCAGTCCAGTCGTGCATCCGGGTTACCATCCAGACAGCTTTGGATTTGCTGGACTGCCTGTTCCAGAAGCGCGCTCTGCCTTTGGAAATAGCGAAAAAGCACGCCCCAGAGACAGCCGCCCAGCAGCAGAAAAACCAACAGTAACCCGAAAGAAAATACATGCGTTGTATGCCATACGATGCCCTGCGTGAGAGCCAATGCCACCGCCCAGACCGCCAGCACTGTCCGGAACAAAATCCGGATCTCCCGGTTTGCGAATACTTTCATACGGCACCTTTACCCATTCCATTTATAGCCCATGCCGCGGACAGTCAGCAGCATCTGCGGTTTGCCGGGGTCGTCCTCGATCTTCATCCGCAGCCGCCGGATGTACACTGTTAAGGCACTGCTGTCAATGTAATCCCCATCGCAGTCCCACAGTGCATCCAGAATTTGTTCCTTGGATAGCACGGCATTCGGATGCTGCATAAAGAAGCAGAGCAGCTTGTACTCTGCGCCGGTCAGTTCCAGCAAGACTCCGTTTTTGTATGCCTGCCCCTGCAACAGCCGGACGGTGATGCTGCCCGATTCCAGTACGGGTTCTCCTGCGCTGGACGCATTTGCACGGCGAAGCAGTGCATTGACCCGTGACAACAGGACACCCAGCTTGAACGGCTTGGTCAGGTAATCATCCCCGCCCAGTTCCAGCCCCATGATGATATTCATTTCCTCATCCGAAGCAGTCAGGAACAGAATCGGCACGTTGGATGTGCGCCGCACCTTCTGGCAGAAATCGAAGCCAGAGCCATCCGGCAGGGAAACATCCAGCACCAGCAGGTCATATTTTCTGTCTGACCACAGCACCTCGGCTTCTGCCAGCGTCCGGGCTGTATCCAGTGCAAAGCCCTGTTTCTTGAATGCAAAGGTCAGCCCACTGATCAGGCTCAGATCATCTTCCAAAAGGAACAGTTTTCTCATGATTCCCTCTCTTTTCTGCATTTTGTGTGTCCTACAGGTTCAAAAGCATTATAAGTTTTTTCTGCGAACATTACAATGTGCGAAACGGAAATTGTTTCTTGCCGTGTGTTAAATATAAGTCCTACTATCACCGCTTTACTGCAATAAAATTTGCAAAACCATCTTGACGCGCTCCGCAATCCATGATACCCTTTATCGCAAATCCCACCAATTTTGTAGAAAAGTACAGAACGGCGAGGATTTATTCCCCATGAAGATTTTTACCGCCCCGCAACACACCCGATCTATTTTGCCGCCGTTTCACCCGACAAAATCATCGCTGCGCTGCGTGGGCGGTATTTTTCTTTTTCACAAATAAAATCTTATGTAGTTGTTCAATCTTCCAAAATTTGTTTTTGGTTGTTGACTGTACAACTGCAAAGTGTTATTCTTGTGCTTGAAAGAAGCAGGTTGTAGTGTCCACACTGCGTCCGGCTTTCTTCATACTGTACCTTGAATCTTACATAAGCCGTCTGAACGAGATACTGCGCCATGACCTCACACTTTCTGTGGGCGAGCCGGACAACGCCGCTGCAAAACAGGGGCAGGAACTGCGTTCGGTGTGAACGGTGACCATGAGCAGGGGCTTTGCCTTTTCAAACGTTTTGCTCTGCAAAATTTTCAACGTGCATTGCGGTTCGACTTCTGAAATTTTCAGTGTTGCACGGAAAGGGCGAAAGCAAGTATCGACCTGTGGCCACAAATTTTCAATGCTTGAAAAATTGCTGTCCACATAGTCTAGCACTTGTCGGAGTGAGACTCCTCCATTTGCTACGCAAACCGTGCTGCCACTCGAAAGCCCCACTGGGGCTTTCGTTGCTGCGCAACCGTGGTCTTGTTGGGGAGTGCCTTCCCCAAACCCTGCTCTAGCTTCGCACCGTTGGTGCGAATGCGGCGTGTCGCATTACATAGCCCTCTCCATCCCGGAGCGGGCATTTATCATTTTCACAGGAGGTCGAATATGACTGAAATGAAAAGTCCGAACGTACACGCAAAGAAGAACCGCAATGACACGCCGCGAAAACGAAAGACACACATCATCAAGGTCAGAGTGACCGCAGAGGAAAAACTGCGGATCGCATACGCCTGCAAAGAACTCCACCTCACCCAATCCGAACTCGTCCGCCGCGTCCTGTACGGCGTGAACGTCAAGCACACCGTTGTGGTGGCGCAGGGCGGCGAGGATGCACTGGCGGCGCTTGCCGCCTTGTCTGCTCAGTGCAGCAAGGTGGGAAGCAACCTCAACCAGCTTGCACGGCACTTCAACTCCGGCGGCAAAGACACCGAGCAGCTCCGGGCGCAAATTCTGGAGGAACTGTCCGCACTCACGAACTTTCGGCTGAAAGCCGAAGAAACGGTTGGTGAACTGTATGGCAACCATCAAGCATTTAAGCTCGAAGAACTCTAACTATGCCGCCGCCGAAAGCTATCTCACCTTTCAGCACAACGAGTACACCGGTCTGCCCATTCTGGATGAGAAGGGCAGACCCAAGCTACGGGATTCGTACCTGCTCGACACCCTTGAGTGCGGCGAATCTTCGTTTGCTATGGCCTGCCTGATTGCCAACCGCAAGTACTGCAAGAACGGCGGGCGGGAGGACGTGAAGACCCATCACTACATTGTGAGCTTCGACCCGAAGGACGCAGTAGAGAACGGCCTGACCATGGAGAAGGCACAAGCCCTTGGCTTGCAGTTCTGCAAGGACAACTTCCCCGGTCATCCCGCCATCGTCTGCACCCACCCGGACGGCCACAACAGTGCCGGGAATATCCACGTCCACATCGTCATCGGCAGCTTGCGCGTCCGCACCGTGGAACGGCAGCCCTTCATGGACAAGCCGTGCGACTGGGAAGCGGGCAAGAAGCATCGCTGCACCTCTGCCATGCTCCGGCACCTTCGTGTCGCAGTCATGGAAATGTGCGAGCAAGCCGACCTGAACCAGATCAATCTGCTGGAAGCCCAAGGCGACCATGTTTCGGAGCGCGAGTATTGGGCGCAGCGGCGCGGACAACGCCGCCTCGACTATGCCAACGCCAAACTTGCCGCCGAAGGGCAGCAACCCACCCAGACCGTCTACCAGACCGAGCTGGACAAGCTGCGAAAGCAGATCTACTCCGTGCTGAACAAGACCACCACCTTCGAGGAATTTTCTGCATTGCTCATGCAGGAACACGGCATCGCCGTGAAGGAAAGCCGAGGCCGGTTGAGCTACTGCCCGCCCGGCCGGACAAAGTTCATCACCGCCAAGAAACTGAGCAAGAAGCTGGAAAAAGAACAGGTGCTGACCGCCCTCTCCCAGAACATCCAGCTTGCCGCCATCATCCAGCCCGCCAGCGAACAGAAGCCGGATAAGATCAGGAAACTGGTTGACATTCAGGCGAACGTTGCTGCGGGCAAGGGCATCGGCTATGAGCGTTGGGCGAAAAAGTTCAACCTCAAACGCTGGTCGCAGACCTTGTGTCTCCTGCAGGAGAAGAAGCTGCTCAGCGAAGATGCCCTGCACCAGCGCATTGCCGAACTGCAAACCCAGCACGACGATGCACTGGCGGTGGTCAAAGACTTGGATGCCCGCATGGTCTCCCTCAAGGAGCTGCGCGGGCATCTTGTGGTCTATCGGCAGTACAAGCCTCTTGCACAGAAGCTCCAGACTGTGCGGAATCCCGCCAAGTTCAAGGAGCAGCACCGTGCAGAGTTTGCTGTGTACGAGGCCGCTTGCGCCTATTTCAAGGCCAACGGGCTCAGGACGCTGCCGGACCTCAAAAAACTGGATGCCGAATACCAGACCCTTTCCTCGGAGAAAAACGGTTTCTACACCCGCTACAAGAAAGCGCAGATCGAACTGCGTGAACTCCGCACCGCACAACAGAACGTGGAAGCCTTCTTCCGCAAGGAGGAGCGCAACCACGCCGTACCGCAGCAGGAGGTCAAATGAACAACACTCTGACGGATCGATGTGTGAATAAACCCAACCTCACCCACGCCCCTCACCGGGCTTCGTCCTTTCGCCTGTACCCCAACCATTGGGACGGAGGGTAGCACCTCTGTCTTTTCGGACGTAAAAAACGCCATCTCGACCCGACAGGCAGCGGAGCTGTACGGCTTCGCTGTAAACCGGAACGGCATGATGTGCTGCCCCTTCCACGGGGATAAACACCCCAGCATGAAGGTGGACAGCCGTTTCCACTGTTTCGCCTGTCAGGCGGATGGCGATGTGATCGATTTTGTCGGCAGACTTTTTCAACTTTCTCCCTATAAGGCTGTGGAAAAGTTGAAGAACGATTTCGGCATGGCACTTGCCGACGGCAAGGTGCGGCTTGCTCCTCGCAGACCGCCCACCGTCCGGCAGCAGCTGCTGGACTATTACCGCTGTCTGCAGCGTTGGCGGGTCCGATATGCACCGCAGTCACCCACAGAAGAACTTCACCCCTGCTTTCTTGAAGCGATAAAGAACCTTGACATCGTTGAATATTATCTGGACTGTTCGGTGCTCCCGGACCCGCAGACCGAAAACGAGCTACGGAAGTATTGGGAGGGATTGCATGAGCGACTGGAAAAAGAGGAACGACGATTGGCGTGATGAGGACGAACTGGAAGAAGAGGAAGAATGCGAATGCCCTTGGGTAGACAGCAAGGGCAAAGTGCGTGAAACCGCTTACTGCCAGTACCTTTTAGAGAAGCACCCCATGATGTGCCTGAAACAGAAGCTGTTCGACCAGAACGGCGAGGTAGACGAGGACGCACTGCTCTACGAAGTCCACAGCGACCTCCGTGACTTTGTGCTCGATAACCTTGCCAAGAAGGAGAAGCAGGTTCTGGACGCACTCCGTATCGAAACCTATACCCCTGAATGGAAACCCCAGCTTGACCGCATCCATCTCCAGAACGGAACCTACTTTCTGGACGAGCGGGGCTTTGTGCCGGAAAAGGAACTCTGCCTGAACCGGCTCCCCGTGGAATACCAGCCCGATGCCCCCGCACCGACCAAGTGGCTGGAATTTTTGGACGGTCTGCTCATCCCGGAGGACATTCTGACCTTGCAGGAATACCTTGGCTATCTCCTGATCCCGTCTACCAAGGCGCAGAAGATGCTGGTCATGACCGGCAAGGGCGGCGAGGGAAAATCCCGCATCGGCTTGCTGCTGAAGAAGCTGTTCGGGGAAGCCTCTCACTCCGAATCCATCCTCCGCATCGAAACGAACCGCTTTGCCAGTGCAAATCTGGAGTATAAGCTGGTCATGGTCGATGACGATCTGAACATGGTGGCTTTGCCCGAAACACGGAACATCAAGTCCATCGTCACCGCTGAAGACCGTTTGTGCATCGAGCGGAAAAACAAGCAGGCTGTCCAAGGCCTGCTGTACGTTCGTTTCATCTGCTTCGGCAATGGCAACCTTGTGGCTGCTCACGATGACAGCGACGGCTTCTGGCGTAGACAGATTCTCATCACGGTGAAAGACCGTGACCCTGCCCGGGTGGATAATCCCTTCCTCATCGAAGAGCTGTCCGAGGAGCGTCCCGGCATCCTGCTGTGGATGCTGGAGGGGTTACACCGTCTGCTGGCGAACCGCTATCAGTTCACCATCAGCGAGCGCTCCATCCAGAACCTCGAAGCAGCCATGGCGGATAGCGACAACCTGACCCAGTTCATGCAGGCAACGGCGTATGTCCGCTTCAAGCCCGACACCGAGGAACGCTCCACCTATCTCTACCGCGCCTACACCAAGTGGTGCGAGGATAATCTGGAATCACCTGTTCCGCAAAAGAAGTTCAGCCAGTTCCTGCTGAAAAATGCGGGGAAGTATGGCCTGACCTTCTCCAAGCACATCGAGGGAAAGTACCGCGGCTTCCGGGGCGTATGCGTCCACCCCGCCTTTGCTGCGGCATAAAACACACGAAAAGTGAAAAACTCCCGCCCTACGCGCCCTAAAGCCATGGTTTTGACTTGTTATCGCTGTTTTCTCCGGGCGCGTATCTGCCCTTTCCGGGCGGATGCAGGGCGGCAACACGCCCTTCGGGGCGGGAGAGAAACCAGGATGCGCCCCAAGAGGGCGCGTCCATCCCAGCCATGCGCCCTGTAAAATTCACACAGAAAGGTACTTTTGTGTGGTTTGGGGCGCGTGGGGCGCGTAAATTCAAGTTCTCGCACTTTTTTGGGCTGCTGCTTCGGGTCAGGAGCGGCAGGCCCTTACATATTAGCCAGCCCACAAGGGTGCAGTTCAACCGGAGCTGTGCCGGGTCTGGAGAAGTGCAAAGGAGACATGCCTATGACGAATGTCCGCAAAAATTCCGCTAAACTGACCCGTGAGGACTTGAAAATCGCGCCCGAATCCCCTACAATGAAATTGTCCAAAACCCCTGCCGTAGAACCTTCTGACCAGACCAGAAAAACCGTCCGACACGCCCCGCTTGTCTACCGGGTGGAGGAGATTGCCCAGCTTTTGGCGATCTCCAACCGTGCTGCGTACAATCTGTGCAACACCACGAAAGATTTCAAGGTGATCCGCCTCGGTACCAGCATCCGGGTAAGCAAGCAGAGCTTCGACGATTGGTTTGCAGCGGTCTGAGGGAGGGAACATCTATGGCATCTATTATGAAACGTGGCAACACGTATTCCGTCCGATACAACTACAAAGATCATGCTGGCAAGCCCTGCAAGGGCTGGGAAACTTTCAAGACCAAGGCCGAAGCGCAGGAGCGCAAGATCACGGTGGAGAAGGAACTGCTGGACGGCACCTTCCTCGTGCCCGACACCATGACGGTCGAGGAGATGCTGTACAAGTGGATCCCCATTCAGTCCAGCAAACACAAGTGGTCTCCCAAGACCTACACCCAATCTGTGGCGATGGTGCAGAACCTCATCGTGCCGTATATCGGAAAGCGGAAGGTGCAAGACCTCCGCACCTACGACATCGAGCAGTTCTACGCCACCCTGAGCCAGACCCCTTGCGGCCAGTACGTTCACGGCGAAAAGCAGGAGCTGACGGAAAATCAGAAGAAGCGGCTGTTATCCAGCACGTCCATTCACGAAGTCCACACGCTCCTGAAAACTGCCTTTTCGTATGCCGTTGACTGGGATCTGATCCACAAGTCACCTACTCCCCGTGAAGCCCCCAAGATCAACACCGAAGAACGCACCATCTGGGATGAGCGCACCATGTTGGCGGCGCTGCAGACCATCGAGAACCCTGCCCTGCATCTGGCGGTGCACATGAGCATGATCCTCTCCTTGCGAGAGGGTGAGATCCTCGGCTTACAGCCGAGTGATCTGGACTTTGACGCAGCAGACGGACGGGGAACCATCTCGGTGAACAAAGCCCTGCAGCGTGCCGACAAGGTCGCCTTGTCCAAGATCGACCCTACCCAGATCTACCACACCTTCCCGGACAGACGGGAGGGGAGCAAGTCCTCGCTGATCCTTAAGCGGACCAAGACCAAAAAGTCCAACCGCATCCTGTACATGACCAAGCCCTTGAAAGAGGAGCTTCTGGCATGGCTGGAAAAGATGAAGCAGGACGAGCAGAGCGCCCCGGAAAAGTACAGCAACTGCGGTCAGCTGTTCCGCTTACCAGACGGCTTACCCATTGCCCCGGACGTTCTGACCAAGTGGTATCGTATGTGGCGGGCAGAGCACCCGGAGTTTGAGAAGATCGTGTTCCACGGTCTGCGCCACTCCAGTGCCACCTACCAGCTGCTGCAATCTGGCGGTGACTTCAAGTCGGTGCAGGGCAACACCGGCCATGCAACCGCCACCGTCCTGATGGACACCTACGCTCACACGCAGGACAAACCCCGGTTGGAGTTGACCGAGAAGATCGAAGCCGACTTCTACACGCAGGATGTGGCCGGTGCAAAGCCGCAGGAACCCCCGGAAAACAAAACGCCGGTGGCAACAAAAATCACGGGTAAAATGATCCTTGAAGCCATCCGGCAGATGGACGCAGAGGAGCGCCGCGAGCTGACGCGGGTACTCTTCGCGTAAAATTCTCTTTTTTGTGCAGCGAAATACACGCTGTGCAAGCGATGCAAAGAGTTCATGGCTTTTTTGTAAAGTGTGCAGGAGATGTGCAAAAGTGTGCAACCTCTTCCAGAAAAACAAAAAAGCCATGAAATCTTTCGATTTCACGGCATTTTCTGGTGCGATGGAAGGGACTCGAACCCCCGGCCTACTGATTCGTAGCGCAAGTCAGGGGTAATTCCTCCATTATGCCGCCTGCCGTAAAACATAAAATTTTATCGATAATAAGTAATTTATCCGAATTCATGTTTCACGTCCACTGGTAAATTTTGCACCTGTTGTCAACCATTGTACAGGGTGAAACCGTGCAGATTCCGTGCAGAAACCGTGCAGGACAATTTTAGAAACTCGGAAGCAATTCACACACAAATGACTTGACGGCATTGTTTTGGGTGGCCATCCTCTTATTTTAGTACTTGCTGCATCACAAGCCGATTGGAAAGCATCTGATCTTATTCTCAGGAAAACCCATCGTTTTATGTTAGAAAAAAGCAACACGACACGATATGGTCTGTACTGCCTTGTAGTGGTATCCTTTTGCCAACACCAAAACAACATAAAACGAAAGGAAAATAAATTATGAAACGTCTTTTTACTCTGATTACTTCTATTGTTCTGGCCACCAGTCTGCTGGCTGTCCCCTGCTTTGCCGCTGAACCTGAAGACTTGCCCACGCCTCAGACTGGCGTGACCGAAACAGAACAGCCCGAAGACCCGGACGAATCGGGTATGCAGTTATATGACGCGTTTCCGGGGGGCGGTGAAGCTCTTTAAGTTTCAAATTCCATGCCCAGATATTCTTTTGCTTCCTTTTTGGTAATTTCCAATCCTTCCTGGTATTCGATGACCTGGCACAGATAATAGCATTTACGATAGAGATCCGCGCTTTTTTTGTCATCTCCCATGAAATGAGCGCATTCAGCTTGGATTTCAAGACAATGTGGTAAATATTGATAGTGCCCATATTTGAGGCAAGCCTTCCTGCCTTCTTCTGCACATTCTGCGCTATCCTCGTAGCGACCGCACAAATCCAGAACACGGGCATAATTAAAATAAACCATCTCAAAAGATCTCCTCCACCATGGTGTGAGCGAAGAAGTATACCACAAAATGCTGGATAGCGATGAAACCGACTCAAACAAGTCAAGCGAAGAAGTCACTTTCATCTTAACAATTACGTATAAATGCAACATGCACTGTACTTACTGCTATCAGCAAAACGATAAAACCTTGGAAAAGAAACTTATCAGTGATGAAACTCTGGATAAAATTTTAAGTATCATTGCACAGTATATGGAAGCAAATCCGAACAAGACCGTTCGACTGGGTTTATTTGGTGGCGAACCCTTGCTGATCGAGAATGAGAAAGTAATTGATAAAATTCTCCAATTTTGCAAAGAGCACAAAACCACTGTTCATATCACCACAAACGGAAGTTTCCTTTCGTATTATTTGAAGAAATTTATCATCAATCGTCGCTTCATCAGCGGTATTTATCCCACAATCGACAGTATGGCGTTAAATTATATGACGCGATACGATCTTGATCCGAGCCGGAACAATACAAATGAAACTTTCAAACTCCTGTGCTGTATTAAGACACTTCTGCATTACGGCATCCATGTGGACTTAGGAACCAATATCGATAGGCACAATCATAAAGAAATCTGGAATACACTGGATGACTTGAAGAAGTTACAGCTTTTGCAGGATAAAAACTTTGCGTGGACTATTGGTCGAGTAGATGATCGTTTGTATGAAACAAATTTCCCTGACATCATGATGGAAAGTGAGATTCTCGCTGAGCTTCAAAGCAAGCCTCTCCCGGACAATGTTCACGCGGCATTTTTAAAGACCTGCTATAACTTTGCCGACAAAATGGGCCTAAAGTTGAATTTGCGGGAGCATAAACAAACACATAGTTATTGTTGGAGCACTTCGTCATCCAGTAATGTTTTTTATGTTGATATGAATCTGAAAACATATCGTTGTACTTGCACAGTTGGTAGATCTAGGTACAGCCTTTTTGATTTTTCCTATGAAAATTTAACAAATTATCGGCCCGTCGCTGTAACCTGCAATTCTTATGCGGAGTGTAAGGATTGTAAAATCGGTGGCTTCTGCGGTGGCGGATGTCAGCTGTCCCACCAAATCGATTTCAAAAAGTGCTGTACATATGAAGAAGAAGTTTTTTCTCACTTCATGAAAACACTGTTTATTCCTTATATTAAATCCAAATATAACGAGGTGAATCAAAATGAACGCAAAGCTGAAAACAGATGCACTTGACCTTACCTCTCTGCTCAATGGGCTGGTGTTTTTCTCCCCAGTCTCTCTACTGGTACGAACCACTGCAGGAATCTCTCTCAGCCAATTCTTCATTTTGCAAGCAATTATGGCTACTATGGTCCTCCTCACAGAGATTCCTCTCGGAAAGCTGACCGATCGCATTGGCTATAAATCCACGTTGGTACTATACCAGATCGCGCTGCTCATTTCGAGAACCTGCCTCTTGCTGGCTCATGTAAGCTGCAATTATAGTCTGTTTATTTTACAGGCTATCCTCGAAGGCACAGCGGCTTCCTTTTCTTCTGGGACGCAGAGCGGCTATATTTATATTATGTTTTCAAAGGAACATTACGCTGAAAAATCTGCACATGTCGCCAATTATGGAACTGTCGGATTTTTTGCCAGTACCCTAGCTTATGCGGTCCTGTACACGCTGATTGGCATCAAGGGTCTGCTTCTGGCAACGATTGCCGCAAACCTTGTTGCTGTCTTTACCTCTTTAAAAATCCCCAAGGAAACAGTGCAGCCCAGAAGTGAAACGCGCCAAAAGAAAAACATTCCCTATCCGCAGTTGTTTCAGCAGAAAAAGATATGGATGCTTCTAATGATTTTGGCAGCTTTGAACATTGGCCGCATTCTGATCAATTTCTTCTATGCGGAGAAGCTGCAGTTGTGCGGGATCAATGAAACCTGGCTCGCCGCAATTATTATGGGTTATTCTGCAATTCAGTTGCTGTCCGAACGGATTCTCGCCCGTACCAAGCCTGAACACTATAATCAAATGATGGCACTGTTTTTCATTCTGAGTGGAATAGCCCTTGGTGTGTTGGGCTTGGTCAATGTGCCGGTTTGGACTATCCTATTTATGCTGATCCTTCCGCTTTTTTTGGATATTCCATCCTATCTGCTGGGAGAAGTCCAAAACAGCATTGTAGATGCTGCCGGCAGGGAAGACAATCGCGCCGAGCTGCTTTCCGTCTTCAACATGGGCGTCAATGTTACTGAAATTTTTTATCTGTTTGGCTCATCACTACTGGTGAGCGCCGGGTCAACGGCTTGTTTTGTCATCCTCGGTGCTTTTATGACCGTAGTTGGAATTGGCATCTGTCTTTCTGTGAAGAGCGCATGGTTGCTTTCACTTCAAGAAAAAAAGAACGGCAACTAATTTTAGTCTACAATATCAAGAGGGCTTATATATGATGTCTGGATACATCTCCGATTGCCTAGGAGAAAATTTCAGTTGTATTCAACCCAAGCCAATATTACCTCAAAAATTCAATTGGGATGTCTTCATGGCCACACTGATTCCTACTGAAGGGTGTAATTTTCAGTGTTCATACTGCCACAAAAACCACCCGGCAGCCAGTATGACCCGTGACACACTGGATCAGATCGAAGAGTATATCACTGCGCAGGCCCCACGGCATAAGCAGGTTGTGCTTGCATGGCTTGGAGGCGAACCGATCCTTTGCAAAGACACTGTATTGGAAGTCTCTGAAATGATTCAGAACTTGCAGAAACAGCATGGCTTTCAGTATACTGCCAAGATGACCACCAATGGTTATCTGCTGGACGAAAAGCTGTTCCGTCAGTTTTGTCAGGCAGGAATTACCAGCTACCAAATTACACTTGATGGTTGGAACCATGACAAGACTCGGCCCCATGTATCTGGCAAAGGAACCCTGCGGACCATCATTGACAATCTGGTCGCTCTTTCCAAGTTGCCCCCGGAAGAGTACTCCTTCCATATCACGCTACGCCGTAATCTTCTGGCCGGCGATGAGGACTACAGTTGGTACGATTACCTTTACCGTTTGTTTGGACAGGATAAACGCTTCGATGTACTTGTTTGTGCAGTTGGTGACTGGGGCGGCAAAGGCTCCCACGATCTGTCACCCCTTCACCAGGATACTCAAGAGGTGTTGGTTGCGAAGCATATTGCATATCTGGATAAAATCGGGATGCTGCGTTATAATCAAATGTACTGTGTCTCCCGTCCAAATCGTCTTGTATTCTGGCCCGACGGGAAAATTGGAAAATGTACTGCGGCTCTTAACCGTCCTCAACCCCAGTTAGAATGAAGCCGTTCAAAAAAGACGGTATGATCGATCCAGAAGTTCAGCATCTTTAGATGTCTTCTGCCCTGAAACCTGATTGCTGTGGCAACCAGAATGTTTTGGTGATAAGCGCAAAGCTCAGTTCGATCATGTGTACGAGTTGACGCCCGCATCTGCTATTGCCTGAAGCCGGGAGGCAACGCGATAGCCGGAAGAATCCAAAGAAACCGCGCCGGGGTTTCGTGGCACACGACTTTGGTTACAAAGTCTAGTGTGTTACACCTTGGTTCCGGCTGATGCGGAAAAGGGACTGTGAGCAGCTCCGGCAAGCACCTATTCTGCGGCAGAAGGATGCGCGGATGGGGATGGGCAGCTAATGGTTTCTGCCCACCCAGCGCAGGCTTGCAGAGGAACCAATGGTGTACGTTCTCCTTCCTGCCGCAGCAGCGTTTTTCCCTATAAGCCGCAAGGTAAATAATCAGCGTCTGTATTTGC
>NZ_JAFREI010000026.1:0-29444 GCF_017377595.1 Faecalibacterium sp. Marseille-Q0746 | reverse complement strand
GAGGATGCACCATGAAAAAAGAGATCGAAGCCTTCGTCAACGCAGCCAACGAGCAGGAGTTGGAAGCCGCATGGAATAACCTCTCGGCAGAGGAACAGCGAGTTTTCGAGCAGCTCATGGAGGAAGAACCACCCGAAGATGCACTGGCATTTTTCGCACAGCTGTATGATGATGCCCCGAAAGAGCAGACCAGCGAGACTGTGAACATCTCCGAAAATGAAATCTATTTCAAGCGGAAGCCCTTGACCGAAGAGCAGAAGAAACACAGCTCTTATGTGGACGAGAACGGCAACCTCCATGTCAAGAACCTGTCCGCTTTCTGGATTCCAGAACTGACCACCACGGAGAAAGTCGGTCACACCACCTACACCGTGACCGGCAGCTATGAGGGCAAGGAGTCCTTTTTGAAGAAGCTGGAGCGCATTGTTGCCAAGAACGCCCAGCAAAAATTTGAAGATGAGGGTGCAGACGAATGACAACTGCGTCCAATTCTGCTATACTTGACCCGGTAACCAATCCTGTACCGACAGTTGCTCCACAGAGTAAGGAGGACACAACAATGTCTGGAGCAACGAATAAAATCACCGCACTTTACTGCCGACTGTCGCAAGAGGACGCACGGCTCGGCGAAAGCCTGTCCATTGAGAACCAGAAGGCTATTCTTCTGGAATACGCTAAGAAGAATCACTTTCCGAACCCGGTGTTCTTTGTGGACGATGGATATTCCGGCACGAACTACGACCGCCCCGGCTTTCAGAGTATGCTGGTCGAGATTGAAGCGGGGCGTGTAGGAATCGTTATCACGAAGGATTTGTCCCGACTGGGACGCAATTCTGCCTTGACAGGTCTGTACACAAACTTCACTTTTCCCCAGTATGGCGTTCGCTACATTGCCATTAACGACAACTACGACACCATTGACCCGAACAGCGTAAACAACGATTTTGCGGGCATTAAGAACTGGTTCAACGAGTTTTACGCCCGTGATACCAGCCGCAAGATTCGGGCTGTTCAGAAGGCCAAGGGAGAGCGTGGAGTACCGCTGACGGTCAATGTGCCGTACGGCTATGTGAAAGACCCGGAGAACCTGAAACATTGGCTTGTTGATCCAGAAGCGGCTGCAATCGTGAAGCGCATCTTCTCCATGTGCATGGAAGGCCGTGGCCCGACCCAAATTGCAAACCAACTGTGGGTGGACAAAGTTCTGACTCCCACCGCCTATAAGTTGAGCCATGGCCTGAGTACGAACTCACCCGCCCCGGAAGACCCTTATCGCTGGGATAAAAGAGCAGTAAGTTCGATTCTGGAACGCCTGGAGTACACTGGCTGCACAGTCAACTTTAAGACCTATACTAACTCTATCTGGGATAAAAAGAGACATCTGAATCCCGTGGAAAATCAGGCTATCTTCCCGGATACACATGAGCGCATTATTGACGATGATGTGTTTGAAAAGGTTCGGGAGATTCGTAGCCAGCGTCACCGCATGACCCGGACAGGCAAGAGCAGCATTTTCTCCGGCATGGTCTACTGCGCTGACTGCGGTTCCAAGATGCAATATGGTTCGTCCAATCACAGGGACTTCAGTCAAGACTTCTTTGATTGCTCTCTGCACAAGAAGAACGGGAGCAAGTGCAAGGGACACTTCATCCGGGTAAAGGTTTTGGAGGGCCGTGTGCTAAGCCATGTTCAGCGGGTGACGGACTACATCCTCTGTCATGAGGACTACTTCCGCAAGGTCATGGAGGAGCAGCTTCGGGTGGAAAGCACCGAAAAGCTGACTGTCCTGAAGAAGCAGCTTGCCCGGAATGAGAAGCGGATCGCAGACCTCAAACGGCTGTTCATGAAGATTTACGAGGACAATGTTAACGGAAAGCTTAGCGATGACCGCTTCGACATGATGAGTCAGAGCTACGATGCCGAACAGAAGCATCTGGAAGAGGAAGTTCTCTCCATCCAGCAGGAAATTGAAGTACAGGAACAGCAGATCGAGAATATTGAAAAGTTCGTCCAGAAAGCGCACAAGTACGTTCATATTGAAGAACTCACCCCTTATGCTCTCCGTGAACTGGTGTCGGCCATCTATGTGGATGCCCCGGATAAGTCCAGCGGAAAGCGGGTGCAGCACATCCATATCAAGTACGATGGGCTGGGGTACATCCCTCTGGATGAACTGGAAGCAAAAGAAAAGGCGTGACCGAAGTCACGCCAAATCTTCCCCATTTCGGGAGCTTTTGCAAATACTGTTTTATGGGAACTCTGCTACGGGGAACGCCCTGCTGTACATATCGCTATCGTGTGTGGATTTTTGCAGGGTGCGTCCGGGTGGACGCGCCCTGTTTTTTTCTTGGAAAACTTTAAGACTTCTTCCGATTTTGGAGAGTGGTTGCCATAGCAACCGACAATCCTGTGGGAATCTGCTAAAATGCTCTGCGGTTGGTTATGTATAACTAACTACCAGAAATTTTCATCATTTTAAGGAGTTTCCCATGAAAAAGATTACACGTCGTTCTTTTCTCGCTGCTATGGCTGCTGTCAGCGCTGCCGGTGTCCTGACCGCCTGTGGTGGTTCCGGCAATGCAGCTTCTTCCGCTGCCGCTTCTGAATCTGCCTCTGTTTCCAGCGAAGCAGTCTCTTCTGCGGCTTCTGCCGATGAGACCGGCACCCACACCGTCATCGACCACGGCGGCAATGAGGTCGAAGTCCCCAACAAGGTCACTCGTGTGGTCATCGACCAGATCCCCATCCTGTCCACCTACATGGCCTATTTTGAGGGCAGCGCACCCTATATCGTGGGCTATTGCGGCTCCTTCAAGTCGGTCATTTCCGACACCGTGCTCAAGAACATCGCCCCGGAGCTGATGGAATCCAGCGACACGGTCTATGCGCAGAGCGACCTCAATATTGAGGAGATCATGAAGTTGAACCCGGATGTCATCCTGTACAATGCAGGCAATTCCTCCCATGCAGAGATCCTGAAGGCCAGCGGTATTCCCTCGATCGGCTTTGCCACCGTGGGTGCTTCCACCGAGGCTGACCCGCTGGAGCGCTATGAGGAGTGGCTGAAACTGCTGGAGGATATCTTTGGCGAACCGGGCAAGACCGAGGCCTTTGTGGCTGCCGGTGACGAGATCGTAACCGATGTGGAAGCCCGTATTGCGGAAATTCCTCAAACAGATCGCCCCAGTGCGCTGATTCTGTGGAAGTATGCAGACGGTGTGCCGCAGGTATCCGGTCAGGGCACCTTTGGCACCTACTGGATGAAGCGTCTGGGCGTAACGGACAAGGCACTGGAAGCCACTGGCTTTGCACAGGCCAGCATGGAGCAGATTTATAGCTGGGATCCCGATATTCTTTTCTTGGATGGTCCCGGCCTGCAGCCCCTGCGCACCGAGGACGTGCTGAGCGGGAATGTGGACGGTGCTGATTTCTCCACTCTGACCGCAGTACAGAATGGCCGTGTCTACAATACGACCCTCGGTATGTGGAACTGGTTTACCCCGAATCCGGATGCTCCGCTGGTGCTGGCATGGCTGGCCTGCAACACCTACCCGGATGCTTTTGCCGATTACCCGCTGGGCGATACCATCAAGGAATACTACAAGACCTGGTATGGCTATGATGTGACCGATGACGAGCTGGAGGAAATGCTGCTGTACTGATGAAGGACACCATCTGGATCAAAAAAGGCCGGTTCACGCCTCTGGCCGTGGTATTGATGTTTGCTTTGCCCCTTGTGACCGCACTCATCTGCCTGTGCTTTGGGCGAATGAGTGTTCCGGTAGGCGAAGTTCTCACAGCTTTGCGCACTGCTCTGACGGGTGAGAGCACTTCAAATGTACAGAACTACTCCATCGTCATCAATCTGCGGCTGCCCCGCATTCTGACGGCCATCATCGTCGGCGCAGGTCTGTCTTGCGCAGGCAATACCTATCAATCCTTATTCTCCAATCCGCTTGCCACACCGGATATTTTGGGTGTAACCAGCGGTACCTGTGTGGGTGCAATTCTTGCTATTATCCTGTCTTGCAGTATTCTGGAAACACAGCTCATCGCCTTGGTCTTTGGCCTGATTTCCGTCTGTTTTACTCTGAAAGTCGCAGGCAAGAGTGATGGGCGTTCTATGGTTTATCTGGTGCTGGCCGGTACGATTGCATCCTCTCTGTTCAACGCACTGGGTTCGCTGCTGAAATATACTGCCGATCCGCAGGACAAGCTGCCGGAGATCACCTACTGGCTCTTGGGCAGCTTTACCAGTGCCAGTTACCAAAAGATCCTGATTGGCTGCCCACTTATCGTTGCTGGAATCATCATCATCTATCTGCTGCGCTGGCGGCTGAACATCCTTTCACTGAGTGATGACGAGGCTCGTGCCAGCGGCATCAACATCAAACAGACCCGGATGCTGTTTATTGTTGCATCTACGCTGGTCACGGCTTCAGCCGTTTCCATGTGCGGTCAGGTGGGCTGGATTGGTCTGCTGATCCCGCACGCATCCCGGATGCTGGTTGGAAGCAACAACCGTTATGTGGTGCCCCTCAGTCTCAGTCTGGGAGCCAGCTTTATGATCCTGATCGATACCCTGTCCCGCAGCATCAGCATTATCGAGCTGCCTCTTTCCATCCTCACCGCTATCATCGGTGCACCGGCGTTTATTTCTCTGTTGAATAAAACAAGGAGCAATCTGCAATGATCTTGGAAGTGCAGAACGGTTGCTTCGGCTACCCGAAGCAGCCTGTGATTCTCGAAAATATCAATTTGCGTCTGGAAGAAGGTCACATCCTTGCGACTCTTGGCCCAAACGGCATTGGTAAAACCACCCTGCTCAAGTGCATGATCGGTCTGCTGCCGTGGCACAGCGGCAAGACCCTGCTCTATGGTAAGGAGATCCACACCCTGAAGCCGAAGGAAGTGTGGAGCACCATTTCCTACATCCCGCAGTCCCACGGGTTTGCCTTCTCCTATACTGGGCTGGAGATGGTCCTGCTGGGTCGCAGCGCCCATCTGGGTATGTTCCAGCAGCCCGGCAAAGAGGAACTGGAAATGGCCGAAGCCATGATGGAGCGGGTGGGCATCTCTCACCTTGCCAACAAGGACTGCAACCGGATGAGCGGCGGCGAACTGCAAATGGTGCTCATTGCCCGTGCCCTTATCAACGACCCCAAGCTCATTATTCTGGACGAGCCGGAGACCGGTCTGGACTTCCACAACCAGATCCTTGTCCTGAACATGGTGGAGCGGCTGGCGCATGAGGAAGGCATCAGCGCCATTATGAACACCCATTATCCCACCAACGCCATGAGCGTGGCAGACGAAGCACTGATGCTCAACCGCAAGGGTGAATTTTTCTACGGTCCGGCCGCTGCCATCCTGAACGAACAGAACATTTCCTATTCCTTTGATGTTCAGGTCATCGTGGACGAGTTGAATTATCAGGGACGCGCCGTGCGCAGCATTGTGCCAGTGGCCTTGCGAGGGAATGCCGTATGAAGATGCCATTTACGCTTTCCCAGCTGCGTCCCATCCGGGAAGCCATGACAGTTTCCCGCCCAGCAAAACTGGGCGAGAGTGTACCTGTTACCTGGTTCTCGCTGGGCGGCGGCACCTCAATCACCCCGGAGTATTACGACTGCACTACCCTGTATCTGTGCGGGGAAGGTTGCGGCATATTTCTTCTGGGTGGAGAGAGCCGTACTGTCCCGCTGCATCCCGGCCAGCTGCTGGCCGTTCCGCCCAAAACGCTCTGTGGCTGTCTGACCGACAGCGGCATGATCTATACTGAAATCATTCTGAAAAAGGAGAACTTCACCATGAACAACATTCTCAAAGCAGGCCAGCCCACCGAACTGAAAGATCTCATTTCTTACGAGGACGGCAGCATTGCAAACCTCGACCTCGTCCACGCCGACAACATGAAATTCGTGCTGATGGCCTTTGACGAGGGCACCGGCCTGACCCCGCACCGTGCACCCGGCAACGCCATCCTGACCGCGCTGGAAGGCAAGGCCATCATCGGCTACGAAGGACAGGACTATGAGCTGACCGCAGGCCAGAGTTTCCGTTTTGATAAAAATGGCCTGCACAGTGTCACCGCACAGGGCAAGTTCAAAATGAGCCTTCTGCTGGTGATCGAATAAGCGATTTCCT
This sequence comes from Faecalibacterium sp. Marseille-Q0746, assembly GCF_017377595.1. Lineage (NCBI taxonomy): Bacteria > Bacillati > Bacillota > Clostridia > Eubacteriales > Oscillospiraceae > Faecalibacterium > Faecalibacterium sp. Marseille-Q0746. The sequence goes on along the minus strand of NZ_JAFREI010000026.1, from coordinate 23,297 downwards.
CATCACAACTGACGCAAAGAACCCGTCCGGAGCATTCCGGACGGGTTCTTTGTCATTCAGTTTCTTCAGCAGTAATACAGGAAGGAACGCAGGCGGCTCCACGCCGTTTCATCCCAGTCATTGTCCAGCGAAAGCTGGAACAACGGTGCCTTGCAGGCATCCCGCAGGCCGCGCATATCCAGGATCGTGGCAGCGTTTTCATAGCGCGGGGCGAGGGTCAGCACGGCATCCGCCCGCCCGGAAAGCTCTACTGCTTTTGCATAGCGGTAGCGGCCATTCCCGCCCGCAAAGTGCGGCAGGATGGTGTCTGCCGTTTCAAACAGGGCCGCAGTGTCCTGCGCAAAGGTGCTGTGTGCACCCAGTTCTGCGCCGATGGTCTGCATCTCCTGCGCCATCTGTTCCAGCCATTTGGCACAGGGCTTGTTGGCATCCATGTTGTCCTTCCAAAGGAACCAGAGCGCCTCGCTCAACGGCGCGCGGAGCAGCTGGCTGCCCTCTGCTTCCAGCGTAGAAAGCACTCCGCTGTCCAGCTCGGTCAGGCAGAGCGGCGTACCCACGGTGGCAAACCTGCGGCCCGTGGCGGGGCATCTGCCGATCTCTACCGCGGCCTTGTGGAGCTGTGCCCAGCCGGGCAGTGTATCCCATGCAGCAGCAATTCCGGCGCGCATCGCCGCCGGGGCGGCATACAGGATATCTCCGGCCAGCAGTGCACGGAACAGGGCATCCCGGTCCTGCGCCGTTGCAGGCAGGGTTTCCAGCATCGGGCTGACCAGCTTGGCGCTCTGGTTTCCTCTGCGGTCCAGTACTGCCCGGATGACGCGGGCATACTGACCATCCGCTTCTGCGCCCTGCGTCTGCGGGATCAGGAACTGTGCCGGTGCCGGGTCTGCTTCCTGCTGTGCAAGGATGCCGCCCAGCAAAGCAGGGAAGGGCAGATATTCCTTTGCACTGGTCTCGGCACGTCCAAGGCTCAACGCATGAGCGCTGAGATGCGGCAGTGCATGGGCATCCACCCCCTGTGCACGGAAATATCCGGTCAACGATGCCGTGTATTCGCCCAGCGGCGGCAACCAGAGCGGAAAATCCTTTTCCGGCACCGCCGGGAGATGACAGGGGCGGATATCGACCTGCTCCAGCACAAAGTCCTTGGGCAGAACTTCCACCGGGCGGTGGTTCAGGCTGTTCAGGAAGGCTTCAATGCGGGTGATGACACCCACATTGGAAAAGTGCTCGTCCACTTCGATCTGCAAGTAGGGCTTATCCCCCATTTCCTGCTTGAACAGATGGGACAGCATGGTATCCGGGCCGCAGCCGTGGTTGGTCAGATACACCGCATACAGGTTCGGATGATGAGCGATGAGCTTTGCGCCGGACAGGATGTGCTGTCCGAACGGATAATACAGATTTTCGTATTCGTCCGCAATGTCCAGCGCATGGCCGGGCAGATGACTCAGGGTAATGACCTTGTATCCGCGTTCCAGCAGCAGTTCCGGGATACCCATGTTCAGGATGGGGTCGGAAACGCCATAATTCCGGGTGATGAGCACCAGAATTTTGTCCTCCGGTTTCAGGGTCGCCAGCAGTGCTTTGCCCTGCTTTTCCACTGCGGCAGTATGGCGGCGCACCGCCATGGCACCGCTGAGCAGTGCTTTTGCGCAAAGCGGCTTCGGGATACCTAGTACTTTGCCCAGCCCCAGCATGGCGGTGGCCATGGCTTCCTGCCCGAAGTCCAGATCAAATACCGGACTGAGCAGAGTGATGCCCTTGCTCTCAATGTCCAGAGCTTTGGCAATGGATGCGGCTGCCGTCTGCATATAGACGCAGCCGTAGTTGTGTTTCACACGGCTCTTTTCGTGCTTCATCGTGTGGATGGTGGGCAGGAAGATATAATCTACTTTTTGGTCGATGAGCTGCTGCATATGGCCGTAAATAAGTTTGACCGGGTAGCAGGTCTCCCCTTGTGCAGTCTGCTGAGCCAGCCGGATCGTTTCCTCACTGGTGGGGTCAGTCAGGACGACATTGAAGCCCAACGAGGTAAAGAAGGCATTCGCCATCGGGAAGAATTTGTGGATCATCAACGCAAAAGGCACGCCCACCGTCTTTTTGCGAGGGTCGCGTTTCCCCGTGTAGCCTTCCAGAAGCAGGTTGTCGGCCTGCCGGTAAAAATCAATGTTTCTTTGGGTCTCGGCGCTGCGGCTGTCCTCTGCGGCCTGTGCCGGGCTGTCAAACCCGACGAACTGACTGGACGTATCGCCCACCGCTTCCTGCGCCAGCAGGGCCGCGCCGTATGCGCCGCTGATGGAGAACACCGGGCTGACCCGGATCCGGCTGCCATAGGCCGCCTGAAAAGCCGCCACGATGCCGGGATTGTAATCCACACCGCCCTGCAATACGATGTGCTGTCCGACCGGTTTGGAGCCGACCACTTTGTGCAGGTAGTTCTGCACGATGGCGTGACACAGTCCGGCCGCAATATCTGCCTGTAGAACGCCTTCGGCAGCGGCAGAAGCAATGGCCGTTTCAATGAATACCGTGCAGCGCTCGCCCAATGCCGCCGGATGCTCTGCGAACAACGCCAACTGGCCAAATTCAGCCAGCGGAATCCCCATGCGGGCGGCCTGTTCCTCTACAAAAGAACCGGTGCCCGCTGCGCAGATCTTGTTCATCTGGAAATCCACGACTTTGCCGTTTTTCAGGCTGATGTATTTGCTGTCCTGCCCGCCGATCTCAAAGACAGTATCCACCTCCGGCACCCAGTGCGCAGCGCCTTTTGCCTGTGCTGTGATCTCATCTCGCACGGCATCGGCACCGATGCGCTTGCCGACACGCTCCCGCCCGGAACCGGTCACGCCTACCGCCGTAAAGCGCACTGCGCCAAACCGTTCCCGGATACTGGACAGCCCCTTACGGACGGCTCCTTCCGGGTCGCCTGCAGTGCGCAGATACTGGAAATCCACCAGTTCACCCTCCGGCCCCACCAGAACAAGGTCGGTGCTGGTGGAACCGATGTCGATGCCCAGCGCACAGCCCTTCTCCGGGAGGATACCGGTGGCCTTCGGCTCAGAAAGATCAGTGCCGGGCAACAGTTCCAGTCTGGGAAGCCCAGTTGTCGTGGAGCGTGTTGCCATTGCATCGTTCAACAACGCATCCAGCTGTGCCAGTGTAAATGCACCTTCTGCCTTGCATGCTGCACCGATGGCCGCTTCAAAACGCACTTCTTCCGGGACGATCAGTTCCTCTTCGGTCAGGTCGAACACATCCCGGATAGCCCGTATCACGCCGGAGTTGCAGGTCACGCCGCCGCAGAATACCACTGGTTTGCAGACCGGCAGCCGCCGCACAATGGTCGCCTTGTAGTTATGGATCATTGCATAGCACAATCCCAGCAGGATATCCGGCGTGGAAACACCTTCCTGCTGGCGGTGAATGATATCCGTTTTGGCAAACACTGCGCAGCGTCCGGAAAGCCGCGGAATGCTCTGCGCCTGCTCAACCAGCGCAGAATAATCCTCCAGCTTGCAGCCCACACGGGACATCTGATCCTCAAAAAAGGAACCGGTGCCGCCTGCGCAATGCTCGTTGGCCGCAAACTGCGGGGTCCGGCTCTGGACTTCCGTGATGAACCGCGCACCCTGACTGCCGATTTCAATAATCGAACCGGCCTGCGGCACAAGCCTGCGTACACCTTCCACGATGGCAGGAATCTCTCCCAATTCTGATAGAACCGGACAGCGTTCCAGTAGTGCCCCGGCATTATCACCTGTCACACAAACGGCAAGTGTCTCGTCCCTGCCAATAGCAAGTTCCGACAAGCCCTGCCGCAGGCACAGAAGTGGTCTGCCGTGATGCACGGCAAGCCAGTACTTCTCCACTGTTCCGTTCTGCATCAGCACGATTTTGACCGTGGAGGTACCAAGATCCATTCCCAAAGAATACATGGGACAGCTCCTTTCAAAAATCAACCCTGTTGCTTTGAGAGTTTGACATTTCAAACTTCATTCCGTATAATAGAGCTGTCGTAAATTAGACAGCTCTAACCAGAGTTTAACACAACTACCTCGATGTGTCCGTTGTTATGGCAACGGACGGAATGATTTTGGAGCATGGAAAAATATTATTCGATTTTACAGCAGTGCGGAATGTTCCACGGCATCCAGCCGCGCCGCTACCGGGATGTTCTGGACTGCCTGCACGCAAGCGTGCATCAATATCCCCGCAATACGCATCTTGTGGAACTGGGTGAGCAAAGCCACAATACAGGCATCCTGCTGGATGGCACAGTGGAAGAGTTTCTGTATGATGAAAATGGAAATCAGGTCAGCATCTGCCGGCTGGCAAGCGGGCAGATTTTTGGGGCCGAACTGGCCTGTACCGGCTGGAGTACCAGTCCGGTCTGCCTGCGGGCCGACTCAGACTGTACGGTGCTCCGGTTGGATTTCAGTGCGCTCATGTCCCAGCAGACCATGACCTGCCCCTGTCGGATGCAGGTGACCGCTAATCTGATGCAGGATATGGCGCAGCAGCTTCTGTTCTTCAATACAAAGGTGCGCATTCTTGCCCAGAAGCGTCTGCGGGATCGGCTGAAAATTTATTTGCAGACGCTGACACCGGACAGCAAAGGGTGTTATCATCTGCTGTACAGCCGCACCGAACTTGCCGACTTCCTCTGTGTAGACCGCAGCGCGCTTTCCCGCGAATTGTGCCGGATGCGGGATGAGAAACTTCTTGAATTTTCCGGGGCAAGAATCAAGATTCTGGATCATGATTTTCTCCGACACTGAGCTTCAAACTGAAATAAAAGGAAGGCAGGGTGCGTCCTTCGGAGCGCACCCTGTTTTTGCGTTTAATCCTCTAGTCCGTGGCTTCCTGCCACATTCCTCAGATACTCCTCCGGTTCACCGTTGAGAATCAGGTCTGCATACGCCAGAGGGTCGTTATAGATGAGATACTCCAACTCCGACCTCTGCGCCATGGTAACGTCCAACGCATCCTCGACCCCGGTACAGTCGATAGAGATTTTTCTCCCATCCCAGAGCAGCAGCTCCACGCACCCGGCGTCCATGTTGAACGAACAAACTCTTGCATCGTATTTCATAATTTTGTCCTTTCTGCCTTACGGCACTCTTACCGTGGTCTGTCGTGCTTTCTTATGATAAGGTCTGGGACGTTTTTCGATGGAAGCAAGAGATTCGTTCTGTTTTCCGAAGAATACAAAAAATCCGAACCCTTCTCCTATCGGAAAAAAGTTCGGATTTTGTTGTTGTGGTGCACCTCTAGGGACTCGAACCCTGGGCCCACTGATTAAGAGAAACCAGCATGCAACAATTGTCAATTTTCAAAATTGCGCAGATCGGTCTTTTTTATTGTTTTATCGCAAATTTAAGTTTTGCGTCTTCTGTATCCTTTGCACTTGTTATCCACTCTCGCATCCGTTATCTAGCCGTTCCGGTGTGCAAAAAGTGTGCAAAAATGTGCAGAGGGCCTATACGGACAAATAAACCACCGGTTCCCTGGCAGGGTTTGAGAAAGACAAAGAGGCCGCCCGCTGTGCTTGTCTGCACAGTGAGCGACCTCTTTATGTATGTTTTGGCACCGCGCCCTTACAGGTTCGCGCCGTTCGAGGCAATCACGTCCCGGTACCACCAGCCCGAATCCTTCACGATCCGCTGCTGGGTGGGGTAATCCACATAAATCAGGCCGTAGCGGCAACTGTAGCCCGCCGCCCACTCGAAGTTGTCGAACAGGCTCCACACCGAATAGCCGATCACCGGGATGCCGTCTGCCATGGCGCGGGCCACCTCCAGCAGATACCGGTGGAGAAAGTCAATCCGCTGGGGGTCATGAACCTCGCCGTCCAGCATGACGCAGTCCAGGCCCGAATAGCCGTTTTCGGTGATGAGGATGGGCAGGTGGTACCGCTCGAACCAGAACTTGCTGGCGTGATACAGCACCTTGGGGGTGATGTTCCAGGCCGCCGCCGTCTGGGGGCTGCCCTGGTAGGCGTAGGCATCGTATTTGGAGGGGTCGGGGACGATGTCCACCGTGCCCTGGTAGCAGTTGTAAGCGTAAAAGTCCAGGGGTTGGGACACCAGGGTCCACTCCTCTGGGGTCATGGTGTACAGCTGGTCCCCGAACTTCTCCTTGGCCCAGGCGGGGTACTGCCCCAGGAATACCGGGTCGGCCCACCAGGTATTGGACATGATGTAGCCGGGGTAGTCGCTCAGAGACTTCTGCCGGGCCTTCTCCACTTCCTCCGGGGAGTCGTCCTTGGGCAGGCAGCAGTCCCCGGTGGGGGCCATGCCCACCCTGGTGCCGGGGCAGTTGCGCCGCAGCATCTGCACCGCCCGGCCGTGGGCCAGCAGGATGTGTTTGGTGATGCCCATCATGGTTTGGTCGTCGTTGTGCTCAAAGGGTGCGTGAACTCCTGCCACCAGCCCCAGGCCACAGAACATCTGGGGCTCGTTGAAGGTGAGCCAGTACTCCACCCGGCCCGCCAGGGCTTTGGATACGACCTCCGCATACTCGGCAAACCAGTCGGGGCTGGCAGGGTTCTTCCAGCCCCCCTGCCGGTAAAGGGCGGTGGGCAGGTCCCAGTGGTAGAGGGTCACCAGTGGCTGGATGCCGTTTTTCAGCAGCTCGTCGCAGAGGTCCTGGTAGAACCGGATGCCTGCCTCGTTCACACGGCCCACGCCTTCCGGCAGCACCCGGGGCCAGCTGATGGAAAACCGGTAGGCCTTCAGACCCATCTGCTTCATCAGGGCCACATCCTCTCGCCAGCGGTGGTAAAAATCAATGGAGATGTCGGCGTTCTCGCCGTGGGCGATCTTGCCGGTGCCGTCATGGACCAGGGTGTCCCAGATGGACTCCCCTTTGCCGTCGGCGTTCCAGCCGCCCTCGATCTGGGTGGCCGCTGTGGATGCGCTCCACAGGAAATCTTTGGGGAAGGTGGTCATAATCTGTCCTCCTTGTATTTCAAGAATCCCCCGCCTGGGGTCAGGCGGAGGATTGCGAAAAAGAAGTACCTGCCCCGGCAAACTGGGACAGAGGGAAGATAGCTTGTTAATGTTTTAGGAAGTGCAGCAGGGCCTCGGCGGAAGCCTTGGCGCCGCCCAGGCTCTTCATATCTGCACTGAACTCCGCAGCAGTGGCCTTGTAGGAAGGCTGGGTCAGCAGCTTGACGATGGCAGCCTTCAGGCTTTCGCTGGTGATGGCGTTCTTGTCCAGGAAGGCGCAGCCAAGGCCCAGCTTCTCGATCTGGCGGGCGGTGATAGCCTGTTCTTCCATCTGGGGAATGGCGATCATGGGCACGCCGTAGTAGATGGCCTCGCCGGTGCCGCCCATGCCGGCGTGGGTGATGAACACCGACGCCTGGGACAGGATATCCAGCTGGGGTACCATCTGACCGACTTCTACGTTGGCGGGGATGTCCTTCAGGCTGGCGGGGTCGATGGAACCCAGGGCTGCGAAGACGTTGATGTCCAGGTCCCGGACTGCGTCAAACAGGATAGGGTAATACTCCGGCCAGTTGTTGAAGGCGGTGCCCAGGGAAGAGTACAGCAGGGGTTTGCCGTTGTCGGGGGCCTTCCAGCTGCCGAAGGCGGTCCGCTTGCCGATCTGTACCCCGGTGAACACGAAACTGTCATCGAAAGTCTCGTAATTGGGAACCAACTTTTTCTGCATCATGACCAGGTTGAAGTCCCCGTGGCCGTCAAAGATTTCCTTGACAGTCAGCAGGCGGCAGCCATATTTTTCGGCATAGGTCTGGGCCAACTGCGCCGCGGCTTTGCGCAGAGGGTGGTCCGGCGGGCAGTTCTCGAACCCGGCGGCTACCGAGTAGCTGTCGTTGGAGGGGTAGCTGGTGTAGAGCATGACGTTGGCAACCTTGAGGTTGTCCGCCGCGATTGTGCCGGCAATGCCCGCAAAGTCGTGGACGACAGCGTCGGGTTTGTCGTTTTTCAGGGTGTCCAGCACAGTGTCGATGTAGGCTCCTGCCTCGTTTAAGAACAGGAAGGGCACCGCGGCGGCCACTCCGCCGTCATCCTCTTTCTTTTCGCCGCCCTCATTATGCTTGTCGTTTTCCGCCATCCAGGAGGGTACGGCGACGAACTTTGCCCCGGTGGGCTCGATGATAGTGCGGAAGGCTTCAGTGGTGAAATAAGTCACCCGGACGCCTTTCTTCACCAGTTCGGTGACGAGGGCCAGGGTAGGATTGATGTGCCCGAAGGCGCCCAGCGATACGAATGCGATATGCATACAAAAACTCCTTTCAAACAACAAAACAGCCATGCAGGCAGCGCAGGACGTTGCCCGCACGGCTGCGGGGAAAATAGGTGATGGCTTATTCTGTCAGGCCGTTGTTGGTGATCACTTTTTGATACCAGTAGAAACTGTCCTTTTTCACCCGGGCGCACTGCTTGGGATCGGTCTCGGTGCGGTCCACGTAGACTAAGCCGTACCGTTTGGCAAAGCCCTGGTGGCTGGACACCACGTCTACAAAGCTCCAGGGGCAATAGCCGAACACCGGCAGTCCCTCGTCAATCATGATGGCCAGCTGTTCGATGTGCTCTTTGAGGTATTCGATGCGGTAGGGATCATGGATCTGGCCGTCCGGGCCCAGTGTTTCGCTATAGGCCATGCCGTTTTCGGTGACGATCATGGGCAGACGGTAGCGATTATAGACCTTGCGCATCCCAATATGCAGGCCCATCGGGTCAATGCCCTTATCCATCCACTCGGTTTTGCGCAGGTGGGGATTATCACAGATGTCGAAGGCGTCCGACACCCAGAAGGGCGGCTGGTCGTAGTTGACGGGACCCTCCTTGACTTTGGCGCAAATGCTGAAATAGTAGTTGATGCCGATGAAGTCGGGGGTCGAGGCTTTCAGCACGGCTGCATCTCCGGGCAGCGTCTGGGGGTAAAGTCCATGACTCTTTAAGTAGCTGGCCACATAGGGGGGATATTCGCCCCGGACACTCAGATCGAGCAGGTAGAACTCCATCAGTTCTTCGGCGTTCTCGGCGGCCAGAATATCCTCGCTGCGGCTGGACTGGGGATAGACCACCTGGATAGCACACACCGGGCCGATTTGGGCTTCCGGGTCGATCTGCCGCAGCAGCGAAATAGCCCGGTGCTCGGCCAGCGAGACATGATAGCTCATCTGGTAGATGTTCTGCAGGTTCTTCTGCTTGTCCTGCTCAAAGTTGCCGTTCATGATGCCGGCGGCGGTGGCGATGAGCTGTTCGTTCACTGTGACCCACCGCTTGACGCGGCCCTTGAAGTGGGTAAAGCAGACCTCGGCGTATTTCAGATAGGCGTCGATCATCTTGCGGTCGAGCCAGCCGCCGAAGGCGTCCACCAGCGCCTGCGGACACTCGAAGTGATAGAGAGTAACGAGCGGTTCGATTCCTTTTTCCAACAGATAGTCGATGAGCCTGTCGTAAAAGGCCAGTCCCTCGGGGTTGGGGGTGCAGGTGGCATCCGGCATGATGCGGCTCCAGGCAAAGCCCATCCGGTAGACCTTCAGGCCCAGCTCAGCCATCAGGTCCACGTCCTCTTTCCAGTGGTGGTAATGGTCTGCGGCCACTTTGTTGTCGGCGATGCCGGGGCGGCGTGCCCCTAGGTCGGTGGTGGCAACGCCCTTGCCGCCTTCGTTGTAACCGCCCTCTACCTGAAAGGCGCTGGTAGACGCGCCCCAGAGGAAATTGGTGGGGAAAATCATTTGTTTTGTCAAGTCGATAACACCAGCCTTTTTGATTTTATGGTATCACGCAGTCAAACGTCCTCCAAATCTTTTTTGGAAAAGCCAAACAAATAAGTCAGGACTGCTGCTACAATCAGGGAAGAGAAGGAAGCTACCACGCCAACGGCGATGTTGGCGTTGGTGCCGCCCACATAGCACAGCAGAGACAGGAAGTTGGCGGAGGTCATTGCATATCCCTTGAGGTCGAATATGCCGGCGATGGCGCCGCCCACAAAGCCGCCAACGGCCATCGTTACAAAGCAACGGGTAAAGCGGAAGCAGATGCCATACAGAGTGGGTTCGGTGACGCCGCCCAGAATGCCGGAAGCGAAGGCTGCAAAGGATGTGCTGCGATCGTCCTTGTTTTTCAGGCGGAGCGCTGCGCCCAGCGCTACACCGAAGCAGGCCCAGGTGGCAAAGTTGCCGGCGTTCATAGGTCCGCTGCCAATACCGGTTTCAAAGAAATCGGCCATCATGGGCATCATCAGGGCCAGGTGCATACCGCTCATCACCAGGAACTCCCACAGGGCGGCGATGACAGCTACACCGAACCAGCCGGTGGTCATACCGAACCAGGCAAGGCCGCCGCTGATGGCGTTGCCCACAATAGTGCCCAAAGGCGCCAGCAGGCAGAGGATAAAGGGCATGGAAATGAGCAGGCTGAGGAACGGAGTGAAAACGGTGGTCAGCAGATCGGGCATGAACTTTTTGACGATCTTATAGACCAGGCAGAACAGGGGCACCGACAGCATAATGGGCAAAACAGTCTGGGCGTAATTGGTCACGGTAGCAGGGATGCCAAAGACCGTGAACGTTTGACCGTTGGTGGCAAAAGCCGCGAAATCGGGCACCATCAGAATACTGCCGATGAAAGAACCCAGCATACCATTGACACCCAGCTGTTTGGCGGCATTGTAACCCACCAGAATAGGCATAAAGTAAAACGCCGCATCGTACAAGAAATCAAACAGGATATATAAGTTGCTTTCCAGGGTGTACAGTCCCAACAAGTCGGGGCCAAAGATGGAATTAACGGCACGGAACAAGCCTCCGGCCAGCAGCACCGGGATCATGGGGGTCATACAGCCCGCCAGATAACCCATGATATTTTTGAGCACCTGCTTGAACGTCAGCTTCTGCCTGGCAATGGAGGCATCCTCAGCGGCGGCCGCATCATCCTTGACGGCGGCGTTGGCGCTGATGCCTGCCAGCTTGCACAGTTCCTCGTACACTTTGGGCACATTGGTGCCAATGATGATTTGATATTGCTGGCCGCCGCGGACAACCCCCAGCACGCCAGAGATCTTCTTCACGTCGTCATCTTTGGGGACGCTGTCGTCCTTTAGATACAGGCGGAGGCGGGTCATGCAGTGGGTGGCGTCCTTCAGGTTGGCCGCTCCGCCCACCGCTCTCAGGACCTGCTCGGCTATTTTTTTGTTGTCTGTCATTTTTATGTTCTCCTGTTTCAAGTCAGATCGTTGTAAGTGACAAGCCGAATGTCCTGCTGTTCCAGCCAGGCACGGACCTCGGGCCGGCAGAGCATGGCGGCCTCTCGCACCCGGGGGGTGGTCATGGTAGAATGATCCAGCAAGTAAGCATCGATGTATCCCGGATGGAAGACCATCAAGTCGCAAGCTCCCTCATGGGCGTGGGCCACTGCATCCTGGACCCCGGTGAAGGGGTCGGCCTCATAGGCCTTGAAGTCCCTGGGCATATAGGCATAGACCCGGGTATGCCGGAAGATTACTGCCTCGCCGGGACGGCCCATGGCAAAGTAGGGCAGGCCGTGGTGCTGGGCAACAATCTCCAGCCCCTTGAAGAAGTTTGCGCTGGCCACTGCGTGTCCCTCAAAGTAATCCGGCTCCCGTCCGGTAAGGGCCTTGAACTGACGGTACTGGGCCTCGATTTCCTCGATGACTTCCTCCAAAACCACAAAGTCACGGCCGGCTTTGGCGGCCTCCCGGTAGGTGCGGCTGGGCCTGAATTCCCCTTCGGGGGTGCACAAGCTGGGAATGTGGGAAGGGTCGGTGAGGGGCCGGCCCACACAGATGTTGGTGTGCTGACCCAGGCATAGGGAATGGCCATGCAGCAGCCCCAGGCCGTGGACGGCAGCTGGCATGTTAGTCATGACGCCCACAGAGCGCACCAGCCCGGCAGCTACGGTCGCCGCAATACCGTAATTTACCCCTTCCGAGTAGCCGAGATCATCGGCGCGAATCAGCAGATATTTCATGGTCTTAACCTCTTCCGTCACGGGATTTCAGCTCCTGCAGTTCCTGGTGTACTTCTATGAACTCGCTGGCGATGGTCTCGAAGGTATCGGCAGCCATCAGCTGATCCTCGGCATGCATCAGGAAAATGTTGGTCTTCCAGGTTAGGCCCTGGCCCTGCCATTCCAGCAAGTCAGCGTGGCCGTGGTGGCCCTGGACAAAGGCTTCCTTGCCGTCCTTCATCAGCTGTTCGGCCTGGTCAAAATGGCCGGCCTTGGCCTCTTGGATGGCTTCGATATACATGCCCCGGGCGGTGCCCACATTCGCGATTATCTCAAATGCGATTTCGGTGATCGTTTCCTGAAGTTGTTCTTCCGTCATGGCCCGGGCTTCTTCCACGGAAATTGCCATGGCTCAGCCCTCCAGCACCTTGCGGACGTGGTCCAGAACGGCCTTGCCGTTCATCATACCGTAGTCCTTCATGTCGATGACTTCCACCTTGTTGTTCGGCAGCTCGCCCTGCACCTCTTTCAGGCGGTAGCGGACCTGGGGCCCCAGCAGGATCATGTCAGCACTCTGGTAATTCTTGGCCTCCGACACCGAGTGGGCCGAAATATCGCATTCGTAGTCCTCGGCCTTGGCTGCGTCTTTCATCTTGCGAACCAGAGCGCTGGTGCTCATACCGGCAGCGCACAAAAGAACAATTTTCGTCATAGTTGGGTACCTCCGTATCAATCAGCAATGCAAAGCTCGGATTTATTGTTTTTGTTTCTTATTCCTCGGACTGCTCAGCGACTGCGCCGGCCTTTTCCTCGGCCACAGCCTGGTTGTCAGCGGCCTTGAAGAAGGGATACCAGATGGCGGCGCTCATGATGGTCATCAAGATCTGATAGATGCCGATCTTCCAGGAACCCTGGATCACACCGTAGATGAAGATGGGCATGGTGTTCATGCCGATCAGGCCGGTGGGGCAGGGCATCAGGCCCAGGGTGATGGCGGCCCATGCAAAGACCAGGGAGAGGATGGGGGTGACGATGAAGGGGATCAGCATGGTGAAGTTCAGCATCAGGGGCATGCCGTAGACCAGGGGCTCGTTGATATTGAAGATACCGCAGGGCAGGACGATCTTGGAGAACTCTTTGTAGCGCTTGGACTTGGCAAACAGGAACATGACGATCACCAGACCCAGGGTGCAGCCGCAGCCACCGTTGCAGGCAAAGTCGTACATGGAGGTGTTCCACATGTGGGGGATGGGCAGGCCGGCTGCAGCAGCAGCGGTGTTCTCAGGCAGGTAGGTAAACCACAGGGGGTAGAGGATGGCCAGCACGGTGTAGGAGCCGTGGACGCCGAAGAACCAAAGGATCTGGGCCAGCAGCAGAAGAATGATGAAGCCACCCAGGCTGCCGGTGATGTTGGCCAGAGGGGTCTGGAGCAGGGCGTAGACGGCGTCGATGACGTTGCCCCAGGGAGTCAGGGTAAACAGGCCCCGCAGCAGGCTGGACACCAGTGCGATGGCAGCGCCGGGGATGATGGAAGTGAAGCACTGGGTGACGTTCTCAGGGACGCCGGCAGGCATTTTGATGGTGATGTTCCGCTCCACCAGGGCAATGTTGATCTTGGTGGCCATGATGCCCAGGATGAAGGCCAGGAATACGCCGTGGCTGCCCAGGTAGTCCAGGACGACGACGGTACTGCCGACCTCGTTGGTGGCCACGGGCACCATGATCAGGTAGGACATCAGGGACATCAGGCCGTTGTTGAAGGCCATCTCATCGTGGCCGAAAATCTTAGCCCCGGCGTAGCCCACACTGAACACCATGAACACGCCCATGAAGTTCATGCAGGCATTGTAGACGGCGTTCAGGAAGGCTGCGATTCCTGTCGCCTGGATGAAGCTCTGGTAGGGGTCAATCTGGATGCTGTTCAACAGATTGAACACTGCGCCGATCATGATGATTGCCATCAGGTTTTGGGAGCCTGTGCCGATGCAGCGGACGTATCGGTTCTGGGCGAATGCGGTGGAGATGGGCACCAGTGTGTTCTCAATGAACTGCCCGATGGGATTTTTCTTTGTCTCCGTCATGGGAAGATTCCTCCTTCTTTCTTGAAACGAACGTTTTGGGAAGGCAGCAGCTCTGCAGATTCGCTTTTCCTCCTTGCACCAAAAGTATATCACATCCGGCATTTGATTTGGTTACAAGCACAGCTCCAGCCTTTCAGGGTGGCCGTTTCCATTTCACGTTTTGAAAAGCAGAAAAACATTTTTGCTGGTTTTTGTGCAATTTGACCGCACGAAACCCAGCGCCCCGGGAAGCCAAATGCTCCCGGGGCGCTGGGTTTTCTGTGGCTCAGCCGTTCACCTGACGGGGGTATTCAGGCCCGTGGACAGCATGCCGTTTTTCAATTGACAGGAACCCAGGCTGCAGGGTCTACCAGATCCCACATCTTGGCGGCATCTTGGCCGAAGTAACCCACGCTGTCGTAGGTCACGCTGGCCACATGGCCGCCGATCAGCAGGCCTTCCACCATGATATTTTCACCCCATCCGAAGAAGGTGAACAGGCACTTGCCGCCGTCGGCAGTGGTGTAGACGTTCACCGTCACGTCATCGCCGATGGGGAACCAGTTGACATGGATCTGCTGAGTCAGGGTGTACTCAGCAGGGATCTCGCCGGTGAAGGGAATCTCGGCATAGCCCATCACCTTCTGCATGTACAGGTCGCAGGTCTCCATCCAGGTCATGGAAGAGGTGCCCTCCATGCCGGCGCCGAAGCCGTGGCCGTTCAGACCGTAGACATGGAGTTCGGGGTCCAGGCCCAGGTCATAGGTCTGTTTGAACAGCTCCAGGCTGCCTTCCCACTGGTCGTCAGCACCCACGGCGATGAACATATGGGGCAGGTTGGGGTTCTCCGTTTCAATAGGGGCGCCCGAGTAGATCAGATGGGCCACGTCCACATCGCTGTTGACGGCGTCCACGGCGTCGCAGACGTAGTCAGGGTCAAACTGGCTGGGGGTGATGTTGCCGTAAAATTTTTCCAGCATGGTGCGGATGTTGCCGCCGCTGCCCGAGTAGCCGGACACAGCCAGCAGCGAACCCTCCAGGTCAATGCCCCACTGGTCAGAATAATATTTTACCATACGGACAGCCCGCTGCATGTCCATAACGATGTCATCGTTGTTATAGGGGGCCACCCGGCGCTGGAGCAAAAAGCAGTTGTAGCCCAGCTTGTTGAACTCGGGGCAGACGGCGTAGGCCTCCACCGGGTTGCTGCGGCTGGTGTTGCCGCCGCCGGAGGCGACAATGATGGTACCTTTGGCCGAGCTGGGATCATCCAACAGGTAAGGGATCAGGAATGGCTGGAAATCGGCGTTGTCGTAGACCGACTCACCCTCATAGTTCACCAGAGGGAACTGCAAATCCTCCGCCAGGGTGGTGACAGGCATATCGTCGCCCCACAGGTAGATCACTTCGCCGTTGATGCCGTCGCTGTAAGGCTTGAGCTGATGGTCAGCCAGGGCGGCAATGGCATCACGGGCTTCCAGGATCTGCTGTTTGTTGGCGTCGGTCAGGGATTCGGGATGAAGGCCCATCATGACGGTGCCTGCGCTCTGGGCCGCATCCCAGGCGTCTTGGGTGTACAGGGTGGGATAGTTGCGGACCATCTTGTAGTTGTAAACCTGGGTTTCCCACTCAGCCTGCCAGTAGTTGGGGTCGGATTCAGACAGGGTGTTGATTTTGTAAGGGGCCTGACTGTCGAAATGCCGGGGGATCTGGATGCCCAGCCAGTCCAGGATCTGGGCGCAGTTTTCGCTGGAATCCACCGACTGGGCAGAGGGAACAGACATACCCCCGGGGCTGACCGCAAAGGCGGACGCCGGGATACCCATCATCAGCCCGACTGCCAGGACGCTTGCCACCATGGTTTTGACGCTCTTGTTTTTCATAACAATTCCTCCTTGTATCTGAGATTTGCATACCACAGGTCATGCAGGGCCGAAAACCATCACCTCCCGCAGGTTTCCCGAAGCCGTTTTTTTCACACGGCCGATTTGCAGTTCACTTGCCTTTGGCCCATCATGCCACAGGCTGCCAGTTGTTCTGGTCAGCGGCATTGTAGATGGCCTGGGCGTCATTGGTCATAAAACCGGACAGGTCATAGGTGACGGTAATGATGCCGTCGTTCAGCACGCCTTCCACCACCTGCTGCTGGTCAAAGGCCACAAACGTCATATACACTTTGGTCTTTGCATCGTCCACGGCGCAGGTCACATCTGCCTTGCCGAAACCGCCCTCAAAGGTATACTGCTGCACCTGGGTATAGCCCTCGGGGATTTCTGCCGCCTCGCCGACGCCGGCCTCACCGCGACCCATCACCAGGTCAATGAAGGTGTCTGCCATGGGAATCCAATAGGTGGAAGTAGTGCCTTGCAGGCCGGCGCCAAAGCCGTGGCCTACCTCGGCAAAGGTGTGAACTTCCACCACTGTCTTGCCCCGGGCCGAATTGGCCAGAGTCCAAATGTCGGGCATGGCGCCGGTGGCGTCGTTTTCACCCACAGCCAGGAACATGGCGGGCAAATTGGGATTTTCGGTGATCAGGCCCGCGTAGTCGCTGGTATGCTCTCCGTCATACTGGGGGCCGTACAGGGGGCAGACCACGTCCAGATCAGCGCTCATCTGATCCACTGCGTCGGAGGCATAATCTGCATCATACAGGGTGGGCTGAACATTGCCATACAGGTTGGCCACTTCTCCCAGGATGGTGCCCGAACCGCCCGAGAAGCCGCTGGCGGCGATACAGTCCATACCGCCCAGTCCCAGGCTGTCGGCATTATATCGCAGATACCGGACAGCCCGCTGCATATCCAGCCAGGTATCTTCCTGGCTGTAGGGGGCCACCCGTCGCTGGAGCACATAGGCGTTGTAGCCCAAATCCTGGAAGGCCTCGGCGATGGGATAACCTTCCATGGCGTTGCCGCGGGAAGAATAACCGCCGCCAGCAATCACAATCATATTGCCCTTGGCTGCCAACTGGTCCTCCACCAGATAGGGCACCAGGAAGGGTTTCATATCGGCGTTGTCATAGCTCTCGGCGGTAAAGTCGGAGACCTCCACCGTCTCGGCTGTGGCCGGTGCATCCCCCCAGATGTACCACATACAGTCGGCTGCCGGTGCATCCTGAACCAGTGCTTCCCGCTGGGCCACCGCATTGTCAATCATACTCTTGGAGACATCGTCGATGTTGTCTGGGTCGATGTTCAGCAGGGTGTTGGCCGTTGCGGTATAGGCATCCCAGCTTTCAGCCTGATAGGCCGTGGGCACGTTGCGGATCAACTTGTAGTTATAGAGTTCTGTTTCCAGGGCTTTCTGGTAGTAATCGGGGTCGCTTGGGTCCAGATCCAGGGTCTGGACCGGCATATCGTGATAGGTCTCGACCGGGCCCTCCGTTGTTTCCTCGCTGGACGCTGCAGCCGAGGATACAGCCTGCGACGACACAGCACTGGAGGTGGTGTTGCCCTGCTGGCACCCACTCATCGACAGCAGCAGGGCTGCCAGCAGGCACCCGGACAAAAGTCGTTTGTTCCATTTTCTCATCTGATTGATCTCCTTTCTTTGCAATCCGCTCATCTGTTTTTTTCTTCCAAACACATAGACTGTGGAAAGACGGCTTTTCACTTCTGCAATTTCAGTCATCTTGCACTAAAATTATAACATGTATGGAATACAATTTGGTTTCAAATGCATTTGCTCTGTTTCAGGAGCTGATTTTCTTTTTCAGTTTTTGAAAGATCGAAAAAAGTTTCAGCCGTTTTTTGTGCAGACCGCAAAAAAAGACCGCGGTGCGCTATGCGCAACTGCGGTCTTTAAAATGGTATTCCTTATTGAAATGCTTTGTCGTAGGCTCGCAAATACCCCATCAGAATCAGGTCGTTGGCCATCAGCGCCGCATATTTGCCCACATCATTGCGATTGGTCGTGCCGCACTGGAGGATGAAGTCTGCGGTGTTGAGATAGGGGCTGGCCAGGTTTTGGGTGATGATCAGCATCTTGCACCCGCTGGACAGGATAGCGTTGCAGATGTCGGGGTATCGGGTCAGATAGCTGCCGCCCACACTGCAGATGATGGCAAAGTCCTTTTCGGTTAGGCTGCGGGCGCATTCCAGCTGGGTGGCATAGTCCATGAACAGCTCCACATAGCGGCCCATCATCATCATTTTGCTCTGGAAGTAGTGGCCGATGTCCCACAGGAAGTGGTGAGAGAAGTAGGCGGCTTTGCCGCAGTCGTGGAGCGTCTTGACAATGTCGGGGATCACCTGGGCATTTTCGGGGGCAATGGTGGTGTAGATATTGCCGATCAGAGCGTCCCTGTAGGCGCTGATGGCAGTTTCTTGGTTGTTGTGGAGCATAGTATAGAACTGGCGGGAATAGTCGGTCCGCATGGTAAAATCCCGTTCCATCCAGGACTGAAACTCCTTGAAATTGTCCATGCCCAGAAACCGACAAAAGCGGGAAATGGATGCGTTGGAAGTATAACACAGGTCTGCGATCTGGCTGAGGGCCAGCCCCTTCAGCTGGGAGTAATTCCGCAGCAGTGCCACTGCTATGTCGTAGTTTGCGTCCCGTTCCGGCGCCGAGCTCACATAGCTGAGCAGACGGTCCAACAGGGAGCCCATCATTTTCACATTATTCATCCCTACAGCCCTCCCTGCACCATTTGTTCCAATCGGATTTATTGTAACACACCCGTCAGTATTCTGTCAAACCCAAACTTTCCCGGGATGCAGGCCGTCAAATCCAGCATGACCACCGGTCGACAAAATCCAGATTCAGCTTTACAGTATCCGTCAAGCAAAGGCTGATGAAGGCAGACCACAAGTTCTACAAGGCCCACGGCATCTATGATTTCCCCCAGAAGCAGAAAAAGCGGATTCTCCAGATGAAGCTGGTGGGGGCCATCTTGACTGTCTCCCTTCTCTCCAGAAAAAGATGAAGGGACAAATAAACCAGTACATCATCGGGTCCCATGAAAAAGTGGTCCAAGAAGCGAGGCAATCACTATCGCTGCCTCAGAGGCATTATAAAAACACCTCGTTCAAGCAAACAGCCTGCCGGTCCAATATGACTGGCAGGCTGTAATTTTGCTTTGCCCGAAAACTCAGGCCTTGTAATAAGTTTGCCTGGGGCTGCCCGGGCGATCCGGGATCGTCATCTTCAGTTTGCTTGTTTCCACCAGCGGCAGTACATACTGGCGGATAGCATAGGAGGCCGTCTTAATTCCCAAAAAGGCAGCAATTTCCTGCCGGATGCGCGGAACTGTGCAATAGGAAAGCAAGTCCGTCTGTGCCCCATCACAACTCGGTTCTGCCGGCTCCATGGAATGACGGAGAGTCACCACAAATTCTCCGCGACGGTTTTCATGTTTCGCTTACAGAAGGCAAGCGCTTCTTCCACCATTTCGGCTATGGTTCCCTCAATGCGCTTATTAATATTTCTGTTCAAAGGCAGTTTTCCTTTCACCGCAAAAGCCGTCCGAAAGGGCGGCTTTTGCCTACATAGAGAAAAAGGGGGATGACCGCTATCGTTTATGTGACGAGAGATTTTGGTTTTCGCCGGGGCGAGATCTACTTCGCAGACCTTGATCCGCACTATGGTTCTGAGCAGGGGAGTGAACGTTCTGTTATCGTGACTCAAAATAATACAGAAAATAAATTCGCACCGACCGTGATCGTAGCTGCTGTAACCTCAAAAGTCTCCAAAAAGCCAAACCAGCCTACCCATGTTCTCATTGAGAAGAACCCTGCGTTCAGCCGTCCGTCTGTGGTGCTGCTGGAACAGATCTTCACCATTGATAAGGAACGCATCAACAGTTTTATGGGAATGACCAGTGAGTGGGAGATGGCGCAAATTGAAAAAGCCCTGAAATGCAGTCTGGCACTGGATCGGGAAAATATTCGCAATAAAAATTGCAATTCGACATAATTTCAAAATAAATACAGGCTGTATTTAATAATACGACTGACATCCTTGCAAACACGGATGCAACCGTATATTCTTGGAGCAGGACGGTTGATTGATCGCCTGAACAAAAACATCTGAACTGAAAGAGGTGCGATATGGCATATACGAGAAACGAGATCAAAGAACTGGAGCCTATGGTCAAGTCAGGTAAGAAGCGGTTTGTCCGCTATCAGGAGAGTGAGGAACTCTACTCGGTGGGGCTGCATACATTTGAGCAGATTGCAAAAGAAGCAGGAGCAATCTACAAGATTCGCCGCTTGGTATTGGTGAATCTGGACATCTTCGATGAGTATCTGGATACTTTTCGGATGTGATTTTTGGCTTTCGGTGTGCAGCCGGAAGCCATACATAAAATCAACCTGTTCTTGTGATTCTGGGAAGATTAGAGTATAATGAACATAGTAACATTCGCTGAGATGGGAGGGTGTCGCATGGGCAGTTATCTGAATCCGGGCAGCAAAGGCTTTCAGGAAAGTCTGAACTCGGAGATCTATGTGGACAAGACAGGACTGATCGAAAAGACAAATGCGGTTTTGAACACGCGGCAGAAGTTTCTCTGTGTCAGCCGTCCCCGGCGTTTTGGTAAGTCGATGGCAGCGGATATGCTGGCGGCATACTATGACCGCGGCGAGGATTCTGCACCGCTGTTCCATTCCCTGAAAATCAGCAATGCGGCATCATACCAGCAGCATTTGAATCAGTACGATGTGCTCAAGGTCAATATGCAGGAATTTCTCAGCATGACGCACAGCATGGATGAAATGCTGACGATGCTGCAAAAGTATCTGGTCTTTGATCTGACCGACCATTTTCAGGAAGTCCGTTTCCGGGATGAGAACAACCTGATTCAGGTCATGAAAGATATTTACGCAAAAACAAAGCGGTCTTTTGTGATCCTGATCGACGAATGGGATTGCCTGTTCCGGGAATATCAGCAAAATCAGGATGCACAGAAGAAATATCTGGACTTCCTGCGGGCATGGCTGAAAGACAAGGATTATGTCGCGCTGGCCTATATGACGGGTATTCTGCCCATCAAGAAATATGGCTCCCATTCTGCGCTGAATATGTTCACCGAGTATTCCATGACCGACCCCGGTGAACTGGCAGAGTACTTTGGTTTTACCGAATCGGAAGTGACCACTCTCTGCGAAAAGTATCAGATGAACTTTGAGGAAGCCAAGGCGTGGTACGATGGCTATGACCTGATTGCTCATCGGCAGGCCGGAGATGAACATTATTCCATGTACAGCCCTAAATCTGTGGTGGAGGCAATGCTGCGGTACAAGTTTGGAACCTACTGGAATCAGACGGAAACCTATGAAGCCTTAAAAATCTACATCCAGATGGATATGGATGGCTTGCAGGATGCAGTTGTCCGAATGCTGGCAGGTGAAGCTATAAAAATCAACACAGGCACATTCAGCAACGACATGACTACCTTTGCCAGCAAGGACGATGTGCTGACATTGCTAGTGCATCTGGGGTATCTGACCTATAACAGCGCAGACGAAACCGTGATGATTCCCAACAAGGAAGTTTCGCAGGAGTACGTCAATGCCATCAGTACGATGAACTGGCATGGTGTGATGGATTCCGTAGAAGCATCACGCAAACTGCTGGATGCACTATGGGCGATGGATGCGGATGCTGTTGCAGCCGGAATTGATAAGGCACACGAAGAAGTGTCGATTCTTCAATACAACGATGAAAATTCGTTGAGCTGTACCATCAATCTGGCATTCTACTTTGCACGAGAATACTACACGATGGTGCGAGAACTGCCAGCAGGAAAAGGCTTTGCAGATGTTTGTATGATTCCCCGGAAGCTGCATCTGGACAAGCCGGCGGTAGTGATCGAGCTGAAATGGGACAAGAGTGCGGCTGGCGCATTGGCTCAAATCAAGGAGAAGCATTACGGCAATGCGCTGAAGGATTATCAGGGCAATCTGCTGTTAGTTGGCATCAATTATGATAAGGCCACAAAGAAGCATGAGTGTGTGATCGAGAAAATCAAAAAGTAAAGATTCCATAACTGGTTCGCCGTTTCCTCCCGGATGCGGCGAATTTTTTTGTCCCCCATCGGTCCGACATCCTTGCAAAGACGGAGAACATCGGGTATCCTTGGAGCAGGACGGCAGAAATTGATTTCATAATCTTTTTACATCGCCAACAGCGCATAGTATCGCGGATGGTATCCGCTGTTTACTGTAATGCTCGGTACTGGCTGTCGCATTGGCGAGGTGTTGGGTCTGCGGTGGCAGGACATTGATTTCAAGAATCGGACGATCAATATTAACCATAATCTGGTCTATCGTGCGCAGGATGATGGCACCTGCATCAATCGGGTCAACTCCCCTAAAACCAGCGCAGGTATCCGTATCATCCCCATGCTGGACGAGATGTTCGACGCTTTTCTGGAAGAATATCAGTATCAAAAGGTGATTGGATTCTCCACGGATGAAATTGATGGTTATTCTGGATTTGTGTTCTGCACGGGGGAAGGCAAGGTCTATCTGCCGGGAATGATCAATCGTACGATTCATACAATCTGCGCAGACTATAATAAGGAAGAAGCAGCCAAGGCTGATGCAGAAGATCGTGACCCGATTCTCCTGCCCAACTTTAGCTGCCACCATCTCCGGCATACGTTCTGCACCCGTTTCTGCGAAAACGAAACCAACCTGAAGGTCATTCAGGAGATCATGGGTCATGCGGATATTTCCACTACAATGGATGTGTACGCAGAAGCGACCCAAGAAAAGAAGAAGGCATCCATGACTGCTTTGCAGAGCGCACTGCTCATAAGGTAAGATCTGGATGCAGAATAACCGAGATGTTCTCCTCTGTTGGGCAATGAAGCACATCACGGATAGTTATGTTCAACAGCCTGCCACAAAGTCCGTCCCAGTTTCCGTCAAGACCCTTGGAAAATGGGTCGTGAACAAAACTGTGTACAACTTTCGTGGACAGTGTTGGAGCTTGACGGACTGTTCCCGATGAACTTCGCCAGTTTTGAGGATGTTATTGGAGCCTGTTGGACGAAAACAGGGCTGAATCTTGCCACATCCCCACAATGAAGCCCATCGACCAGTAAAAGAAGGCTGCCGGGGCTCCGCCGGCGCAAAGCTGTGCGAAGCTGCCGGAATTGTCCCCGGAGCGTCCGGAACCTAGAATCAATATAAAAGAGCCGCTGCACCTGTGTGAACTGCACCCCATTTGTTAGACAGTATGGTATACTGTTTAGGAAATGGGGTGTTTTTGTATGCCAAAGGGACAACGAAAGTACAACGGAGCTCAAAAGGTAGAAATCATCAAACAGCTTCACAAT
>NZ_JAFREI010000025.1:0-29559 GCF_017377595.1 Faecalibacterium sp. Marseille-Q0746 | reverse complement strand
CAACGAGGCGCTGGCCGAAGAACTGACACAGGAGACTTTCTTCAAGGCTCTGGACGGCCTGAAGGACTACGACGACCGGCAGGATGTACGGGCGTGGCTGTTCACGGTGGCCCGCAACGCCTATTATTCCCACTGCCGCCGGACAAAGCACACTGCCCTGCTGGAAGATGCTGAAACCGCCCCCGCCGACACTCCGGACATTGCCCAACTGCTGGTCGATCAGGATGCGGCATTCACTGTACATCAGTGCTTGCACACGCTGGACGAGCCTTACAAAGAGGTGTTCAGCCTCCGGGTATTCGGCGAGCTGCCCTTTGAGCGCATCGGGCTGATCTTCGGCCACAACGCCGCATGGGCCCGGGTGACCTACTACCGGGCCAAGACCCAGCTGCAAAAGATGCTTTCCACTTCCACCTGACATTTCCTATCACAGCAGAACACCCCCGGCCCAAAGGCGCGGGGGTGTTCTTTTTGTGCGCAGGAGCGCAACAAACAAAAACAGCCCTGCCAAAGCAGGGCTGCAAAAGTACAGCTTGAGATAAATCAGCGCTTGCTGAACTGGGGTGCATCGCTGGCAGGGCTGCGCCCTGCACGCGATGCTTGAGCAAAGATCTTTAGCGCCACCGGCTCGCCCCTTGCGGGGCAACCGCCGGAGATGCGCAGTCGTGCTCCCCAGTTCTCCGGGAAAGCAGGCAACAAAAAACGGCTCTGCCGAAGCAGAGCCGTAAAGATACATCTGAAACAAATCAGCGCTTGGAGAACTGGGGTGCACGACGTGCAGCCTTCAGACCGTACTTCTTACGCTCCTTCATACGAGGATCGCGGGTCAGGAAGCCAGCCTTCTTCAGAACAGAACGATTCTCATCGCTCTGCTGCAGCAGGGCGCGGGACAGGCCGTGGCGGATAGCGCCAGCCTGGCCGGAAACACCGCCGCCAGAAACGCGGACGACGACATCGTACTTGCCCTCCAGGCCCAGCAGGACCAGCGGAGAACGGACGATCAGCTTCAGGGTCTCCAGACCGAAGTAGTTGTCGATATCACGATCGTTGATGGTGATCTTGCCGGTGCCGGTGTAAACGCGAACGCGGGCAACGGAATCCTTACGACGACCAGTGCCGTAGAAATAAGGTTTGGTTTCGTACATGTTCGATTGCCTCCTTCTTAGAACTCGATCTTCTCGGGCTTCTGAGCTGCGTGAGCGTGCTCGGCACCCTGGTAGCAGTGCAGACGGGTCAGAGCCTTAGCACCGATGGTGTTGGAAGGGATCATGCCCTTGATAGCGTAGGTCATAGCCAGGTCGCTGTTCTCAGCCATCAGCTTGCTGTACTGGACCTTCTTCAGGCCGCCAATGTACTTGCTGTGGGTGATGTGGAACTTCTGCTCAGCCTTCTTGCCGGTCAGAACTGCCTTGTCGCAGTTGACGACAACGACGTAATCGCCGCAATCGACATTGGGGGTGTAGTTGACCTTCTGCTTGCCGCGCAGCAGAACAGCGGCCTCAGCAGCGACGTGACCCAGGCTCTTGCCGGTTGCGTCGAGCAGATACCACTTGCGCTCGACTTCAGCGGGCTTTACGAGAGTAGTGCTCATATCTATTTCCTCCTGATAAGTGTTTGGTACGATTCAGGCGCCTTTGGGGCGCGAGTGTCAGTATACAACACAAAAAAGCGCCTGTCAACATCTTTTTGCGATTTTTTCAGTGGAAATTTTTATACCTCTCAAAATCTCTTGAATCCTCTCGAAATCTCGTGTTTTCTAAAATCGCATTTTTGAAAAGTTTTTCAGCCTCCGGGGGGCAAATTTGTCCCGGCGGCGCTACAATTTTGCCGCTAAGTGTGTTATACTATATAAGATATTGTAAAAAGGAGATTTTTCCCATGCCGAAAGACATTCACACGCAGGATTCCTCCCAGCAGCGGGCCTCCAGGCTGCTGCTCGCCATGGGCGTGATCGTGCTTTTGGGTGCGCTGGCCTACTTTGGGCTGACGCTGGCTGTCAACCGCCGCACTCCCGCCAACCCCGACACCCACTTTGATGCGGAGAATGGCATCTCGGTGGATTACGAAAGTGCCATCTGGCCCGTCTGTCAGATGACCGAGGATGCTGCGCTGGGCCATGCGCTGCAGCTGGCTTCCGGTGAGGACAGTGCCAACGCCAACTATCAGGTAGTGCTGTTCCAGCGGGGTGACAAAGCCACTTACGAAGATTTCATCGGCCAGTCGGAAGCTGACCTGAAAGCAGCCTACGGTGTCATCAGCCCCCGCAAGGTCAAGCTGCAGGTGGAAGGTGCCACGGTCACTGCCGTGCGCTGTGATATCCAGGCCTACTACGCCGTGCTGGCCACCATTGAATACGACAGCGGCGATGTGGTCTATGTCTCCGGCCTGACCAAGCTGGCCTCCATCAGCGATATCGTCAATCTGGTGGAAAGCGTGAGCCTGACATGAGCGATCCACACGCCATGCAGCGGCTCTGCGGCCTGATGCGCAAGGCCGTGCAGGATTATGAGATGATCTCCCCCGGTGATAAGATCATGGTGGGCGTTTCGGGCGGTAAGGACAGCGTGGCCCTGACCATCGGGTTGGCCCAGCTGCGCCGGTACCTCGGCTTTGATTATGAGGTCGTGGCCGTCACCCTTGACCCGCAGTTTGACCACCAGGCTGTGGATTACAGCCCGCTGGCGGCGCTGTTCGCCCGGTATGGGGTCCCCTACGAGGTGCGCCGCACCGAGATCGGCCCCATCGTGTTTGAATACCGGCAGGAAAAGAACCCCTGTTCCCTCTGCGCCAGGCTGCGCCGGGGCGCGCTGCACACGGCGGCGCAGGAGCTGGGCTGCAATAAAGTGGCACTGGGCCACCACCTCGATGATGCTGTCGAGACCTTTTACATGAACCTCTGGCGGGAGGGCCGCATTGGCTGCTTCTCCCCGGTCACTCAGCTGGACCGCCGGGGCCTGACCCTGATCCGCCCCATGCTGCTGGCCACCGAACACGAGGTGCGCTGTGCGGTAAAGGAGGAGGACTTCCCCATCGTCAAGAGCCGCTGCCCCGCCGACGGTGTGACCGTGCGGGAGCAGACCAAGGATTTTGTCCGGGAGCGCTGCCGCACCGACCACGCCTTCCGGCAAAAAACGCTCCACGCTCTGCAGGAGAGCGGCATCGACGGTTGGCGGCCGGTCCATACAGGACGCACATCCAATCCATCCCCAAAGGAGGGAATGCATCATGCAGATGCAGAACTTTGAAAAACACGTCTGGGCTGAGATCGACCTCGATGCCCTGCGGGCCAACTTCCGCACCGTAAAGCAGCGGGCAGGCAGCCTGCCCCTGTGTGCCGTGGTCAAGGCCGACAGCTACGGCCACGGTGCCGTCCAGTGCGCCCGGGTCTTTGCGCAGGAGGGCGCCTCCTGGCTGGCTGTCAGCTGCCTGGCCGAGGCCCTGCAGCTGCGCAGGAGCGGCCAGACCCTGCCCATCCTCATTCTGGGCCATGTGCAGCCCACATACGCTGCCGCCCTCATCCGGGACGATATCACCGCGGCCTGCTATTCCCTGCCCCAGGCCCAAGCCCTGAGCGAGGCCGCACAGGCCGCCGGGGGCCGGGTCAAAGTGCATCTGGCTGTGGATACCGGCATGGGCCGCATCGGCTTTGCTCTGCGCACCGATTTTGATGCCGCCATTGCCGAGGCCATCGCCGCCTGCACCCTGCCCGGCCTGAAAATGACCGGCCTGTTCCAGCACTTCTCGGTGGCCGATGACACCGCTGAGGAAAACATTGCCTACACCGCCGAGCAGCACCGGCTCTTTGTGCAGGCCTGCAGCGCCCTGACGGCAGCCGGGCACGAGCCCGGCATCGTCCACTGCGACAACTCAGCCGGTGTGATGCTCCACCCGGACTGGCCCGAGGGCCTGCCCCGGGCACACTGCATGGCCCGCCCCGGCATCATCCTGTACGGCTTTGACCCCAGCGATGAAGTCCGCTTCGGGCTGTTCCGCCCGGTGATGAAGCTCAAGACCGTGGTCAGCATGGTCAAGGTGCTGCAGCCGGGCCAGTCCACCAGCTATGGCCGCCGGTTCACAGCAAAGCGGCCCACGCCGGTGGCCACCCTCTGCACCGGCTACGCCGATGGCTACCCCCGCCAGCTCAGCTGCGGCAAAGGCATCGTGGAGATCCACGGCACGCCCTGCCCGGTGCTGGGCCGGGTCTGCATGGATCAGATGATGGTGGATCTCTCCGCTGTGCCGGGCACGGTGCAGGAGGGGGACGAAGCCATCCTGTGGGGCGGCACTGTCAGCGACAGTGCCGAGGACATTGCCCGCAAGACCGATACCATTTCTTACGAGGTGCTTTGCGGCGTTTCCCGCCGGGTGCCCCGTGTTTATCTGGAACACGGCACGACCGCTGCCGTGGAGGACTGGATCCTGAACGACTAACACACTCTCCCGGAGGAATTACATGGCAAGAGACAACATCCGAAATTTCTGCATCATTGCACACATCGACCACGGCAAGTCCACCCTGTCGGACCGCATCCTGGAGCTGACCAAAAGCGTGGACGAGCGCATCATGGAGGATCAGATCCTCGATAACATGGACATCGAGCGGGAGCGCGGCATCACCATCAAAGCCCGCGCCGTTACCCTGAACTACACTGCCAAGGACGGCAAGACCTACGAGTTCAACCTCATCGACACCCCGGGCCATGTGGACTTTGCCTACGAGGTCAGCCGCAGTCTGGCCGCCTGTGAGGGTGCCATTCTGGTGGTGGATGCCACCCAGGGTGTGGAGGCCCAGACGCTGGCCAACACCTACATGGCGCTGGAGCATGATCTGGAGCTGGTGCCCATCCTGAACAAGATCGACCTGCCCAGCGCCCACCCGGACGAGGTGGCCCAGGAGGTGGAGGATGTGATCGGCCTGCCCTGCATGGATGCGCCCCGCGTCTCTGCCAAGACCGGCCTGAATGTCGATCAGGTGCTGGAGCGGGTGGTCAGCGATATCCCCGCCCCCACCGGCGACCCGGATGCTCCCCTCAAGGCCCTGATCTTTGACAGCATCTACGACAGCTACAAGGGCGTTATCGTCTACATCCGCGTGTTCGAGGGCACTGTCAAGCCCGGCGACACCATTAAGATGATGGCCACCGGGGCCGAGTTCACGCTGGTGGAGGTGGGCCACATGGGTGCCACCAGCCTGACCCCCTGCAGCCAGCTGCAGGCCGGCGAGGTCGGCTACCTGACCGCCAGCATCAAGACCGTGCAGGACACCCGCGTGGGCGATACCGTCACACTGGCAGACCGTCCCACCTCCGAGGCCCTGCCCGGCTACCGTCAGGTCAAGCCCATGGTGTTCTGCGGCATCTACCCCGCCGACGGTGCCAAGTACCCCGACCTGAAGGACGCGCTGGAAAAGCTGCAGCTGAACGACGCTTCCCTGACCTTTGAACTTGAGACCAGTGCCGCGCTGGGCTTTGGCTTCCGCTGCGGCTTCCTGGGCTTGCTCCACATGGAGATCATCACCGAGCGTCTCGAGCGGGAGTTTGACCTGGATATCATCACCACGACCCCCAGCGTCCGCTACCGCCTGACCATGACGGACGGCACCGTGGAGATGATCGACAACCCGTCCAGCTACCCAGACCCCTCCAACATCGTCAAGCAGGAGGAGCCCTTTGTGGATGTCCACCTCTACACTCCCAACGATTACGTGGGTGCCCTGATGGATCTGTGCCAGCAGAAGCGCGGCGTGCTCATCGACATGAAGTATCTGGACGATGTCCGCGTGGACCTGCACTACGCCCTGCCTCTGGGCGAGATCGTCTACGATTTCTTCGATGCCATCAAGAGCCGCAGCCGCGGTTACGCCAGCTACGACTACGAGTTCAAGGAGTACCGCGAGAGCGATCTGGTCAAGCTGGACTTCCTGCTGAACGGTGACCCCGTGGACGCGCTCTCCATGATCGTGTTCCGGGACAACGCCTACGCCAAGGGCCGCCGCATCTGCGAAAAGCTGCGGGACAACATTCCCCGCACCTTGTTTGAGATCCCGGTGCAGGCCGCCATCGGCGGCAAGATCATCGCCCGTGAGACCGTCAAGGCCATGCGCAAGGACGTGCTGGCCAAGTGCTACGGCGGCGATATCTCCCGCAAGAAGAAGCTGCTGGAAAAGCAGAAGGAGGGCAAGAAGAAGATGCGCCAGCTCGGCAGCGTCTCCCTGCCCAGTGAAGCCTTTACCGCCGTGCTGAAGCTCGACAGCACGGATGACTAAGGGGTTTGGCTACTTGCATTTTCAACAGGATTATGATACTTTAGAATCAGAAACAGCCGCACACCTTATAAAGAGAGGTATCCTGCCATGAAGGACCAGTATCAGCATTATCTCGAGCTCCTGAAAGGACTGCGGCTGATGGACGATGATTTCTTTTCAGAAGCATTGGATGAAAAAATCGAGCCTGTGGAATATATCCTGCGCACGATTCTTGAGCGCAACGACATCAAGGTTCAGTGCACCGAGGCTCAGGTGGAATACAAAAGCGCAACCAAGCGCTCCATCAAATTGGACATCCGGGCTGTGGATACCGAGGGCCACGTACTGGACATCGAGGTCCAGCGGGCAGACAAGGGTGCCAGCGTCCGCCGGGCACGCTTCCACAGTAGTGTCATCGACCGGACGTTACTGGAAAAAGGTGAAGATTTTGACGCATTGGTGGACACCTATGTCATCTTTATCACTGAGCATGACAAATATGGTGTAGGTCTGCCGTTATATCATGTAGAGAGAACAGTCACAGAGCTGCAACACACCACGTTCGGTGATGGAGCTCATATCATTTATGTGAATGGCGCATTCCGTGATTTGGAGCATCCCGTTGGGCGTTTGATGCATGACATGAACTGTACCGACCCGAACAAAATGTTGAACCCGCTTCTTGCCAAAGAGGTACGCTATCTGAAAGAAACCGAAGGAGGGAGATCACAGATGTGCAGAGCATTTGAAGAGGTTGCGCGAGAATCCGCAAGAGATGCCGAGTATCAAAAGGCTGTACGGACAGCAAAGAAGATGCTGGCTTTGGGGCAGCTGGATCTGGAAACGATTGCTGAGTGTACAGAGCTTTCTCTCGACGAAGTAAAAGCGCTTGCAGATAAGAAACCTGCCTGACAGCGATACAAACAAACGTCCCCCTGCTCCGTTCAAACTGCAAACGGCGCAGGGGGACGTTTCATATCCCGATATGTTCAGTCCAGGCCCTTGAACCAGTTCAGGCTGTCCTTGATGCCGTGCATGGAGTCCTGAATGATCCGGCCATAGATGTAGATGCTGTATGCCGCCGCAACGACCTGCACAAAGGCCTTGCCGCACTCGATGCCAAAGGCCAGATAGGGCTTTGCCTTCTGCCAGTAGGGGCGGATCTGATCCTTCAGCTCTCCTACCCAGGCAGGAGCGCCGCCGGAAACCTGCTCCAGCTCCTCAGCGGGAATGACGGTGCACTGCGCCGGAAATTTTAAGTTCTGCTGCATGTCCGCTCCTCTCAAAGTGCCAGGCTTGCCAGCAGCACCAGAACGACGCTTCCGGCCGCCAGCCCCATCGTTGTAAGAAGGGTGTCCGGGTCTACCTCTTTCTCTTCTACCACTTCCGCGCTGCCGCCATTGGCCGACCAGTGGGCATAGACGGTGGTATCCGCACCAAACGCCGTATCGTTGGCTTTGACCTGCACATCAATGGGAAAACCGGTGACATCATCCGTACCGGTGGTGTACCAGCCATCAAAGGTGTAGCCCTCCATGCTGGCACCGGGCAGGCTGCCCAGTTTGCCCTCGTCATTGGTGCGCTCTGCGGCAGAGGTACAGGTGCCGCCGTTGGCATCAAAATAGACGATGACCTTTGCCGCAAAAGCGGTGGGGGTACACAGGCAGACCGCCAGCACACAGGCCAGCCCCGCCAGCATCCGTTTGAATTTCTTCATCCTGCGCTCTCTTTCCGGTTCAGCGTCAGACGCTGTAGCCCTGTGCCTTGATGACATCCACCACCTGAGAAACGTACTTCTGGCAGGTGTCGTGGTCAGGGGCCTCCACCATCACACGGACTACCGGCTCCGTGCCGGACTCGCGCACCAGAATACGGCCGGTATCGCCCAGTGCCTCGGCCACCGCCTTGACAGCGGCCTGCACAGCGGCATCGTCCTGTGCGGCCTTTTTATCGGTCACACGGACATTCTCCAGCACCTGCGGGTAGATCTTCAGCGGGGCGGCCAGCGCACTCAGAGGCTTCTTCTTAGCCAGCATGACCTCCATCATCTTCAAGCTGGTCAGGATGCCGTCACCGGTGCTGGCGTACTTGGAGAAGATGATGTGGCCGCTCTGCTCACCGCCGATGCGGCAGCCGTTCTTGGCCATATACTCGTAGACATACTTGTCACCCACGGCAGTCTTGGCGTAGCCGATGCCCTGCTCGTCAAAGGCCTTGTACAGACCAAAGTTGGACATGACCGTGGTAACGACGGTGTTGGTCAGCAGTTTGCCGCGCTCCTTCATGTAGCAGCCGTAGATGTACAGGATGTGGTCACCGGTGATCACATTGCCCTTTTCGTCCACGCAGAGGCAGCGGTCTGCATCGCCGTCATAGGCAAAACCCACATCCAGACCCTTTTCCACCACAAACTTCTGCAGGCCCTCGATGTGGGTGGAGCCTGCGTTCAGGTTGATGTTCAGGCCGTTGGGCTGGTTGTTGATGACGTAGGTGTCTGCGCCCAGTGCATCGAACACGCTCTTGGCAATGTTCCAGCTGGCACCGTTGGCGCAGTCCAGACCCACCTTGATCCCCTTGAAGGAGTAGATGCCCAGGCTGATCAGGTAGCCCATGTAGCGGTTACGGCCCGCCACATAGTCCACGGTGCAACCGATATGCTCCCGGTGGGCAAAGGGCAGCTCCGGCCAATCCTGATCAAAAACATGGAGCTTGCCGTCGATGTAGTCCTCCACCAGCAGCAGGGTCTCCTCCGGCATCTTTTCGCCGTAGCAGTCGATCAGCTTGATGCCGTTGTCGTAGAACGGGTTATGGCTGGCGGAGATCATAATGCCGCAGTCAAAATCATCTACGCGGGCAATGTAGGCCACGCTGGGGGTGGTGGTGACGTGGAGCAGGTAGGCATCCGCGCCGGAAGCGGTCAGGCCCGCCACCAGGCTGTACTCAAACATGTAGCTGGAGCGGCGGGTGTCCTTGCCAATGACGATGCGGGCAGGCTCGTTGTTGCCGCTGCGCTCCCGCAGTGCATTATAATACCAGCCCAGAAAACGGCCCACCTTGTAGGCGTGGTCGGCGGTCAGGTTCACACCGGCCTCGCCACGGAAGCCATCGGTGCCAAAATATTTTCCCATAGTCCTCTTCTCCTTCTATTGCAACGTTACGTTTTCTCTTATCCCTGAGAGCGCTCTCTCCTTGCTCTTACTCTTTATAATAGCATAAAACCGGAAAAGAATCCATGGGTTTGGGCATTCTGTGCAGCCCACCCTCGGAACAACAGCTCTTTTTTCAGCCTTTACTGCATCTTTAGGAAAAGTATGGTATACTTTTCATCTGGAGTAGAATAGATATGGAGGGATCCCCATGAAGCAGAAGACCCGCTGGCACGACGCGCTGGTCCTGGCCGCTGTGCTGTGCGCCGCCTTTCTCATCGTGACCGGCACACAGCAGATCACCGGCCGGATCGATGGCGTTGCATCGATGGTGTTTGTTCTGGCAGTTTTTTTGATCTCGATCTATACGGATGGTTATGTGTGGGGCGTGGTGGCTTCCCTGATCGGCGTGCTGGCCGTGAATTTTGCGTTCCGCTCCCCTTACTTTGCCTTCAACTTCACTCTGCCGGAAAACCTGTTCTCGGGCATGGCGATGCTGGTGGTGTCCATTATGACCAGCACCCTGACCACCCGCATCAAAAAGCAGGAACAGCTGCGGATGGAGAGCGAGACCGAAAAAATGCGGGCCACCCTGCTGCGGGCGGTCTCCCACGATCTGCGCACGCCCCTTACTTCCATTTACGGGGCCTGTTCCACGGTCATTGAAAATTATGACAGCCTGGAAAAAGAGCAAAAATTAAAACTTCTTGGCGAAGCCTGTTCCGATGCCCAGTGGCTGAACCGGATGGTGGAGAACCTGCTGTCCGTCACCCGCTTTGACGGCGGGCAGGTAGCCGTGCAAAAGACCCCCACCGTGCTGGACGAACTGATCGACACCGTGCTGGTGCGGTTCCAGAAGCGCTACCCCAAGGTGCCCGTTACCACCTACCTGCCCGACAGCTTCATTGTGATCCCCATGGACTCGATGCTGATCTCGCAGGTGCTGACGAACCTTTTGGAAAATGCCGCCGTCCACGCCGAGGGGATGACCCAGCTGACCCTGCGGGTGTTCACGCTGGGCAGCCGGGCGGTGTTTGAGGTATCGGACAACGGCTGCGGCATTCCGAAGGAGCGCCTGCGCACCCTGTTCACCGGTGTGCTGCCCGCCGATGCCGCGGCCGACAGCGGCAAGCACGGCATGGGCATCGGCCTTTCGGTCTGTGCCGCCATCGTCAAGGCACACGGCGGCGAGATCCAGGCCGAGAGCAAGGTGGGCGAGGGCACCAGCATCCGCTTCTGGCTGGAGACCGAATCGATCGAGACGGAGGAAAACGAAGATGAGCAATAACAAATTCAAGGTTCTGGTCGTGGAAGACGAGGCCAACATCTGCAGCTTTATTGAGACGCTGCTGGAGACCAACGGCTATCAGGCCCTTGTTGCCAACACCTGCGCCATGGGCCAGACCCTGTTCACCTCCCACAATCCGGACCTTATCATCCTGGATCTGGGCCTGCCTGACCGGGACGGGCTGGAGCTCATCCGTTTTGTGCGGCAGAAGTTCCTGACCCCCATCGTCGTGCTCTCGGCCCGCACCACCGAGCAGGACAAGATCGAAGCGCTGGATCTGGGAGCCAACGATTACATCACCAAACCCTTTGGCACCGGCGAGCTGCTGGCCCGGGTGCGCGCCGCCCTGCGCACCAACCGCTTCGGCGTGCTGGGCGGGATGCCCGGCGGCGTGTTCCAGGCACAGGGGCTTGAGATCAACTACGAGCGCCGCAAGGTCTTTGTAGACGGTGCCGAGATCAAGCTGACTCAGACCGAATACAACATCGTGGCCTTCCTCTCGGAACATGCAGGCCGGGTGATGACCTATGCCGCCATCGTGCGGGCCATCTGGGGCGATACCGACTGCGGCAGCACCAAAAAGCTGCAGGTCAACATGGCAAACATCCGCAAAAAGCTGGGCAGCGTGCCTGGCCGCAACACCTATATTCTGAACGAACTGGGCGTGGGATACCGGATGATCGACGAGGACACCGATGCCAGGCCCGAAAGCTGAGGACTGCGTATGCTTCCTGCACTGATCATTTTTCTGCTGACCTATCTTCTGATGCTGGCCCTGCCGCAGTACCGGCCTTTTGCCGCGCTGGGCGGGGCCGCTCTGTTTCTGGCTCTGGGCGCGGCGGGCCTGTGGGACTTTACCCTGATGGATGCCGCCCGGGCTGTGGATTTCAATGTCCTGCTGATGATGGCGGGCACCATGGGCACGGTCTCCCTCTTTATTGAGAGCAGAATGCCCGCCCGGCTGGCCGAGCTGCTCATCCTGCGGGTGCCCAACGTGAAATGGGCCGTGTGTATGCTGGCCCTTTTTGCCGGGGTCATCAGCGCCTTTGTGGACAATGTTGCCACGGTGCTCATGGTGGCCCCTGTGGGCCTTGCCATTGCCCGCAAGCTCAAGATCTCCCCCGTGCCCGTCCTCATCTCCATTGCGGTCTCCTCCAACCTGCAGGGAGCCGCCACCCTTGTGGGTGACACCACCAGCATCCTGCTGGGCGGCTTTGCGGGGATGAACTTCTTCCATTTCTTCTGGATGGAGGGCAGGCCCGGCATCTTCTTCGGGGTGGAGCTGGGGGCGCTGGCCTCTCTGGGCGTGTTGCTGTTCACCTTCCGGCACGAGACCCAGCCCATCTCGGCCACGGTGGAGACCGAGGTCACCGACACCGTTCCCTCCACCCTGATGCTGCTGACGGTGGGCCTGCTCATCGCGGCCTCCTTCCTGCCCCAGCCTGCGGGCGGGCTGCCGCTGGCGCTCTATGGCCTGCGCAGCGGTCTGATCTGTGCAGGGGTCTGCCTGTTCGGCATCCTGCGCGCCTGCCTGCGCCGCCGCTCGTTCGCGCCGTTCCGGCTGGCGGCCCGGGAGCTGGACTGTGACACCCTGCTGCTGTTGTTCGGGCTGTTCATCCTGATCGAGGGCATCCGCAAGGCCGGGGTCATCGATGCCGCCGCCCAGCTGTTCTACACCCTCTCCGGTAATGACCCCTTCCGGCTCTATACCCTGCTGGTATTCGTCTCGGTGGGCCTTTCTGCCTTCATCGACAACATCCCCTATGTGGCCACCATGCTGCCGGTGGTGCAGGGCATTGCCGGGCTGATGAACGGCGGTGCAGGCTTCCCGCCCGAGCTGTTTTATTTCGGCCTGCTCACGGGCGCAACTCTGGGCGGCAACCTGACCCCCATTGGCGCTTCGGCCAACATTGCAGCCATCGGCATCCTGCGCAAGCATGGTGAGCAGGTGCGCACCCGTGATTTTCTGCGCATCGGCATCCCGTTCACGCTGGCAGCCGTCCTGACAGGCTATGCGTATCTCTGGCTGGTGTGGGGCGCATAAGCGCTGCCGTGCCAAAGTAGAAGCAAAAAACGCGCTGTGTCCAACGACACAGCGCGTTTTTCTTGTTTATTCCAACCCGATCTGCTGGGCGTATTCTTCCAGCAGCTCCCGTTCCAGGAAGGGAGTTTTCACGCCCTCACGGTCGCGGTAGGTCTCGTGGCCCTTGCCGATGACGGCGATCAAGTCGCCCTCCTGGGCGTGATCCACGGCGTAGTGGAGCGCGTCCAGACGGTCTGGGATCTCCACAAACTTGGCATCGGGGTTGCCCTTATTCATGCCCACCCGGATATCGGCGAGGATGTCCTCGATCTTCTCAAAGCGGTTGTTGTCCTCGGTCAGGATGGAGAAATCCGCCATTTTGGCACAGGTCTCCCCCATGCCGTAGCGGCGCAGCTTGGAGCGGTTGCCGCCGCAGCCGAACACCACCACCAGCCGGTGGGGGTGATAAGCCCGCAGGGTGGTGAGCAGGCTCTCGGTGGAGACCTCGTTGTGGGCGTAGTCCAGCAGGATGGTAAACTTTTTGCTGATGGGCACCAGCTCCACGCGGCCCTTGACCACGCACTTGCCCAGACCCTCATGGATGGCGGCATCGGGCAGGCCCAGCACCTTGCCCACAGCCAGCGCGGCCAGCGCGTTGTAGACGCTGAACTCGCCGGGCATGTTCACCCTGACATCCATATTGTCTCTGCCGGAAACGTGGAACGCCACGCCCAGAAAATCGTGGGTGCGCAGCAGTTCACAACCCTCGGCGCGGTAGTCGGCCTTTTCACTGCGGCCATAGGTCACCAGCTTGCAGGTGTGGCCTTCCAGCAGGGCTTCGGTGTTCTCGTCATCGATGTTCACCACGCCCACATCACACCGCCGGAAGAGCTGCCCCTTCCAGCTGCGGTACTCCTCAAAGGTCTTGTGCTCACCGGGGCCGATGTGGTCAGGGGAAAGGTTGGTGAACACGCCGATATCATAGTGCACCCCCGCCACACGGTCCATCATCAGGCCCTGGCTGGACACCTCCATCAGGGCCACGTCGCAGCCTGCATCCAGAAACTGGCGGAAGGTCTTTTGCAGCTCGTAGCTCTCAGGGGTGGTGTTGGCGGTCTCCTGATGACAGCCCATGAAATAGATGCCGTTGGTGCCGATCATGCCGACCTTTTTCCCGGCAGCTTCCAGCACGCTCTTGATCATGTGGGTGGTGGTGGTCTTGCCCTTGGTACCGGTCACGCCGATCATGGTCATCTGGCGGGAGGGGTTGCCAAAGAGGTTGCCGCTCATCAGCGCCATGGCATAGCGGCTGCTCTCCACCTTGACCACGGTCACACCGGGCATGGCAGAAAGGTCAATGTCATGCTGGATGACCAGCACGCTCACGCCCTTGGCGGCGCAGTCCGCGGCAAACTCGTGGCTGTCACGCTGAGTGCCCACGATGCAGACAAAGGCAAGGCCCGGGGCTGCCTTCCGGCTGTCGTAGATGATGTCCTGCACTTCGGTATCCAGGCTGCCCTGCACCAGCGTAAAGGGCACGCCTTCCAGTAATTGTTCCAGCTTCATAACATTACACGCTCCTCATTGGGTCGTTTGGGGTTGGTTTGCATCGCCCGCCGCCGGGGTCGTTCCTTCGGCGGGGGTCGGCTGTGCCGTCGGTCCGGCTTCGGGTCCTGCCGGGGCTGCGGCGGTATCCGTTGGTGTTTCGGCAGCGGCATCTGCGGCGGCTTCACCCTCTGCCGGGGCGGTGCCGTCTGTGGCCGTGCCTTCTGCCGTCTCACCGGTCACACCTTCTTCGGTGGGTGTTTCCTCCACCGGTTCAGGCAAGATGTAGCCGGAGGGCAGCTCCGGCTCGCCCTGTGCAAAGGTGAACTTGCGGGTGCTGGACATGCTGATATGGGTGAAGTCCAGCTTTCCGGTGTCGGTCGCGGCACAGCCCTTGCCGTCCTCATTCAGCAGGACGTGCTTTGCCAGCTTGAGCTTATATTCCAGCTCGTTCAGGGTGCCCAGCCAGACACTGATGCGGTCCTGATAGAGGAAGGCCATCTCGTCCACATCCGCAAACTCGATGCGGGTCACGTCGGCGCTCATGCCTGCAGCATCCAGTGCGGCCAGCAGGGTGTTCAGGCTTTCCAGCCGCTGATCCGCTTCCTCCTCAACAGTGCCGGAGGCGCTGCTGTCGGCGGCGCTGTCCGGGGTGCTGTCCGGGATGCTGTCGGCCTTTGGCTCCGCCGCAAAGGTCAGCTGTTCGCCGGGCTCGGCAGAGACCGGTTCGCCGCCGTACAGAGTGGGCAGACCGGCAGGCTGGGCAGAATCCTTTTCCAGGATCTTCAGGCCGCCCGAGAGGGTCAGCCAGCCGGATGAGGTCTGCATGGCCCAGGCAGGCTGGGCTTCTGTTACCCGCACCACCACGGTGCCGGGGTAATCCCGCTCCACCCGGATATCCTCCAGCATGGGGAACACTTTTTCCAGCGCGGCGGCCTTGCTGCCGGGGTCAAAACTGAAGATATTCTCTTCCAGATGGACATCCAACGCCTGCAGGATCTGGTCGCTGGTATAGCCGCCGGCCTCCTGCACCACACCGTCCGCTGTCTGCACCTGAATGGAACTGATCTTGAACAGCATCGTCACGGTGAGGTAGACCCCCGCGCCGATGACGCAGAGCAGCATGACAAGGGCCGTGAGCCGCCGCATAAGCCTGCGCCGCCGGATGGCGGCCCGGGTCAGCTTCCGCTTTTTCCTGCCCTCCCGCCGGACGGGGTCACACCGGGCGTTCTGCCCCTGCACCGGCCGCATCCGCTGGCCGCTGCGATTCTGGGCGTTCTGCGGGCAGCGCTGGGCGTTCCGGTTCTGGCCGCCAGACGGGCGGCGGTTCCGCTGATTGCCCCCGGAGGTGCGCCGCTGGCCGTTCTGCCCGCTGCGGGGGCGCTGTGCGCCGCTCTGGCTGCTCCGCCCGCCGGTGGGAAAGGTGATGCTGTTATCCGGGTA
Source organism: Faecalibacterium sp. Marseille-Q0746 (assembly GCF_017377595.1). Lineage (NCBI taxonomy): Bacteria > Bacillati > Bacillota > Clostridia > Eubacteriales > Oscillospiraceae > Faecalibacterium > Faecalibacterium sp. Marseille-Q0746. The sequence goes on along the minus strand of NZ_JAFREI010000025.1, from coordinate 13,870 downwards.
GGAGCCGTAGTTCACCGTGCGCTCCGTGTACCGGCTGGGGCGGGGCGCATCGGGGTCATAATTGGGGTTCGTGATGGGGTGGCCGCCGGAGGAATATCCTGCGTACCCGCTGTACCCCAGTTCACTGCCTGCACCCGCGCTGCTGCGGCGCTGGGTGCTCTGCCCGCCGCGCCGGTCATCCCGGGCCTGATCGTAGGCCCGGCGGCGCTTGCGGTTCCGGCTGTTCCGGTCATTCTGCGGCATCCGGCTGCACCTCCTTTCCTCTGTTTTTTCCTTCCGTTACGGGGTCTTGACCAGCTTGAGCAGGGCATCCGCAATGCGGTCCAGGCTGTCGTCCACCGACAGGCTCCGGGCATTGCGGCCCATCTCAGCCAGCTTGCCGGGCTGGGCCAGCATCCCGGAAACGGTCTGCACCAGCTTTTCGCCGGTCAGGTCTTTTTCCTCAATGACCACAGCGGCGCCGGCCTTCTGCAGCTCCATGGCGTTGTAATACTGGTGGTTCTCGGCCACGTTGGGACTGGGGATGAGCACAGCGGCACGGCCCACAGCCTCCAGCTCGGCCAGTGTCAGGGCACCGGCGCGGCTGATGACAAGGTCCGCTGCAACCAGCAGCTCGGGCATATTGTTGATGTATTCCTTCACCACAAGGCTCTCGCCGGGGGCAAAGCCCTTTTCCTTTTCCAGATCCTGAAACAGCTGCACGCCGTACTGGCCGGTGGCATGGAGATGGAGGACGGGCTTGTGGTTTTTCTGCTCCCAGGCGCAGAGGTCGGCTACCACCTCGTTCACGCGGCGGGCACCCAGACTGCCGCCGAAGGAGAGGATCACGGTGCGGTCGCCTGCGCCCAGTTCGGCACGGATGGCTTCCCGGTTCTTCGCCTGAGTGAACACCTCAGGCCGGACGGGGTTGCCCACCACGATGGTCTTTTCGGGTGCGCCCAGCTTTTCCACGGCGGCGGGCACAGCGGCGAACACGATGTCCACATCCGGGGCCAGCAGCTTGTTGGTCACACCGGGAAAGGCGTTCTGCTCATGCAGGGCGGTCTTGATGCCCTGTCTGGCGGCGCAGCGCACCACCGGGCCGGACACATAGCCGCCGCAGCCAATGACCAGGTCGGGCTGGATGTCCTTCATCATCTTTTTGGCCTTGGGGCCGGAGAGTGCCAGGTTCCACAGGGTAATGATGTTCCGCTTGATATTGTTCAGGCTCAGCTTCCGCTGAAAGCCGGTGATCTCGATGTGATGGAAGGGATAGCCCGCCTGTGTGACCAGACGGTACTCCATGCCCTCTTTCCGGCCCGCAAAATGGATCTCGGCGGTGGGGTCGGCTTTTTTGATGGCTCCCGCAATGGCCAGAGCCGGGTTGATATGGCCGGCAGTGCCGCCGGCTGCAATGAGTACACGCATCTTGGTTCCTCCTTACTGTTCTGTCTGCGCTCTGCGCACGGTATCCAGCACAATTGTCTTTGCCTTGCGCTGGCGCTCCCGCTCGGCGTGGGCTTCCTCCCGTTCCAGACGGGCCCGTTCACCGTTGCGTCCGATATTGACCATAACGCCCATCTCGGCCAGCAGCAGGATCAGACTGGTGCCGCCGGAGGAGAAGAAGGGCAGCGAAATGCCGGTGTTGGGCAGGGTGTTGGTGACAACGGCGATGTTGCAGAACACCTGCCAGGCGATCTGCGCCATGATGCCGATGCCCACCAGCGTGCAGAACCGGTTTTCGGCATGGAAGGCGATCCAGAAGCCCTGCACCAGAAAGAGGACGAACAGCACGATGACGATCACCGCGCCGACGAAGCCCAGTTCCTCGCACACGACACTGAAGATAAAGTCGTTGGTGCTCTCCGGCAGCCAGAGCTGCTTTTCGATGCTGTTGCCAAGGCCCAGCCCCGTGGCACCGCCTGAGCCGATGGCGTACAGGCTCTGCTTGGTCTGGCTGGTCATCCGGTCAAGATCCTGCGTCCAGCCGTCCAGACGGCTCTGCAGGTAGTCGATGGAGTCCACATGCTTCAGCAAAGTCTCCAGCAGGAACAGCGCGGCACCGGCACAGCCCCAGGTAATGATGCCGCCGCTGCCGCCCAGCAGCAGGATGGTGCCCACGATGGCCGTGGTCAGCAGGATGCCCGACATGTGGGGCTCCAGCACCAGCAGGATCAGGACAGGCACCAGCCACAGGATGGGCCGGATGAGCTCCACCACGATGCTGTGGTGGACCCACTTGCGCAGGGGCACCTCGCCGAATTTGATCTGCGGGGTCCTGGCGGCGATGTCTGCCGTGAGCAAGATCATCTCAAACTTTGCCACCTCGGAGGCCTGTAAGGTCAGGCCGCCGAAGCTGATCCACCGGCGGCAGCCATTGATGGGGCTGCTGAACAGCACCAGCACCAGCAGGATCAGGCAGACAACATAGCCCAGCTTGACCATTCTGCGCAGGAAACGGTGGTCAAAATAGGAGAACAGGAACATCATGCCCAGGCCCAGCACCGTGCAGAGCAGCTGGGATTTGATGTAATGGAAGCTGTCCCCAAAGCGGAGATAGCCCGTGGTATAGCTTGCACTGAACAGCATGACCAGCCCGAACACCATGATGATGGCCAGGGTCGCCATCCAGTTGAGCAGGATGGGCGGCCAGGGGCCGGGGTCCCGCTGAAAGACGGAAAACGGCTCTGCTTTTTTTCTGCGGAGTGTTGCCAAACTGCACCCCTCCTTAACTGATTTTTGCCAGCTGAACGGTCAGCGCCACGCCCAGCATGGCAATGACACAAAAGGTATAAAAGATCTGTTCCGCGCTCTGGCCCCACAGCTCCAGCCAGCGGTGGAGCGGTGCCGAGCGGAACAGCTGCCTGCGGCCCCGGCTGGCCTTGCAGACCAGGATCTGCAGGGCCACCATGCCGCCCTCCAGCCAGAAGGGCAGGGCCAGCGGCAGGGTAAGGTCAGGCCAGCCGATGCACAGGGGAACGCACCCCAGCATCCCGGCCAGAAACAGGCTGCCCACGCTGCCCAGCCGCAGCTTTGCGGGCGGGAAGTTCCAGAGCAGGAAGGCCATCAGAGCACCGGCCAGCGCGGCGGGCAGAACGCCCAGCGGGAACCAGCCCAGCAGGGTCATCACCCCCATCAGGCCCAGCATGGCCGCAAAGGATGTGCCGCAGACGATGCCGTCCATGCCATCGGCAATGCGGGCACACTCGGCCAGTGCGACCAGCAGCCCTTCCCACAGCAGCGGGGCGGCAATGCCCAGATCGACATAGCCCACACCCGGCAGGGTGATCCCGGCTGCAAGGCAGCCTTTGGCTCCCAGCAGCACCAGCACCACGGCACCGGCAGCGGCTTCCAGCCCAAGGCGGGTGTACCGCCGCAGGCCCAGCACGGAACGGTTGCGGATGCGGGCCAGATCCTCCAGCAGGCCCACACCGCCAAAGAGCAAAGCTCCCAGCAGCGCTGTGAGCAGCCGGACCGAGAACAGGCTCTCAGCCCCCAGCAGTTCAGGCTGAGCCACACAGGCGGCTGTCCAGCCCACGCCCACAGCAGCCAGCACCCCCACCATCAGGCAGAGCCCGCCCATGGTGGGGGCCTGCGGCGGGCGCTCCGGCTCGGCATCCGGTGCTTCCTGCTTGGGTGATGGTGCCTGCCGGGCCTTGGGCTCATCCCAGCGTCCCTGGAACGCCCGCAGCAGCGGCACCATCAGATTCCCGAGCGCCGCCGTGAGGAAGAACCCCAGCGTTGAGGCGGCGATCAAGGCGAAACGAATCATAGCTCGATGTTACTCCTTGTAAAAGATCTCCAGCACTTTTTCCAGTGCCATGCCGCGGCTGGCCTTGACCAGCAGGGCATCGCCGGGCTGCATTTTGTTCAGCAGGGCCTCGGCGGCCTGAGCGTAGGTGTCGGCATGGAGGGTGGGCAGCCCCTTGGCAGCAGCCACCACGGCAATGCGCTTGGCCTGCTCGCCATAGGTGACGAGGTAGTCCACCTTGTTCTCCACAGCCTGACGGCCCACCTCCTCGTGGGCGGCGCGGCTGATATCGCCCAGCTCCAGCATATCGCCCAGCAGGGCAAAGCGGCGCTTGCAGGGATATTCCCTGAACATGGCCAGCGCGGCCTTCATGCTGTCGGGGTTGGCATTGTAGCAATCCTCAATGACATCCACGCCTCTGACGTGCACCACCTTCTGGCGCATCCCGGTCTGCTCAAAGTCGGCCAGACCGGCAATGACCCGGCGGGCATTCAGCCCCAGACGGGTGGCGGCGCAGTAGGCAGCCAGTGCGTTGGCCACATTATGCCGGCCCATGGCGGGGATCTTTACGAGGAAAGTCCCCTCCTCGTGATCCTCCAGCACAAAGCTCATGCCCTTTTCATCCTGCTGGATGGACAGGGCACAGACATCGGCGTTCTCATCGCCCAGGCTGAACCAGACCGGGCGGACATGGTCGGGCAGAACGGCCTTGCGCAGGAAGGGGTCGTCCCCGTTCAGCACCAGCGGAGCACCCTCCGGCAGACCGGCGCAGATCTCCAGCTTTGCCTTGCAGATGTTCTCCTGACTGCCCAGATTGCCGATGTGGGACACACCGATGCAGGTGATGATGCCTACATCCGGGCGGGCGCACTTGCTCAGGCGCTCGATCTCCCCGGCGTGGCTCATTCCCATCTCCACCACGGCGTACTGGGTCTCTTTGCCGATGCGGAACATGGTGCGGGGCAGGCCCAGCTCATTGTTCTGGTTGCCCTCGGTCTTGATGGTACTGCCAAAGCCTGCAATGGCGGCGTAGGTCATCTGCTTGGTGGTGGTCTTGCCCACGCTGCCGGTCACGCCCACCACTTTGGGGTGGAACTGGCTGCGATAATTGGCCCCCAGCACCATCATGGCGTGGTAGCTGTCCGGGCAGATCACGCTCTTCTCCTCCGGCACGCCTTCCACGGGGTGGTTCAGCACCACGCAGAGCGCGCCGTTTTCCAGCGCCTTGGCGGCAAAATCATGGCCGTCGAATTTTTCGCCCGGGAACGCCACAAAGATGCACCCGGGGCAGACCTCACGGCTGTCGGTGGTCACCAGCGTGACCGGGGTCTCGCACTGGGCCAGCGCGTTGACGGCCAGGCCCTCCAACAGGATGTTTGCTGCAATTGCTTCCATACTCTCATTCCCCTTTATCCACAGATCAGATGTACGATGGTTCCCTGCTGGACGCTGGAGCCGGGTGCCTCACTCTGGCTCTGGACCGTGCCGGAGCCTTCGACTGTGCAGTTGAACCCTGCGGCGTTCAGCATCTGCCGGGCAAAGTCCGCGCTCTTGCCGGTCACGTCCGGCACCTCGGCGTGCTTGCCCTCATAGGTATCGGTATACAGATAAACGGTGGTGCCGTAGGGCACCTCTGCCCCCGCGCGGGGGTACTGGTAGGTAACAAGGGCGGCGGTCTGGTCGGATTCGCTCTCGGCCAGGTGATGCTTCAAGCCCTTGATGTTCAGCTGCACCTGCGCGTTGCTCCACTCCTTGCCCGTCAGGTTGGGCACCTTGACGGTGGTGCCGCTGCGGTCCACGCCGTCGGTGGCGATGCCCAGATAGGGCGCGATCTCACTGATGATGTTGCCCACCACCGGAGCTGCCAGAATGGAGGAATAGTCGGTGCGGGCATTGTTGGGGTCGTCCAGCATGACATAGACCAGGATCTCCGGGTCGTTGGCGGGCAGGACAGCCGCAAAGGATGCCACCTTCTTGTAGTCGCCATCGGCGCGGCGGTCCATGTTCAGCTGCTCGGAGGTGCCGGATTTGCCGCCGATGCGGTAGCCTGCAACGTAGGCGTTGCCGCCGCCGCCCTGGGTGCCGTCGCCCACCTCAAACTCCATGATCTGGCGGATGGTCTCGCTGGCGCTCTCGCTGATGACCTGACGGCGGATGTTGGTGCCGATCTCCTGCACCACATTGCCGTTCTGGTCCGTGATCTTATCCACCACATGGGGGGTGACCAGATAGCCGCCGTTGACTGCCGCCGAGATGGCGGTGCACACCTGCAGCGGGGTCACGGCCATGGCCTGACCAAAGGCGGAGGAGGCCAGCTCCACCTCGCCCAGACGGCTCTTGCTGTAATACTGCATGAAGCTGGTCTCATTGGGCAGGTCCACACCGGTGCGCTCGGTAAAGCCGAAGGCATCGAAGTAATCATAGAACAGGCTGGAACCCACGCGCTGGCCCAGCTGGATGAAGTAGATGTTGCAGCTGTTGCGCAGGGCCTCGGCCAGATTCTGGGCCCCGTGCGACTTTCTGCCGGCGCAGTGGTAGGTCTGCTTTGCCACGCTGTAAGCACCGGAGCAGTTCAGGGTGGTGTAATAGGTCGCCTTGCCGCTGTCCACACCCATGGCGGCGGTGATGACCTTGAACACGCTTCCGGGGTAGTACAGCTCGGTGATGGTCTTGTTCTTCCACTGGATATCCCGGTAGGTGCCGGTGTAGTCGGCTTCCTCATCCGCGATCTTCTGGCCGTTCTCGTCCCGCAGGTAATTGCCGTTCTCGTCTTTTTTGTAGATGGTGTACAGCTCCGGCTCAGCCTGCACCTGCTCCGTCAGGTAGGCCAGATTGGCGCTGAAATCCTGTGGGTCATTGGGGTCAAAGTCCGGCTTGGAGGCCATGGCAAGGATGGCACCGGTCTTGACATTCATCACAATGGCGCAGCCGCGGTTCTCAACGGTGTTGGCCGCCACGGCCTCGTTCAGGTAGCGCTCCACCACCTCCTGAATGTTCACATCCAGCGAGAGCACCAGATTGGAACCGTCCTTGGCGGCGTAGGTGGTGGCGTTTTCATCGGCAATGGCGTTGCCGTAGGCGTTGCGCAGGGTGATGGTGCGGCCATTCACACCGGCCAGCGTGGACTCATAGGAGTTTTCCAGACCGTACACGCCCTGACCATCCGCATTGCAGAAGCCCAGCACGGCGGCGGCAAAGCGGCCGTAGGGGTAATCCCGCTGGAAGCCCTTGGAGGCCGACACCGACACCCGTCCCTTGCGGACAGTGGGGGTGCCGTCGTCGCCCTCCTGCTGGCCCAGCCCCAGCTTGGCCAGGATCTTTTCCAACGCACCGGCGGATTTTCCGCTCTTGCTGTGGGCCTTGTTGTAGGTCTTGACGTATTCTTCAATGGAGAGCTTGATGGCGTTGTTGACCTTGGTGGCCAGCACCTGATAGGAGCTTTCGTTTTGGGAGAGGGCATCGCAGACCGCCTGATACTGGGTCTGGTACTCTGCCGAAGTGGTGTCCACGCTGTCCAGACTCTCGCCGTCGCCCGAAAGCAGGCGCAGGGTGATCTGGGTGCAGACCTCCTTCATGGCGGCCTCATCGATGGTGCGGGTCTCCGCCTTGGTGTCCTGATCGGTGGTGGTGGTATACAGGGCCGTGCTGTAAGAGGGGTCGGCCCAGATGGTCCAGACCACGCTGGTGGAAGCCAGCGTGATGCCGCTGGTGTCGTAGATCTCACCGCGGGTGGCCTGAATGGTGCTGTCCAGCAGCTGCTGCTCGGCGGCGTACTGGCGGTAGGTGGCACCGTCGCGGATCTGGATCTTGTACAGGCTGTAGATCACGGTCAGCGCGGCGACCACCACAAGAAGCACGGCGGCACCAAAGCTGATATGACGCAGCCGGGCACTGAGCCGTGCGTGCGGGTCCGCACTGCGGCGGCGGGCACTGTTCTTTTTGGGATTGGAGGATGGTGTTTGCATTGCGTACTCCCGAAGAAAACCGAAAAAGCGTGCGCTGCCGCACGCTTTTCGTTGTTTGGTTTATTTTGCCGTTCTGACAGAGGCAAGAATGGTCATTGCCCCATCGTGGAGCAGATCCGACCACTGCCGCACAGCGGATGCCTTGCGCACCAGAACGCTGCCCTCATCCAGCCGGATGTAGGTGATCTGGCTCTGGTCGATCTTCATCAGCCCCAGGCGTGTGGCGGTCTCCTCAACACTTGTGATGTTGGTGCGGCTGTTCAGGGCACTGTTGTAGTATGTATACTGGCTCTGCTCGCTCACAAGCTCTGCCTTGGCGCTCTGGATCTGAGAGTTCAGCTCCACCAGCTGCGCCTCGCTCCACAGCAGGCTTACCGCAAAGCCCACCAGCAAAGCCGCGCCCACCAGCTGCAGCGCGTGCTGCATGGCGGCCCGCACGGGGTTCAGCCGCCTTTTGCCGCCCTTTTCTACCCGCAGCGGAACTTTGGGCTGTGCCTGCGGCGCTCTTCTGCGCCGAACCTCTGTCATATCGTATGCTGCCTGACCCATGGTGATCTCCTCCTCACATCTCCGGGGCTTTGCCGCCCTCAGATCTTTTCCAAAACCCGCAGGTGGGCCGAGCGGCTGCGCCGGTTCTCTTCCAGCTCCTGCGTGTTGGCTTCAATGGGTTTGCGTGTGATCAGCTTTGCCTTGGCTTTGCCGCCGCAGACGCACACCGGGAACTCCGGCGGGCAGGTACAGGCGGTGGACCAGCGGCGGAACTTGTTCTTGACCAGCCGGTCCTCCAGCGAGTGGAAGGTGATCACGCAAAGTCTTCCACCCGGTGCGAGATGCGCAAAAATGGTGTCCAGCCCCTCTTCCAGTGCGTCCAGCTCATGGTTTACCGCAATGCGCAGTGCCTGGAAGGTGCGGCGGGAGGGGTTTTTGTTCTTCCGGCGCTCCGCCGGGGGCATAGCGCTGGCCACGATATCCGCCAGCTGCAATGTCGTTTCAATGGGGGCAGTTTCCCGGGCTTCCACGATCCTGCCCGCGATCTGCCAGGCGAAGGGCTCCTCGCCGTAATCCCGCAGGATGCGGGCCAGCTCCTCCCGGCTCTCGCTGTTCACGAGATCGGCGGCCGTCTCACCCTCCTGGCTCATCCGCATGTCCAGCGGGGCATCTGCCCGGTAGGAAAAGCCCCGGGCCGCGTCATCCAGCTGATGGCTGGACACGCCCAGATCGAGCAGCGCGCCGTTGATCGTTTCAATGCCCAGCTGCTCCAGAGCTTGTCCGGCATAGCGGAAGTTGATCTGCACCACGGTGGCAGGCAGGCCCGCCAGCCGGGCCCGGGCCGTCTGCACGGCATCGGGGTCCTGATCCAGCGAGATGAGCCTGCCGCCCTGCTCGCCGTTCAGCCGCAGGGCGATCTGGCGGGAGTGCCCCGCGCCGCCCGCCGTGCCGTCCAGATAGGTGCCCGCCGGGTCGATCTTCAGGCCGTCCAGGCACTCGTTCAGCAGCACCGGGACATGCTCAAACGAGGCCGGGTCAAAGGGCTGTGCTGTTTTTTCTGTGTCCATGTTCCCAGCCTCCTTTCAAAACTCAGATAAGATCCTGCATCTGCCGCCCTTTTCTGCCCGAAGCTGCTGCCCGGGAAAGCGGCCTGCGGCCTGCCGGGAGTTTGTGGCCCGGTCAGCCTTGAGGATACAATTTTATTGTAACAAAACAGGCCCCTGATTGCAAGAGTTTCCCTTTTGTTTTTTCTCTCAAAATGTACCAAAAAAAGCCCCTGCAAGCCGTCATTTTTGCTTGCAGGGGCCGGAAGCTCTCACCGGGAAATTTCACATTCCCGCATCAGAGCTGTTTCCGGGGGCTCTGGCGCAGGTTTGCACGGACATTTTTGACCTGTGCGGCGTTTTCCGCCATCGTCTCTTCCGTGGTCTTGAGCATATTATCACAGTAGTCGGTCACGGTCTGGCGGACAGTGCGGGCCTCGGTCTGGGCGGCGGAGACGATCTCTCCGGCGCGCTGCTGGGCTGCCTTGACGATCTCGGCCTCGCTCACCAGCACACGGGCGCGCTCCTCGGCCTTTTTTACAATGGCCTGCGCCTGTGCGTTGGCCGATTCGATGAGCTGAGCACGGTCGCTGACAATGGACTGGGCCTGCCGCAGCTCCACAGGCAGGTTCTGGCGGATCTCGTCCAGATAATCCCGGATCTGCTCCACATCCACGATGCGCTTGCCGCCCGAAAGGGGCATTCCGGCGCTCTCCTCCAGCGTATCCTCAATGGTATCCAAAAGCTCGTTTACGTTCATTCCGCATCTCCCTCTCCAGCGCTCTGCCGGGGCTTACCATACTTCCACAGCAGGACTTTGCCGTATTTATACTGTTTTTTCAGGGTCATGCCGCCCACCTCGGCAGGCAGCACCAGGCCGGTCTCACTCTCGCAGATCACGATGCCGCCCGGGGCAAGGCATTTATCCACGCCGGGCAGGATCTTTTCCAGCGTGCCGTTGTGGAAGGGCGGGTCCAGCAGCACGATGTCGAACTGCTCATGGCAGGCGGAGAGATACCGTGCCGCCTCGCCGATGTTGACCCGGCTGCGGTCAAACACGCCGCAGTTCTTGCAGTTCTTCATCACGATGTTCACGGCCTCCCGGTTCTCGTCCAGGAACACGCACCGGGCCGCACCCCGGCTCAGGGCCTCGATGCCCAGCTGGCCGCTGCCTGCGTAGAGGTCGAGCACCCGGGCACCGGGCAGGTCGAACTGGACGATGCTGAACATGGCCTCCTTGACCTGATCCATCGTCGGGCGGGTGATCTCGGTGCCGGGCAGGGCTTCCAGCCTGCGGCCCCGTGCTTCTCCTGCAATAACGCGCATGTATCTGCCTCCTTCTCCCGCTGTCCGGGCCCCCTGCCCGGCCAGCAGCTGTTTCGTGTTTTCGTATCTCCATATTATCGTCAAAACGCAACTCTTTGTCAAGGGCACGCGTTGCACTCAGGGTGCAATTGTGCTAAAATCAGGGCAAAGCGTCCCATGTGCGGCGCGTTTTGCCAAAAAAGGAGAGTATCTGCTTATGAAAGTCCTGCTCATCAACGGCAGCCCCCACGAGAAGGGCTGCACCTATACCGCCCTGTCCCTGATCGCCGGGGAGCTGAATGCCAGCGGCATCGAGACCGAGATCCTGAACGTCGGCACAAAGCCGGTGGGCGGCTGCATCGGCTGCGGCGGCTGTGCCGCCGGTAAGGGCTGCGTGTTCGGCGGCGTGGTCAACGAGGCCATCGAAAAGGCCAAGACCGCCGATGCATTTGTGTTCGGCACACCTGTCCACTATGCGTCCGCCTCCGGCAACATGACCAGCTTCATGGATCGTCTGGCCTACGCGGGCGGCAAGTATCTGGCCTACAAGCCAGCTGCCATCTGCGCTTCGGCCCGCCGCGCCGGCACCACCACCACGCTGGACCAGCTGGTGAAGTACCCCGAGTTCTTCCACATGCCGCTGGTCAGCGGTTCCTACTGGCCCATGGTGCACGGCTCCAAGCCCGAGCAGGTACTGGAGGATGAAGAGGGCTGCGCCGTGATGCGGGAGCTGGGCCGCAACATGGCCTGGCTGCTCAAGTGCATCGAACTGGGCAAAGCAAACGGCATCACCCACCCCGAAAATCCCCGCCGCCCCATGACCAATTTCATCCGCTGAACCCTGTGTTTTCCCTGCGCCTCTGTCCTCCCTGGCAGGGGCGTTTTTTGTCGTCAATCCGCATAAAAAGAGCTCTCTTTTTTCTGTTCCTCTCACAATTTTCTCTTTCTGCGATCCATGCTATAATGAAGATGAGATCAGAGAAGTTCACCCCCATACTTTCTCAAAAAGGAGGCGTTTACCATGAAAAAGATTCTTTCCGCATTTTTCGCCGCTTTTCTTCTGGCAAGTCTATGTGTTCTTCCCGCATTCGCAGTGTCTCAGGCTCGTTCTGTAAATGCTACAACAACTGCCGAAACCGTGTCCCTTGTCTGCGAATATTGCGGACAGAGCGATATGATTTGTGTGGATGAGTATTATGCTTCCTGGTATACAGTCAATTTTATTCCTTGTCAGGGACGCGATCCCCGATATAATGATTCGGTCGAGAATCGCACTCATGTTGAAATTTATCAATGTCAATCCTGTAAGTTTGGCACCAGCGTAGTTTCTACGGAAGAGCAGATTTCCCACAAACATCCTGCTATGCGTGCCTACGACCTTCCCAGATTCTGATATTTCCTTTGCGCCTCTGTCCTTGTCGGCAGGGGCGTTTCTGATTTTAACAGCTTTTTCTGCAAAAACGGAAAAAATAAGGGACGGAGTGCTTTTTTCGTTCACAACTTTGTGGTAGCATAAGGGTAAGAATTTTTTTGTGCAGAGCGATGGAGACAGGCTATGGAACACTACGATTGGAACGACGGCTGGCTGTTTGCCCCCACCTTTGATCCCGCCATCGTCCGCCCCGAATGCACCGGGGTGGAGCTGGAGCCGGTGCGCTTGCCCCACACGGTCAAAACGCTGCCCTACAACTATTGCAACGAGAACGAATACCAGCGGGTGTCCGGCTACCGGCGGGAGTTTTTTGCGCCCAAAGAGTGGCAGGGCCGCACGGTACTGCTGACCTTTGGAGCCGTGGCCCACGATGCCACCGTGTTCTGCAACGGGCGGCGGGTGTTCCACCACGGGTGCGGTTACACCGCTTTCACTGTGGACCTGACCGAATCGCTGCTGCTGGGCCAAAAAAATGTGGTGGCTGTCCGGTGCGACAGCCGGGAGGACCTGAACATTCCCCCCTTCGGCGGGCAGATCGATTTTCTGACCTACGGCGGCATCTACCGGGCCGTCAGTCTGGACGTGAAGGAGCCCGCCTATCTGCGTGACATCTTCATCGAGGCGCAGGCCGAGGGCGATTTCCGCATCTATTCCTCCACAGTGGGCGAGACCATCGGCTGCACCCTGCAGGCCGAGATCCGCAGCCCCGCCGGGAGCAGAGCCCTGTACAGCGGTGAGCTCAGCCTGCCCATTGTGGGCACCCTGAACGGCGTGCACCCCTGGAGCGTGGAGCACCCCTTCCTCTATACCCTGACCGTCCGGCTCATCCGGCCCGGCACCAGCGGTCTGCCCGACCGGGTGCTGGACGAAAAGAGCACCCGGTTCGGCTTCCGCACCATCCAGTTCGTGGCCGGGGGCTTTTATCTGAACGGCCAGCGGGTGGAGCTGCGGGGCCTGAACCGGCACCAGAGCTACGCCTATCAGGGCTATGCCATGCCGGACAGCATTCAACAGCTGGATGCCCAATTGTTGAAAAAGCAGCTGGGCTGCAATGCAGTGCGCACCAGCCACTACCCCCAGAGCCCGGCTTTTCTGGATGCCTGCGATGAGCTGGGCCTGCTGGTGTTCGTGGAGATGCCCGGCTGGCAGCACATCGGGGATGAAGCCTGGCAGGCCCAGGCATTGCAGAACTGCCGCGAGATGGTCTGCCAGTGCCGCAACCACCCCAGCGTGTTCCTGTGGGGCGTGCGGGTGAACGGCAGTTCCGATAACGAGGCCTTTTACAAGCGCACCAACGAAGCCGTCCATCGGCTGGACCCCACCCGCCCCACCGGCGGCGTGCGGATCGCCCGCAAGAGCCAACTGCTCGAGGACGTTTACGCCTACAACGATTACTCCTATTCCGGCCGCGGCCCTGGCTGCGAGCCCCGGTCTGCCGTTACGCCTGACCTCCGCAAGGGTTACCTCATCAGCGAGTTCGGGGGCCAGCAGTTCCCGGCCAAAGCCTTTGACGACGAGCCGCACCGGCTGGCACAGGCTCTGCGCCACGCCGCCGTCCTCAACGATGCCATTGCCCAGCAGGGCGTGGCCGGTGCCCTTGGCTGGTGCATGGCCGATTACAACACCCACCGCGAGTTCGGCAGCGGCGACCGCATCTGCTACCACGGCGTGACGGATCTGTTCCGCAACCCGAAGCTCTCTGCCGCCGTCTATGCAAGCCAGAAAACGCCCCGCTCCCCTTCGGACGTGGTGTTCGAGGTCTCTTCCAGCATGGCGCTGGGCGACCACCCCGGCGGCTTTGCCGGGGCCTGCTGGGTGTTCACCAACGCCGAGAGCGTCCGCCTCTACCGGGACAACGATTTCATTGCCGAGTTCGCCCCCGACCGCCGGGGCCGCTTTGCCGCCC
>NZ_JAFREI010000024.1:0-38680 GCF_017377595.1 Faecalibacterium sp. Marseille-Q0746 | reverse complement strand
CCGGAAAACCCGGCCCCGGCAGATGCCCGCCCGACCGTGACTGAAACCACCACCCCTAGTGCACCGGAGCCCACCGCCCCGGCCAGCGTGGTGGCGGATGCCCGCCCGGCCGAAGGTCCCAAACTGATCCAGACCGGTCAGCTGAACTGGCCCATACCTGTTCTGACGGCAAGCGGTCTGGTGCTGGTGGCCGTGGGTGCCTACCTGATGGAGCGCAGCAAGAAACGTGAAAAGAATGCGTAAAGTATCCCCCGGGCTTGTCTGCATCGTGCTGGGTGTGGTGCTCCTGCTGGCGGCTGGCGGCCTGTACGCCTACAACCGCTACGAGGATGCCCACGCCGGTGCCGAGGCTCAGACCGTGGTGGCCGACCTTCAGCAGAAGGTGGAGACCCCGGAACCGGAGGCAGAGAGCGGCCCCCTGGACTCCGAGCTCCCGGTGGTGGAGATCGACGGCAACGAATATGTGGGTGAGATCTCCATTCCCGCCATCGGCATTGATCTGCCGGTGATGAGCGAGTGGAGCTACCCCCGCCTGAAGATCGCCCCCTGCCGCCAGTTCGGCTCTTCCCGCACCGATGATCTGGTCATTGCGGCGCACAACTACGAGAGCCATTTCGGCAAGCTGACCTCCCTCACAGCGGGGGACAGCGTTATCTTCACCGATATGGACGGCATCGTGAATGAGTACGTCGTGAACAAGGTCGAAGTGCTTGACCCCCACAGTGTGGAGGAAGTGGAACACAGCGGCTACGCCCTGGTGCTGTACACCTGCACCTACGGCGGCAAGACCCGTGTCACCGTCTTCTGTGATCGTGCATCGTAAAAATCAAGGCTGAAAAACAAAAAGAAGCCCCGACATTCGTCGGGGCTTCTTTTTTACTATGTGGGAACTCCCTCCGTCATTGCTGACGCAATGCCACCTCCCTCTCAGAGGGAGGCTTTTCGCTGCCGTAAGGCTCCCTCCTAGAGGGAGCTGTCGCCGGAGGCGACTGAGGGAGTTACTGTTTTTTCCACCGCCGCATCACGCCCATGCCCAACGCATAGGGGCCGGTGTGCACGGCAATGGTGCAGCCGATCTGCAGCAGGACCACATTGCACTCGCAGGTGGGGTACTTGGCGCGCAGGGCGGCGCGGGTCTGCATCCAGAGCCGCTTGCCCTCGTCGGCATCGTAGCCGTAGCCCACCGTGATGCAGTAGTCGTCGGGTGTGCCGTTGTGTTCGGCCAGATAGGTCATCAGCAGGTCGAGGGCCTTCTCAAAGCTCTTCTGGCGGCCGCGGGCCACGCCAGCGGAGAAGATCTCGCCCTCCTTGAACAGGATCATGGGTTTGATGCCCAGAATGTTGGCGGCACGGCCCGTGACTTTGCCGATGCGCCCGCCCTTGATAAGATAGTCCAGATTACCCACCGTGAAGAAGATCTGGTTGGTGATCTTTTCCGCTTCCAGCCAGGTCACGGCTTCGTCCAGCGTACAGCCTGCATCCCGCATGGCTACCGCGTTTTCCACCACGATGGACTCCGTCACGGTGGCGGCGGTGCTGTCAATGACCTCGATCTTAGCATCGGGGAAATCCTCCAGCACCAGCTCCCGGGCGTTGCGGGCACTGCCCACGCAGCCGCTCATCTTGCTGGTAAAGCAGATGCAGAGCACCGGGCGGCCCGCCTCGGCATGGGCCCGGAAGGCGGTTTCAAAATCCTCCAGCGAAGGCAGGCTGGTCTTGGGGTAGGCCGCAGGGTTATCTACCATGAACTGGTAGAAATCGCGCACGGCGATCTCCTTGCCTTCCTTGCGGTAGTGCTCACCGTCCAGCGAGACATAGAAGGGGATGATCTCAATATTCAGCGTTGCGGCCGTCTCAGGGGTCAGGTCACAGGCGCTGTCCGTGATGATATCAAACATAGTCACGTTTCCTTTTCAATGCGGCGGGTTCTGTGGCGCGGATCAGACGTTGTGGTGGATGTAGGCCTCACGCTCGGCACCCACGGAGATGTAGGTGATCTTGCAGCCAATAGCCTTTTCCAGATACTCAACGTAATCGCGGGCTTCCTGGGGCAGATCCTCCCACTTGCGGGCGGCAGTGATATCGCAGTGCCAGCCGGGCAGATACTCCACCACGGGCTGTGCGGTGTCCAGAGCCATGCCCATGGGGAAGCGCTTGGTGATGGTGCCGTCGGTCAGCTTGTAGCCGGTGACCATGGGGATCTTCTCCATGTAGTCCAGCACGTCCAGCAGGGTCAGGGCAACCTCATCGCAGCCCTGGCAGAACACGCCGTAGTGGCTTGCCACCAGGTCGATGGGGCCAACGCGGCGGGGACGGCCGGTGGCTGCACCGTACTCGTGGCCAGCCTCGCGCAGGGCGTGCTTCTCTTCCTCGGTCATGGCCAGCTCAGTGACAAAGGGGCCGTCGCCCACGCAGGAGGAGTAAGCCTTCATCACGCCGATGCTGTTGGTCAGCTTGTGGCCCGGGATGCCTGCGCCGATGGGGGCGTAAGCGCCGATGACGTTGGAGGAGGTGGTGTAGGGGTAGATGCCGAAGTCGATGTCGCGCAGAGCGCCCAGCTGGGCCTCGAACAGCACCTTCTTGCCGGCGGCATCTGCGTCAGCCAGATACTGGCCCACGTCGCAGATGTAATCCTTGAAGATAGCGGCATACTTCTCCAGCCATGCCCACATCTCGTCCACGCTGATGGGGGCGGAGTGGTAGCTGCCCTCCATCACCAGGTTCTTGGAATCCACCATGGTCACCAGGCGCTTCTTCACGCTGTCGTCCAGGTGGAGCAGGTCGCCCATGCGCAGGGTCTTCTTCATGTACTTGTCACCGTAAGTGTAGGCGATGCCGCGCTTGGTGGAGCCGAACTGTGCGCCGGTCTTGGCCAGGCGGGCCTCTTCCAGGCCGTCCTGATCGACATGGTAGGGCATGGTGATGGTGGCCCGGTCAGAGATCTTCAGGTTATCGGGGGTGATGGTGATGCCCTGCTCCCGCAGCTTGTTGATCTCGCCGTCCAGATGGTGCGGGTCGATGACCATACCGTTGCCCATCACGCAGACAACGTTGGGGCGCAGGATGCCGGAGGGCAGCAGGTTCAGCACGAACTTGCCGCGCTCGTTCTTCACGGTGTGGCCTGCGTTGTTGCCGCCCTGATACCGTGCAACGATGTCATACTCCTGGCTGATCAGATCGACCATGCGGCCCTTGCCCTCATCGCCCCAGTTGATACCCGTAATTGCAGTAAGCATAATAAATGACCTCTTTATCATTTTTTCAAAAGACAGCCTTTTCCGTGCACCTTGCCCGGGATACGCCACCTTGGGAATCTGTACCGCCCGCGGAAATGTCCGCAACAATACAATTATAGTATAGCACGAAACGCGGAACAAAAAAAGAGGGAAGAAACACTTTTCTCTCAATGATCCGCCAGGCACTCCTCTTCGTGATGCTGCTTCAGTTCTTCTTCCCCAGCTTGTGCACAGTGCCATCCGGCTCTTTGATCGAGGTGTTGTTCAACTGGGCGCGCAGGCTGGCCTTTACGTCCGCAACATACTCCTGCCGCAGGGCCTGCTGCTCTGCCTTTTCGGCATCGGTCAGGCCGGTGGTCTTGCTCTTTTTTGCCAGCTCGTTGATGCGGGCAATCTTCTCGTTTGTCATCGCAGTTCTCCTATTAGATAAAATGTGATATAATATGACCGGGATGCCCCTTCCGGCAGCTGCGGCTCTTTTGGCGAGGCAGCAGGAGGGAGCTATTTGAATCAAAGCAAGTATAACAAAGGATGAAACCGATGTCAAAACAGTTGAATTTTGCACAGCAGATGGACGAAGTGTTGAAAACGCTGGGGCCGCAGCGGCCAAAGCTGCTGCTCCACGCCTGCTGCGGGCCCTGTTCCAGCGCCGTGCTGGAAAAGCTGTGCCGGTATTTTGAGATCACGGTGCTTTACTATAACCCCAACACCTGGCCTGCCGAAGAATACTACCGCCGGGGCGAGGAGCTGAAAAAGTTTGTGGCGCAGGCGCACCCGCTGGGGGTCACGGTCATCGAGGACCACTACGACCCGCAGGAGTTCTACACGGCTGTGCAGGGGCTGGAAAACGAGCCGGAGCGGGGCGGGCGGTGCACCGTCTGCTACCGTTTGCGGATGCGCCGGGCGGCACAGTACGCAAAGGAGCACGGCTTTGATTGGTTCACCACCACGCTCTCCATCAGCCCCCACAAGGATGCTGCCCGCATCAATCAAATCGGGCAGGAGCTTGAAGCCGAATTCGGCATCAGGCACCTGCCCTCGGATTTCAAAAAGCAGAACGGCTACCTGCGCTCTCTCCAGCTCTCGGAGGAGTACGGGCTTTACCGTCAGGATTACTGTGGGTGTGAGTTCAGCGCAAAGGCGAGGGGATGAACCGCTCAGTCGCCTGCTGCTTGCCTCTCCTGCCAGGAGAGGTTTACTCCTCCCGCATTCTGGACACCAGAATTGCAAAGACGATCAGCCCCACACAGGGCACGATGTTGGTTGCCATACCAACAGCAAGACCGGCGCTTTCAGCTACCTTGCCGATGACCCAGGGCATCAGGATCGCGCCGCTGGATGCCACCGGCAGCATGATGCCCATGCTGGTCACGGTGGTCATTTTACCGGCGCTGGCCACGGCGGTGGGGTTCATACCGGCCATGGAGAAGGCAAAGGCAAACAGCAGCAGGATGGCAGGCAGCTGGCTGTGGGTCTGCATCATGGCAAAGTAGAAGGCTGTGCAGAAAACCGCCATAAACACCATGGCCTTGCGGGGCTGCCGGAGCGGGAACACAAAGGCGATGAGCAGGCGGCCGATCAGGGTGGCACCCCACATCACGGTGACGGTATAGGCCGCCAGCGTGCCTGCAATGATGCCGCTGTCCTTGAAGTAGGTGACCATCCAGCCCACAACGCTCTGCTCGGCGGCGTTCTGGCAGAACAGCAGGCCGGTGAGCAGCCAGAAGCGGGAGGAGCGCAAAAAGCTCCAATCGGTGACAGCTTCTTTGGCCTTGGCGCGGCCTGCCATGGGGGTGAACAGGTATACCAGCCAGAGCACCAGACCCAGCGCTGCCAGCGCCAGCACGGCCAGCGTGGTGCTGACCCTGGCAGCGGCAGAGATCAGAAAGGGGCAGAGCAGGGCACCGCAGGCGTAGCAGGCGTGCATGGTGTTCATGCCCCGGGTGCGGTCTGCAGAGTTGCCGCTGACAAGGATGGTGCAGGTGTTCAGGACACTGCCCTTGGCAATGCCTACAATGAAGAAGGCCAGCGCCAGCAGAATGGGCAGGCCGGTCAGGCCCATCAGGCCGTAGCCCACCGCATAGCCGATGGTCAGCAGCAGGACACTTGGCTTCATGCCCATTTTTCCCACCAGCGCACCGGCCAGCAGGCCCGCCAGCAGGTTGCCGATGCTCAGCAGGCTGAGCAGGGTGCCGGTCATGCCGTAGGCAAAGCCGTATTCTTCCTGCAGCAGGCTGACCACCACACCACTGGAAATGGTGCAGATGCCGCTGAAAAAGAAGGTGACGAAGCCCGCGTTCCGCAGGCGGGTGTTCCGTTGTTCCATAGGGTTCTCCTTGCAGTATTCGGGGGCGCAGTGCCCGTAGTTGCTTTTATTAAAGCATATTCTGGTCAGAAAGCAAGGGCTGTTGAGCCAGCAGAAGCAAAATCAGCGCCCAGTGGAAGCGCCCTGCCGTTCGGTGGGGCGCTTCTGGATTTTATTTTGCGTCTCCTATTGACAATGATCGAATCGTGCGTTATGATATTGTACGGCATCAAACAGTTATAAAGGAAACAATCCTGTCACAAACAATTCAAAAGGAAAACCATTATGCACGATGAAAGCAACAAACAGCCCTGCTGCAATCCTCCATGGGAGCCGCCGCAGGTCATCCCGGCACAGGTGCGCCGGGTGAACAACCTGATCTTCCGCAAGATCAACCAGTTCCATCGGGAGAACAACGTGGACAACGTGACCCCCATGCACGACTGGATCATGAGCTACCTCTACTGGCACAAGAACGACCCCGTGTACCAGCGCGATATCGAGCGGGAGTTCTCCATCACACGCTCGACTGTGACGAACATCCTGCAGCTGATGGAGCGCAAGGGCTACATCGAGCGCCAGAGCGTGCCGCAGGATGCCCGGCTGAAACGGCTGATCCTGACGGAAGAGGGAGGCCGCGTCCACGAAAAGACGATGCTCTCCCTGCACCAGACCGATGAGTTTGTGGCCGGATTGCTGACGGAAGAGGAAAACGCAGAGCTTCTGCGGTTATTGAACAAGCTGCGCAAGGGGCTGGAATGACCCCTGCAAATAAACTTCAGGAGGATTACAACAGATGATCAAAAAACTTGTGTCACATCTGGGCGAGTACAAGCGCGCCGCGATCCTGACACCGATCTTCTCTGCTCTGGAAGCCATCATGGATGTGCTGCTGCCCACCATCATGGCCTTTATCATTGACCAGGGCATTGAAAAGGGCGATATGAACGCCGTTGTCAAGTACGGCCTGCTCACCTTCCTGGTGGCGGCCATTGCCCTGCTGCTGGGCGTGCTGGCCGGCAGGTTTGCCGCCACGGCATCCACCGGCTTTGCAGGCAACCTGCGCGATGCGATGTATGAGAACATCCAGCATTTCTCGTTCTCCAACATCGACAAGTACTCCACGGCCGGTCTGGTCACCCGTATGACCACCGACGTGACCAACCTGCAGAACGCGTTCCAGATGATCGAGCGCATGTGCGTGCGTGCCCCCGTCCATCTGGTTTTCGCGCTGATCATGGCCTCCATGATCAGCCGCTCGCTGACCATGGTGTTCCTGGTGGCGATCGTGTTCCTGGTGGCAGTGCTGGCAGGCATTATGGTCCCCACCTTCGGCATCTTTGATAAGGTGTTCAAGAACTACGATAACCTGAACGCCTCCGTGCAGGAGAATGTCTCGGCCATCCGCGTGGTCAAGAGCTTTGTCCGGGAGCACTTTGAGAACGAGAAGTACACCAAGGCCTGCGAGAGCCTGTACAAGCAGTTCGTCCACGCCGAGAGCCGCCTGAGCTTCAACAATCCCGCCATGCTGGTCTCTGTGTACGGCTGCAACATTGCCCTGAGCTGGTTCGGCGCGCATTACATCCTGAACGGTGCGATCACCACCGGCCAGCTGAACGCCCTGTTCGGTTACATTATGAACATCCTGATGGCCCTGATGATGCTGAGCACGGCCTTTGTGATGATTGCCATGTCCGCCGCTTCTGCCCGCCGTATCGTGGAAGTGCTGGATGAGACCACCGACCTGCCCGCCCCCAAGGCACCTGTGCAGCAGGTCAGGGATGGCGGCATCGAGTTCGAGCACGTTACCTTTAAGTATAAGCACGGCTCCGGCCAGCCTGTCCTGAACGATGTCACCTTCAGCATCCGGCCGGGCGAGACGCTGGGCATCATCGGCGGCACCGGCAGTGCAAAATCCAGCCTGGTGCAGCTGATCCCCCGCCTGTATGATGCCGAGACCGGTTCTGTCAAGGTGGGCGGCGTGGACGTTAAGGATTACAGCCTGGATGTCCTCCGCCGGGAGGTCTCCATGGTGCTGCAGAAGAACGTTCTGTTCAGCGGCACCATCCTCGACAACCTGCGCTGGGGCGATGAGAACGCCAGCGAGGAAGAGTGCATCCGGGTGGCCAGGCTGGCCTGCGCCGATGAGTTCATCGAGCGCTTCCCCGACAAGTACAATACCTGGATCGAGCAGGGCGGCTCCAACGTGTCCGGCGGCCAGAAGCAGCGCCTGACCATTGCCCGTGCGCTGCTGCGCAAGCCCAAGGTGCTGATCCTGGACGACAGCACCAGCGCCGTGGATACCGCCACCGATGCCAAGATCCGCAAGGCCTTCCGGGAGGAGATCCCCGGCACCACCAAGATCATCATTGCACAGCGCATCTCCTCCGTGCAGGATGCGGACCGCATCCTGGTGCTGGACAACGGCCAGATCAACGGCCTGGGCACCCACGAGGAGCTGCTCAAGACAAACAAGATCTATCAGGAAGTTTACAACAGCCAGACCCAGGGCGGCGGCGATTTCGACAAGCAGGGAGGTGAGCAGTAATGGCACAGGTGAAAGAAGTAAAGGGCCCCGGCCCCCGTAGGATGGGCGGCCCCAAGCCGAAGGTCGAGAACCCGGGCAAGCTGCTCAAGCGGATCATGGATGAGGTGTTCAAGCACTATCTGCCCCACTGCATCCTTGTGCTGATCTGCATCATCGTCAGCGCACTGGCAAATGTGCAGGCAAGCCTTTTCCTCAAGACCCTGATCGATGATTACATCGTCCCCATGACCAAGCAGGCCACGCCGGACTTCGGCCCGCTGGCAGGCGCACTGGTGCGCATTGGCTGCATCTACGCCATCGGCGTGCTGGCCGCATGGCTCAACGCCCGTATCATGGTCAATGTGACCCAGGGTACCCTGCGCAACCTGCGCGTCCAGCTTTTCACCCACATGGAAAGCCTGCCCATCCGGTATTTTGACTCCCACCCCCACGGCGACATCATGTCGGTGTACACCAACGATGTGGACACCCTGCGCCAGATGATCAGCCAGAGCATCCCCCAGCTGGTGTCCAGCGCCATCACCATCGTGTCCGTGTTCATCAGTATGTGCCTGATGAGCTGGCAGCTCACCGTTGTCACCATGCTGATGGTGGCCCTGATGCTGTTTTGCTCCAAGAAGATCACTTCCATGAGCGGCAAGTACTTTGTGGCCCAGCAGAAGGATCTGGGCAAGGTGAACGGCTACATCGAAGAGATGATGGAGGGCCAGAAGGTCGTCAAGGTGTTCACCCACGAGCAGAAGGCTCTGGATGGCTTCCGGCAGCTGAACGATAAGCTGAAGGAAAGCGCCGAGCAGGCCAACAGCTACGCAAACATCATCATGCCCGTTACCGCACAGCTGGGCAATATCAGCTACGCAGTCTGTGCTCTGGCAGGCGCAGCCATGGCCGTTGGCAATGTCGGCGGCATGACCCTGGGTACCGTGATGGCCTTCCTGAGCCTGAACAAGGGCTTCAATATGCCCATCAGCCAGGTGTCCATGCAGGCCAACAGCGTGATCATGGCACTGGCCGGTGCGGAGCGTATCTTCAAGATGATGGACGAGACCAGCGAGACCGACGAGGGTTATGTCACCCTGGTCAACGTCAAGTATGGCAAGGATGACGAGCTGGTGGAGACCACCGAGCGCACCGGCATCTGGGCCTGGAAGCATCCCCACCACGACGGCACCACCACCTACCACAAGCTGGCGGGTGACATCACCTTTACCGATGTCGATTTTGGCTATGTGCCGGAAAAGACTGTTCTGCACGGGATCAACCTCTATGGCCGCCCGGGCCAGAAGATCGCCTTTGTCGGCTCCACCGGTGCCGGCAAAACGACCATCACCAACCTGATCAACCGCTTCTACGATATCGCAGACGGCAAGATCCGGTATGATGGCATCAACATCCGCAAGATCAAAAAGGACGACCTGCGCCGCTCTCTGGGCATCGTTCTGCAGGATACCCACCTGTTCACCGGCACGGTCATGGAGAACATCCGCTATGGCCGCCTGGATGCCACCGATGAGGAGTGCATTGCCGCCGCAAAGCTGGCCAATGCCGATGGCTTTGTCAAGCGTCTGCCCGATGGCTACAACACCATGCTGACCAACGACGGTGCAAACCTGTCGCAGGGGCAGCGCCAGCTGCTGGCCATTGCCCGCGCCGCGGTTGCCGATCCCCCGGTGCTGATCCTGGACGAGGCGACCTCCTCCATTGATACCCGCACTGAGGCACTGGTCCAGCGGGGCATGGACGGCCTGATGTATGGTCGCACCAGCTTTGTCATTGCCCACCGTCTGTCTACCGTCCGCAATGCAGACTGCATCGTGGTTCTGGAGCAGGGCCGCATCATCGAGCGCGGCAGCCACGACGAGCTGATCGCCAAGAAGGGCAAGTATTACCAGCTCTACACCGGTAATCTGGCTGAAAATTAAAGAAAAAGCGTAAAAAACGGAGCCGCTGTACAAAATGATGTGCAGCGGCTCCGTTTATTTTCAATTTGTTCAAATTCCTCACAAAGAAACTCCATTTTTATCCTGTACAATAAGGGTGCAGTCAGGGAGGAACAGAAAAACATCCTCCCAAGATGCCATGCAGGCAATGAAAACCGCGCATCTCCGGCAGAAACCGGGCGGCGCGGCCCCTTTAAAAAACACTGTCCCCTGCTGATGCGAGGCAATAGCCAAGGCGGTGGACAGACTACCAACCATCTCCTGACAGCCGCAAATGTTTGGGAGTTCTCATACACAGCCAGCGCCGCTTTCTCCTCCTTTCCACGGCGCTGGCTGTTTTTGTTTGGCTACGGATTAAACCTCTCAGTCTCGCTTCGCTCGCCAGCGTCCGGGTTGCGGCTCCCAGCGTCCGCTTCGTGCAAAGTTTTGCACTCGCGTCCTGCTGGCCGCTGCCCCAACAACTCCTCCCTGTTTCCGCCACTGGCGGCGGTCATCGTCGTTGCCCTAGTAGGGGAGCCCTTGGCATTCCGTTGTGTTTGCATCGTTACTCAGTAACTGTCCTAGTACATGCTCCCTTAACCGTGGCAAATCTATTACATGAATCCCCATCTTTTCCATCCGATACAAGACCAGAGCGGGGCTCTGGTCTTTTTTTGCGGCAGAAGCCATAACACTGCGTGTAAAGGCGAGAATCCTGTCCTTTTTGTAGAAAAAGATCAGCTGCACATGGCCGGTGAACAGGGCAAACAGAGCTGTGCGCAGCTCCCGGGAGCCGAAGAGGAGGAGCAGGTCGCTCTCCTCTAAAAAGAGAACGTCTGCCCGGTCAAGAAACTGCAGGGCGGTCTGGCACAGGGCCTCCCGCTGCGGCCAGTAGGGCACGGCCTGCGCCAGCCGGGGAAGATAGCAGCAGAGCGCCCCGGCATCCCGGGCGGCGGCAAGGGCCTCGAGGTGGGCCAGCCGCAGGGGGCTGTCCACCAGCCCGGCGGAGGAAAAGCAGAAGGCAGAGGCTCCCCGGAACGGGGCGGCCTCCAGCTGTTCCGGCCCAAGGGCCAGCCCGGCGGTGTGGGCACGGTAGGGCAGAGCGGTGTCTGCTCCGGTGAACACCACCGGCGTGGGGAAGGCATCCGTGAAGCAGAGCAGGGAGCAGTCCACGCCATCCCGGGCAAGCCGGGCCGCCAGCTTGCAGCCAAAGGGGTCGGCTCCCAGCTGGGCCAGCAGAGCCGCCTGCCCGCCCAATGCGGCGTACTGGCGGCAGAAGCCTGCGCCCCAGCCGCCGGTCTGCGCCCGGAATGTCTCCGTCAGCTCCGGAGCCGTGGCGGCGTTCAGCTCCAGCCAGACTTCGCCCAGACACAAAACGGACATGTGCACCCCTCCCTCCGCAAATAAAAATCGGGTTACAGTATACACGATTTGCCCACCGGATGCAACCGATCCGGGGCGAATCCTGACGAAGTGAAATGGACGCGGGCAGGAACAATCCGATTTTACAAAGACCACCTGTTTTTTACCAATGCCTGTTTTTCATTGCCCAAGGTTTACCTAAGATTTGCCTTACCATGGTTTCTCCTCTTTCTCCGAACGGGTACAATAGAACCGTTCCCAAGAAACATTGCAACAGGGCCCGGGAGGGCTCAGGATAAGAGAGGAATTATCGTATGAAAGAACATAAAATGTCCCGCCGCAGCTTCCTGAAAGTGGGTGCTGTGGCATCTGCCGCCGGTCTGATGACTGCTGCCCCTGTGGCTGCAAACGCTGCCGCTCCGGCCGCTTCCACCGCAGCTGACGAGGAGAACTGCTTTGGCCTGTTCCAGAAGAAGCCTAAGTACATCTTCCTGTTCATCGGCGATGGCATGGGCACTGCCCAGATCCAGTCTGCCCGGTTCTATCAGGGCACTGTCACCAACAACGGTGCCATCACCGAGGCAGAGCTGAGCTTTACCCAGTTCCCGGAGGTGGGCAGCGTGACCACCTACGACAGCACCTCCTTCTGCCCGGACTCCGCTTCCACTGCCACCTCCATCGCCTCCGGCAAAAAGACCGAGAGCGGTGTCATCAATATGTGCCCCTGGACCCGTGATGTGCCCTATGAGACCATTGCGGAGAAGCTCCACAAGCAGAAGGGCTACAAGGTTGGCATCGTTTCCACGGTGAATATTGACCACGCCACCCCTGCTGCCTTCTATGCACACCAGAAGACCCGCAAAAACTACTATCAGATCGGCGTGGAGCTGGCAAACTCCGGCTTTGAGTATTTCGCAGGCGGCGAGTTCCAGAAGGTGAACGGCGATGGCACCGGCCCCAACAACCACGAGGTGGCTGCACAGGCCGGTTACAATGTTGTCACCACCCAGGCCGGTGCTGCTGCCCTGAAGGCCGGGGCAGGCAAGACCCTGATCATTGCCGAGAATCTGGCCGACGGCAAGGCCATGAACTACGCCATGGATGCCGCTCCGGGAGAGTGGCAGCTGACCGACTATGTCCGCAAGGGCATTGAGCTGCTGGACAACAGCAACGGCTTCTTTATGATGGTGGAGTCCGGCAAGATCGACTGGGCCTGCCACGCCAACGATGCCGCTGCCTCTATCCATGATGTGATCGAGATGCACAATGCGGTGCAGGCCGCTGTGGAGTTCTATGCCCAGCACCCCGATGATACCCTGATCCTGGTGACCGCTGACCACGAGACCGGCGGCCTGGGCATTGGCTACAAGACCACCAACTACGACACCTTCCTGACCAACCTGGCCCACCAGAAGATGTCCTACGCAAAGTTCGATTCTACCTATGTGAACAACTACGTGAGGGATCAGACTCCTTTCGAGACTGCCATGCAGGATGTGAAGGCAAACTTCGGCCTGACCCTGCCCACCGACCCCGATGCCGCCAACGCAGGCAAGCTGCTGCTGACCGACTACGAGGTGGAGAACCTGCGCACCGCTTACGAGCGCACCCTCAAGGTCGGCTCTTCCAGCCAGAGCAAGATGAGCCAGCAGGATTATGAGCTGTACGGCACCTACATCCCCTTCAGCATGGCCATCTGCCACACCATCAACCACAAGTCCGGTGTGGATCATACCACCTACGCCCACACCGGTGCCATGGTGAACCTCTACGCCCGTGGTCAGGGTGCAGACAAGTTCCGCGGCGTGTATGACAACACCGAGATCTTCCACAAGCTGGCTGAGCTGACCGATGTGCAGTAATTGACCAGAACTTTTGTACCCCAAAGCCCTCCGGGACGAGACGCACCGGAGGGCTTTTTGCGTAGGCCGGAATTGTGCACCCCGCCAAAAATCTGCCCCGCGAATTGGGAAAGATGATGGGAGTTGTGGTTGCAATGGGCCGGAAAAAGGCATATAATAAGACCATCAACAGAGTAAGGCCATGCGCGTTAAGTGCCGCATCAACGGGGAGTTGTGCTGCGGACGAAGGTAAGACCCGCGGTGCATGGCCTGCATCCCGCTGCTGCATGGACTTGGGTGCAGACGGGGCCGTCTGCGGCCCCGTCTGGATGTGAACCGTTGAATCACGCCCTCCTTTGTGCGGTTTGTCACAGGGGAGGGCGTTTTGCATTGCCCGCCCCGCGGTTCCCGAAACAGGGGAGGACAATTGATATGAACCATTCCAGAAATTCCGTCCGCAAGCTCACCATGCTGGCCCTGCTCACTGCCATGAGCATCGTGTTTGCCCGGGTGCTGAGCATTTCCACCGGCTTTGTCCGGTTCAACCTGGGCAGCCTGCCCACCCTGCTGGCCGGTGTGCTGTTCGGGCCGGTGGAGGGCTTTGCCGTGGGTGCGGTGGCCGATATGATCGGCGGCACCCTTTCCGGCTACGCCATCAATCCGCTGATCACGCTGGGAGCAGGCTCCATCGGCCTGACGGCGGGCCTTCTCTGGCGCGTCCTGCCCAACCTGCGGCTGGGCCTGCGCACCCAGATCAGCGTGTTTGCCGGCCATGCGGTGGGCTCCATTGTCATCAACTCGCTGGCACTCCACCTCTTCTATAACTATCCGTGGAGCGTGCTGGTGACCCGCATTCCCAACGCGCTGGTCCTGGCGGCGGTGAACACCGTGCTGGTGCGCCTGCTGCTGGAAAACAAAACGATCCGAGGCATTGCACAATGAACTACGAGGAAGCACTGAACTATATCCACGCCGTCCAGTGGGCGGGGCACAAGCCGGGCCTGACCCGCACCCGGACCCTGCTGGCCGCACTGGGGAACCCGCACAAGCAGCTGAAATTCATCCATGTGGCGGGCACCAACGGCAAGGGCAGCACGGCGGCCATGCTGGCCTCCTGCCTGCAGGCGGCGGGTTACCGGGTGGGCCTGTATACCTCGCCCTTTATCAACCGATTCAACGAGCGCATTCAGGTAAACGGCCAACAGATCCCGGACGAGGCGCTGGTGCGGCTGGTGGAGCGTGTGAAGCCCGCTGCCGATGCCATGACCGATATCCCCACCGAGTTCGAGATCATCACGGCATTGGGGATGCTCTGGTTCGCTGAGACGAAATGCGACATCGTGGTGCTGGAGGTGGGCCTGGGCGGCACGCTGGATTCCACCAACGTCATCGACCCGCCGGAGTGCGCGGTCATCACGGCGCTGGGCATGGATCATGTGAAGGAGCTGGGCCCCACCCTGGCCGATATCGCGTCGGCCAAGGCGGGCATCATCAAGCCGGGCAGTCCGGTGGTGAGCTATGGCGGTGTGCCCGAGGCCGATGCCGTCATCGCCCGTGCGGCGGCAGAGCGGCACGCGCCGCTGACCGTGGTGGATCTCAGCAGGTTGACCATCGAGGACGGGGATCTGGATGCTGTCACCTTTGATTTTGACGGCCTGAACGGCATCCGCCTGCCCCTGATCGGCAGCTATCAGCCCCGGAACGCCGCCACGGCCATTACGGCCCTGCGGGTGCTGCGCAGCCGGGGCTGGAACATCCCGGATAGCGCCATCCGTGCTGGTCTGGAACAGGTGCGCTGGCCGGGCCGGTTCGAGCTGCTGCGGCATTCGCCCGTCTTTTTGCTGGATGGCAGCCACAACGCCCACGGAATGCGGGCCACCGTGCAGAGCCTGCGGGACCGCTTTCCGGGGCAGAAGTTCGTGTTCCTGCTCAGCATCATGGCGGACAAGGATGTGGACGAGATGCTGGCACTGCTCCTGCCGCTGGCCGGACAGTTCGTCACCGTAGCGGCCCATACCCCCCGCGCCATGCCCGCTGAGACGCTGGCCGAACAGATCCGCGCCCGGGGCGGCAGGGCTGAGCCTGCTCCCACCATTGAAGCCGGTGTGGCCCGGGCGGTCGCCCTTGGGGGCACCGGCCCCGTGTGCGCGCTGGGCACGCTCTACTTCTCCGGCGATGTGCGGGAAGCGTTTGCAAAATTGAACCAGTAAAGAAGAGGGGCTGCGGCACACGGAAAAACCGGTGCAGCAGCCCCCTTTTTGCGGATTGGCTTACAAAAAAATGCCCCGCTGTTTTGTGATGCACAGAACAGCGGGGCAGTATCATTTATGGGGCGGGAATGTGCTCAGGAGATGCGCTTCGGCTCAGGCCTTGCCTGCGCAGCCGAACAGCTCGATCTTCTCCTTGCACTTGTCAACGATGGCCTGAGCGCCGGGAGCCAGCAGCTTGCGGGGGTCGAAGCCCTTGCCCTGCTGATCCTTGCCAGCCTCGATGTACTTGCGGGTGGCCTCAGCAAAGACCAGCTGGCACTCGGTGTTGATGTTGATCTTGGAAACGCCCAGGCTGATGGCCTTCTGGATCATCTCGTCGGGGATGCCGGTGCCGCCGTGCAGGACCAGAGGAATGTTGTTGGTAGCCTTGTGGATGCGGTCCAGAGCCTCAAAGTCCAGGCCCTTCCAGTTGGCGGGGTAAACGCCGTGGATGTTGCCGATGCCGGCAGCCAGGAAGTCGATGCCCAGATCGGTGATCTTTGCGCACTCGGCGGGGTCTGCGATCTCGCCAGCGCCCACAACGCCGTCCTCAACGCCGCCGATGGAGCCGACCTCGGCCTCGATGCTCAGGCCCTTGGAGTGTGCCAGAGCGACCAGCTCCTTGGTCTTTTCCACGTTCTCCTCGATGGAGTAGTGGCTGCCGTCGAACATGATGGAGGAGAAGCCAGCCTCAACGCAGGCCTTGCAGCCTTCGTAGGTGCCGTGGTCCAGGTGCAGGGCAACGGGAACGGTGATGCCCATGGTCTCCACCATGGAGCTGACCATGGCGGCAACGGTCTTGAAACCGGTCATGTATTTGCCTGCGCCCTCAGAGACACCCAGGATAACGGGGCTCTTCATTTCCTCGCAGGCGGTCAGGACTGCCTTGGTCCACTCCAGATTGTTGATGTTGAACTGGGGCACACCGTAGTGGCCATCGCGTGCCTTGATCAGCATTTCGGTTGCATTTACCAACATTATTCATTACCTCCGCAAAATCATTTTGGGGTGAAAAAGCCGTTTTGGATACAAGATTGCGCATCCTTTAACGAACCTAAGGGTAGTATACCCCAATTACAGGATAAAATCAAGGCGGTTCCCGCG
The DNA here is from genome assembly GCF_017377595.1 of Faecalibacterium sp. Marseille-Q0746. Classification (NCBI taxonomy): domain Bacteria; kingdom Bacillati; phylum Bacillota; class Clostridia; order Eubacteriales; family Oscillospiraceae; genus Faecalibacterium; species Faecalibacterium sp. Marseille-Q0746. Next base: position 22,116 of record NZ_JAFREI010000024.1, on the reverse strand, counting down.
GCGTTTTCAACACAAATTCACATTGGGCATTTTGATGTTGGAGATTCTGGCAAAAACCACTGGATCTCCCTTCAAAAAATTGTCATAATTCCGACTTGAATTTTACAAAAAGTACGGCGGAAAGTTTGCGTGTCGAACCTGAGAGGTTGAAAACTCGGTGGAAACTGTGGAATTCCACCCGGAAAGTGGGCGTACAAACTTGATTTTTGAACATTTTCCACCGGATTTTCAACATGTGGAAAAATTTGAGCCGAATTACCGATTGTATAGCCTGCTGAATGTGGAAAACTTTTGCCTTCGGCAAACATTGCGAAGAATGCCGGGGTATGCTATACTTTAGAATGTATCAGTGTCAAAATATAGTAAAACTGAAACAGAACGAAACCATGGCGCGGCTCAAACGGCCCGCCTTGCCATAGAATGGAAGGAGAACACATCAATGGATGAACAGAAAATGCCGCGCCGCCCCCGCCGCAGCAGCACGGAGGAGCAGCCCAAGAATGAGAGCCTGGTCTACGGCAAAAACCCCGTGACCGAGCTGCTCAAGAGCGGTTCCGGCGTGGATACCGTGCTGATCGCGGAGGGCATGGCCCCCGCTGTGGCAGCTTACTATACCGCCATGGCCAAGGAGGCCGGGGCCACGGTCAAGCGGGTGCATCCCAACAAGCTGCGCCTGATGACCGGCACCGAGAGCCATCAGGGCGTGGCTGCCTTTGCCAGCGAGATCGAATATGTGACCGTGGAGGACCTGCTGAACGTTGCCAGAGAGAAGGGGGAGCCCCCTTTCCTGGTGCTGAGTGACGGCATCGAGGACCCCCATAATCTGGGCGCGGTGATGCGCTCTGCTCTGCTGTGCGGAGCCCACGGCATCGTCATCCCCAAGCGGGGCGGCGCGTCCGTGACCCCCACCGTTATCAAGTCCAGCGCCGGTGCGGCCGAGCGCCTGCCTGTGGCCCGCGTGGCCAACATCGGCGAGACCATCCGCCGCCTGAAGGATCAGGGGGTGTTCGTCTACTGTGCCGATATGGACGGTGTGCCCCTGCGCAAGAACAACCTGACCGGCCCCATCGCACTGGTGCTGGGCAGCGAGGGCAGCGGTGTATCCCAGCTGGTGAAAAAGCTCTGCGATGGTGTGGTGCGGCTGGATATGGCCGCTCAGGGCACCGGTGTGGACAGCTTCAATGTCTCGGTAGCGGCTGGCATCATCCTGTACGAGATCCAGAGCCAGCGCGCCGCAGAGTAAGAAACAGCGGCCAGACCGCTGTGACCAGAACAGGGAGGGACTAGGATGCCAAAGGATGATAAGCGCAAAGAGCTGACACAGGAAGAGATCGATGCGCAGAACGAGAAGTTCCGCACGTTTTTCAGCACCAGCGTGGCACAGGTGCCCGAAGAGATGAAGCGCCGCGATGAGGAAAAGGAGAATACCGGCAGCCTGCTGGGCAAGCTCTTCCACCGCGAAAAGGACAAAGAGGAGCCTGCCGCCGCCCCGGCCGTGCAGAATGAGCTGCCGCCCACGGGTGAGATCGTGCTGGGCCATGAGGAAGAAGCCGAGGCCGGCCTGGAGCTGGCATTGGAGCCCGGAGAGCTGGAGGAAGCAGAGCCTGTGGCTCTGCCCACCGCGCCGGAAGCCCCCGCAGCGCCGAAGCCGGAGCCCCGGCCCGCACCCCAGCCCGAGAAAAAGCCGGAGCCGCCCCGCCGCCAGGAACCCCTGACCCCGCAGGAGCAGCAGGAGGATGCAGAGATGGCCGAACTCAAGGCCATGCTCTATGGCACCCCCAAGCCTGCCCCGGTGGAGGAGGTGCTGGCCGTGGAGCCGGAAGCTCCCGCAGCGCCTGAGGGCCCGGCCATCCCCATGGTGTTTGCCGAGGATCAGTCGGTAAAGCATGCAAAGTCTGCCCCGGAAGCCGCGCCAGAGGTTGAGCCGGAACCGGAAACGGCGTTCCAGTTCTTTGGCAAGGGCGCGGACGAGAACGAGCCGCAGGCCCCTACCCGCACCACGGCCCCCAGCAAGGACGACAGCATGAGCCTGCCGCTGATGGGACTGGAAGAGGACGAAGCACCCGCCCGGCCTGCCGCCCCGGCAGAGGAAGCCCCGGCCCAGCCCGCTGAGGAAGCGGCCCCTGCCGCGCCGGAGGCTGCGGAGAAGCCTGAAGAGGAAGCCGAGCCGGAAACGCCCGAGCAGGTGGGGGAGAAGCTCCGCCGGATGGGCGCGGAGCTGACGCTGCGGTGTGTGCTGGAGGGCATCCTTGCCGTGGTACTGCTCCACTTTGGCCTTGTTGCCGAGGGGCTGCTGGCCCCTGTGGCCTCCCTTGACCCCGTGATCGCCCCGGCGGCGTTCTATGCCGCCAACCTGCTCTTCCTGGCCGGTGCGCTGGCTGTGGGCTGGCCTGTCCTGCGGGATGGCCTGCAGGGCCTCAAGGGCCGCCCCAGTGCAGACACCATGCCGGCGCTGGCTGCCTGCGGTGCGCTGGTGCAGGCTGCGGTCGCCCTGCTCAACGCCCAGAGCTATCAGAACTCCAGCTGGACGCTGCTTTCCGGCGTGGCCGCACTGGGCCTGTTCCTGGCCCTGCTGGGCAGCCGTGTCCTGCTGACTGCCGTCAGAAACGGCTATGACCTTGCCGCCCGATCCCCTGAGGGGCTGCAGGGCGCATTCCGCGTCCGGGATAAGGATCTGATCCGGGTGCTGGCCCGGAGCCTGGATCAGAAAGATCCCTGGGTGCTGCTCAGCCGCCCTGTCCAGTGGGACGAGGCGCTGGTGGAGCAGAGCTTCGGGGAGCGCGCCAGTGAGCGCCGCGCCCGCAAGACAGCCCTGATCCTGCTGGGTGCCGCCGTGCTCAGCGGGCTGGTGTTCCTGCTGTTTGGCGGCGGGCCCAACGGCATGGCCGCAGCCCTGACCTCCATGCTCTGCATGGGTGCACCGCTGTCCTCCACCCTTGTTGCGGGCATCGCTTCTCTGCGCCTGCAAAAGACCGCAGCCGCCGCCGGTGCCGTGGTGCCCGGCTGGGCTGCCATTGAGGAGCTGGGCGGTGTGGACACTGTGCAGGTGGATGCCGACGAGCTCTTTACCGCCGACAGCGTGAATCTGGAGGACATCCGCATCTTCAAGGGCGGCCGCATCGACCGCGCCATCCTCTATGCGGCCAGCATCCTCAACCACAGCTGCGAGACCCTGCGGGGGCTGTTCCGCCAGATCATCGAGGACCGCACCGAGATCCTGTACCCTGTGAAGGACTTGGAGGTCCACCACGGCCTTGGCTTTGCCGCCTGGTGCGATAACAACCGGGTGCTCATCGGCAACCGGCTGTACATGGAGCGGGAGGGCGTGCCCCTGCCTGAGCAGGAGTACGAGGATGAGCACTCCCAGAACGGCGCGCTGCAGATCCTGTATCTGGCTGTTTCCGGAAGCCTGCACGCCATGTTCGTGCTCCACTATGTGGGCGGCCGCAACGCCGCCCGCGGTCTGGAGGTGCTGCAGCGGGAGAACATCCGCCTGCTGGTCACCTGTGAGGACCCCAGCCTGACGGCCCGCCACATCACCGAGGCTTACCATCTGCCCGAGGGAATGATCACTCTGCTGGATCAGGAGCAGTGCAGCGCGCTGACCCCTGCCCAGCCGGACGAGACTGCCCGCTGCTGTATGCTGCATGATAAGGGCTTTGCCAGCCTGATCGGCGGCCTGCGCGCGGCGGAAAAGGCCCAGAACGCCGAGACGAGCGCCACCACGGTGCAGATGGTCTCGGTCTGGTTCTCGGTGGTCATCGGTGTTCTGCTGACCTACGCGGGCAGCATCGGCACCCTGTCGGTGGCCGCTGTCCTGATGTATCAGGCGGCATGGAGCGCTTTGAGCATTGCGGTCTGCGCCCTGAAACAGCATAACTGAGAAATATTCTCAAAATAAATAGGAATTATTCTTGATTTCAATTCGGAACTCTGGTATAATCAGTGCAGAAGGAACGCCCCGGCGGTCACCGGCGGCGAAATGATACACCGCACAAACAAAGGGAGAGCATGAATATGGAACTCAAGGGTACCAAGACCGAGAAAAACCTGTGGGAAGCCTTTGCAGGCGAGAGCCAGGCCCGCAACAAGTATACCTTCTTCGCCAGCGTGGCCAAGAAGGAGGGCTATGAGCAGCTGGCAGCGATCTTTGAGGAGACGGCTGCCAACGAGAAGGAGCACGCCAAGATGTGGTTCAAGGCCCTGAACGGCGGCTCCATCCCCGATACCATGACCTGCCTGGAAATGGCAGCCGGCGGCGAGCACGACGAGTGGACCGAGATGTACCCCCGGATGGCCGCAGAGGCCAAGGAAGAGGGCTTTACCCAGCTGGCTGCCCTGTTCACCATGGTGGCGCAGATCGAGAAAGAGCACGAGGAGCGCTACCGTGAGCTGGCCGAGAACCTGAAGAACAACAAGGTTTTTGCCCGGGAAGAGCAGCAGGTCTGGCAGTGCCGGAACTGCGGCTACACCTATATCGGCAAGTCGGCTCCCCTGAAGTGCCCGGTCTGCGCACATCCCCAGAGCTACTTTGAGCTGAAAAAGCACAATTATTGATCCTGTCCGGAACGCCGCAGCTCCCACGCCGGGACTGCGGCGTTCTTTTTGCACAAAATTTTCCGGAAAAACTGGTATAGTCCACGAAATCGGGTGCGAAAGCACAGCACTTTGGGCGAAAAACTTGACCCACATTGGCCGGACGTGTAAAATGAATCAGTAGTGAGAAAAATCATGGACGCGAAATTTTTCCATGTGTGCGGCATTCCTTTGATCCCATGGGATGAAACAAGGAGGGAAGTTCGACCCAATGAAATGGAAATTCCAAACCGCGGGGCGGCTTCTGGCCCTGCTGGCTCTGAGCGGGGCCCTGCTGGCTGCCCCTTTGCCTGCGCAGGCCGCGCCCGGTGTGCTGACAGGCCTGACCGGAACCGGCTCCAAGCTGGAACTGGAGCTGACCGAGATGGAGCTGGAGATCACCGATGATGACCCCCGCCCCAAGGGCTACCTGTACACCAGCGGACAGAGCGATTATTACTTCATCGTCTGGATGAGCAGCAACTCCAATGTTGCCACGGTGGATGGCGACGGCAAGGTGACGGGCCGCAATGCAGGCACTGCCATCATCACCGCCATCTCCGACCACGGCGAACGTGCCGCCTGCAAGGTGACCGTGACCCGCAAAAATGAAGAAGCAGCCAGAAAAAAGCCCACGCTGGATACCACCAGCCTGAGCCTTGTGCTGCAGTACAATGACCTGCACCCCGCCCACCAGCTCCAGCTGACCAACAGCGACCACTCCTTCCTCTATGTCTACCAGTGGATGAGCAGCAACCCCGAGGTTGCCACAGTCAGCGACAAGGGCCTTGTCACGGCTCAGGCGGCGGGCACCACCACCATCACGGCAATGGTCTCCAACGGCCAGGCTTTGCGGTGCAGCGTCACGGTGACTTCGGATATCGGCAAGGTGACCCTGAACAAGAGTGACCTGCTGCTCCGCACCGTGGGCACCCAGGAACGCCTGACGGCCACCGTTGCGGTGGAGGGCGGCGGCAGTGTGCCCATTACATGGGTCAGCAGCAACCCCGGTGTCGTTACCGTGGATGCGGACGGCGTGGTGACCGCCATTGCCGATGGAGAAGCCAAGGTCACGGCCCTTTCGCCCGCCGGACGCTTTGACGTGTGCAGCGTTGTGGTGGGCATGGCGGCGGAGAAGTACGAATCTGAAGCCGACCTTGCTGACGAACTCAAGCTCCCTGACCCCTACGTTGCCGTAAGGCTGAACAAACTGGCATAAAGAAAAAGCACCCGCCCATGGCTGTTTTTGACGGCTATGGGCGGTTTTTGCGTGTATGGAAACGGATGCGCTGGGAAAAACTTGCCGAAGAGGAATTTTTTGCAAAAAATATTTTGCGTTACGTGTTGTGGTGTACATGACACATCCGGCTGCCTCCGGCAGGTGAAAAAGGACAAAATGGCCCGAACGTTGTTTAAGACAGGGGGCGGATGCCCCACGGAGCGGCAAAATCTCTGCAAAAAAGGCGGCTGTCCGGCTTGAATGACACATTTAACAAAAATTTGACGTGAAGTGATTGAATTTGCAACTCTTGACAGAAGGCGGGACAAACCATTATCCTTTTATCAGAGGAAAGTATTTTATGTCGCCAGACGTTGGAATGCCTGGTGTACAAGTGTGTGTCAGGAGGGAAAGAATATGACCAACTACCGGAACCGAATCGGGGAAGCCATTGCCTTTGCCCGGAACGTGGCGGGCAGATCTCAGCAGGAGCTTGCGGATATGCTGGGGCGGGACAAGCGCACCATTCAGAAATGGGAGCGGGGCGAGATCCGCATTGCGCTGGAGGATTTTCTGGATGTATTCGATACTCTGCACCTGCCGGTGGGGCCCTATGAAATGTGGATCCTGCATCCGGAACTCTTTCCGTGCGGCATGGAGGATATCAAGGGCTTCAGCACCGAAAAGAAGCGGAGGACACTGGCGGATTATTATCTGCATCAGGCTGCACCGCTGGAGATCGAGCAGGAGTATTACATCCTGTTCGGCGACCACGGCAGCAACAGCTGCGGCATCCGGCAGGAGCTGCTGGCCAACCTGCAGACTCCGCTCCGTGACCGCAAACGGATCGTGAACCAGATCATCGACAACTACTATGAGGCCCGGGCCATCGGACATCTGACCGACCCGGAGGGCCAGCAGCCAGTGATGCCCATTCTGGAAGCCTGCTACGATGCCAGTGCACGGAGCGTGAAAGCCAACGAGAACCGGTACAGCATCGGCAGCATCGAGAACTATCTGGACGATGCGGAGAAAACGGCAGAAGAGTGAACCGAACAGCAGACGGCCATGTGCAGCCGTCTGCTGTTTTTGCGTTCGGCTGCCTGCGGGAAAATATTGTGAAATTTGCGGATTCCTGCTATACTTATCCTATTGATGAAAAAGAAGGGTGAGATAAATGGCATACAACATGGGCGGTCGGCGCTTCCGGCCGGTGGGCAGCGGGAAAAAGCGGACTGCGCCGCAGTATGGGCCGGTGGGCACAGGCTGTCCGTTTGTGGAGGAGGCCGTGGCGCGGCTGTACCGGGAGCAGAACGAGGAACATTTCTGGAGCCTGATGAACGCCCTGAACTATGCGCTGGAATTGCAGACCAAGGTACTGGTGCCGCTGGATGCGGCGGTGGACCCCCAGAGCGGGGCCGCCCCCTGGGCACACCTGCCCATCCCGGAGGAGCGGGCCGAGGGCCTGCAGCCCTGGCTGCTCCACACCCGGAAAGAGCGAAACTATCTGCCGCTGTTCACCTCGGTAAAGAACGCCGAGGCGGAAAAGGCCAGCGCCACCCGCCCCATGGTGGAGCGCAGCCTGCGCAGCGCCATGGAGTATGCGCTGGAAACGGACGGCATCGATGGTGTGGTGCTGGACCCGTGGACAAGCTCTGCCACGCTGGATGTCTCCCTGCTCAGCGGGCTGCTGAGATCGGAGCGGGGAAGCGACAACCCCGGCGCTCAGGAGCTGGAAGCCGGGCACGCCGCCGCCCGGGCCGGGGATTGGCCGGAGGCAGCGGCCCGCTACACTGCCGCTGCCGAGGCTGGCAGCGCCGAGGCTCTTTCTGCTCTGGGGGACTGCCTGTATTATGGCCGGGGTACCCGGAAGAATAAGACCCAGGCCCGGCGGATGTGGAAAAAGGCCGCACAGGCCGGGGAGGTGCAGGCCATGATCGCCCTGGGGGATGACTGTGCTGCATCGGGCGGGGAGATGGCGGAGACCCTGCAATACTACCGCCGCGCCCAGAGCGCTGCCCGGGAGGTGCCGGACATCGCCTACACCCCGCAGGTCTGCCTGCGCCTTGCCCAGTACGAGACCCAGTACCTCTCCCGCAAAAAGGCGCTGCTGCAGGTGGCGGAGGCCGTGCAGGGGTTTCGGATCCTGCAGGCTGAGGGCGAAACGGATGCTGCCGACTGGCTGCGGGAGGCTGAACTGCTGACCGATCAGCTGCTGGCCGAGGATAAAAACGCCTGAAACACAGTTTCTTTACATTTGTTCTAAGAAATCGTCATAGGAAACCGGTAAGATATTCAAGGAAATATTCTGCGCCGAAGAAAAGAGGACAAGCACTATGAGCAAAGTGATCGGAATCGACCTTGGTACCACCAACTCCTGTGTGGCGGTGGTGGAGGGCGGCAAGCCTGTGGTCATCACCAACGCCGAAGGCGAGCGCACCACCCCCAGCGTGGTGGCCTTTACCAAGGATGGCGAGCGTCTGGTGGGCGGCGCGGCAAAGCGCCAGATCGCCACAAACTCAGGCCGCACGGTGTCCAGCATCAAGCGGTACATGGGTTCTGATCACCGGGTGCATATCGATGGCAGAGACCTGCCCCCGCAGGAGATCAGCGCCATGATTCTGACCAAGATCCGCCGCGATGCCGAGAGCTACCTGGGCGAACCGGTGACCGAGGCGGTTATCACGGTGCCTGCCTATTTTGACGACAGCCAGCGCAAGGCCACTCAGGATGCGGGCCGCATTGCGGGCCTGAATGTTCTGCGCATCATCAACGAGCCCACCGCCGCCGCAGTGGCCTATGGCCTGGACAACGAAGCTCCCCAGAAGATCCTGGTCTACGATCTGGGTGGCGGCACCTTTGATGTTTCGATCATCGAGATCGAGGACGGCACCTTTACGGTGCTGGCCACCGGCGGCGATACCCATCTGGGCGGCGATGACTTTGACGAGCGCATCGTTGAGTGGGCTGTGGCGGAATTCCGCAGGTCTGACCGCATCGATCTGACCAAGGACCCCGCCGCCATGGGCCGCCTGAAGGAGGAAGCGGAAAAGGCCAAGAAGGAGCTTTCCAGTGCGCTTTCCGCCCAGCTGAACCTGCCGTTCATCGCGGTGGGCAAGGATGGCCCTCACCATCTGGATCTGAGCCTGGGCCGCCCCCAGTTTGAGATGATGACCGGTGACCTGCTGGCCCGCACCGTTCAGCCAGTGCAGAACGCCCTGCGGGATGCCGGGCTTTCCGCCAGCCAGCTGGGCAAAGTCCTGCTGGTGGGCGGCAGCACCCGGATGCCTGCTGTGGAGCGGCAGGTCCGGGAGCTGCTGGGCTGTGAGCCCAGCCATACCCTGAACCCCGATGAATGCGTGGCCATGGGGGCTGCCGTGCAGGGCGGTCTGCTGCAGGGCGGCGGAAAGCTGGCCGGTGCCACCGGCGCGGCCGCGCAGGGCCTTGTGCTGATGGATGTCACCCCGCTGACGCTGTCCATTGAGACGCTGGGCGGCGTGGCCACCCCCCTCATCACCCGCAACAGCATGATCCCCACCCGCAAGAGCCAGATCTTTACCACGGCCCGCCCCATGCAGACCAGCGTGGAGATCAACGTGCTGCAGGGCGAGCGCCACTTTGCCCGCGACAACAAGAGCCTGGGCAAATTCAAGCTCACCGGCATCCGCTCCGGCTTCTCCTCCAAGCCCCAGATCGAGGTCACCTTTGACATCGATGTGAATGGCGTGGTCAAGGTGTCCGCAAAGGATCTGGGCACCGGCCGGGAGCAGAACATCACCATCACCGGCAGCACCAATCTTTCTGAGAACGAGATCCAGCGCGCCATGGCCGATGCTGCCGCCTACGAGGAGGAGGATACCCGCCGCAGGGAGCGGCTGGAGCTCCACAACCAGGCCGAGATGCTGGCTTACAAGGTGGATGAGGCCCTCTCCAAGTGCAAAAAGGAGCTGGACAAGGACGAGAAGAACCGAGTCAAGAACGACCTTGCCAGCCTGCGCCGCTGCCTGCGCAAGGATAAGCCCGAAAAGATGAACGAGACCGAGGAAGCAAATCTCCGTCAGGCAAAATCCCAGCTGGAAGCCAGCGCCAACCACCTGATGGTGCTGTACAGCACGGAGCAGGATGCCGGCCGGCAGTAAGCGGGCAATTCCCTACTGAAAAACTTCGTTGAAAGGGTTGACAAACCCGGAAGAGTGGGGTATTATGTATGCAATATCACAAAAATGGCTGTGAAGAGAAGAGTAGGTTTTCGCATTGATCCTTCCAGAGAGCCCGGGCGGTGGAAAAGGGCAGGAAACAGGGAACTGAAAATGGTCTCGGAGCCGCGGGGGCGAAGTGCAAGAGTGCTAAGCCTGCGACGGGAGCGCCCGTTACAGCGTCCGGTTGTCGCGTTGCAAAACGCCGCAGCAGTGAGGCTGTCTCTGTGAGGGGACAGTAAACCAAGGTGGTACCACGGAAGTTTTACGCTTTCGTCCTTGTGGGTGTATACCCGCTGAGGACGGAAGCGTTTTTTATTTTGCTTCCGGTGCAAAGGGTGCGGATTGTGCCGCACCGCACAAAAACACTTTTGTAAAAGTAGAGAGGGAAAACAAAATGTCTAAGATCACTCGTCGTAATTTTCTGAAAGTTTCCGGCGTGGCCGCTGCTGCCGCTGCCCTGACCGCCTGCGGCGGCTCTTCCTCCACCGCAAGCTCCGCCGCTTCCGGCGCTGCATCCTCTGAGGCTGCCTCCACCGCTGCCAAGCTGGACAAGATCAAGGTCGCTGTTCCCAACGACACCACCAACGAGGCCCGCGCTCTGACCCTGCTGGAGAAGAATGGCTTCTTCAAGCTGAAGGCAGATGCAGGCCTGACCGCCACCAAGAACGACATCGAAGAGAACCCCCTGAACGTCAATGTGGACGAGGTCGAGGCCGCTCAGGTGCCCAACGTTCTGCAGGATGAGGACTACGCTGTCATCAACTCCAACTACGCCATCTCCGCCGGTCTGGACCCCATGACCGACGCTCTGGCCATGGAGGACGGCACCTCTGCCTACGTCAACGTTCTGGTCTGCAAGGAAGGCAATGAGGAGGAGCCCAAGATCAAGGCTCTGGTCGCTGCCCTGCAGAGCCAGCAGGTCAAGGACTTTATGACCGAGAGCTACGGCGGCGCTGTGGTCTCTGTTGTGGAAGACCCCACCGACGGCTATGATCCTTCCATCGATTATGACGCACTGAACGGTGAGACTGTCAGCTGCGCTGCCACCCCCGCTCCCCACTGCGAGATCCTGGAGGTCTGCAAGCAGATCCTGGCCGACAAGGGCATTACGCTGGACATCCAGGAGTACGATGACTATGTGATCCCCAACACCATCGTTGAGGATGGCCAGTGCGATACCAACTACTTCCAGCATCAGCCCTACCTGGACAACTTCAATGAGGAGAAGGGCACCCACCTGGTCTCCGTTGCCGGTATCCACGTTGAGCCCATGGGCATCTACGGCGGCAAGCAGAGCGACCTGAGCCCGATCGAGGGTTAAGCGAACTCCCCCAGTCACCTTGCGGTGACAGCCCCCTCGGGGAGGGGGCCTTTGCCTGACCGTTCTGTTTCAGGCTCCCTCTATGAGGGAGCTGGCAAATCCGTAAGGATTTGACTGAAGGAGCTTATTCAACAGCAAGGAGCAATTTCTGTGATCGAGATCAAACACCTTTCCAAGACCTTCCAGATGAAGGACGGCGCAGTGAATGCGCTGAAGGACATCAGCCTGACCATCCCGGATGGTTCGATTTACGGCATCATCGGCATGTCTGGCGCGGGCAAATCCACGCTGGTGCGCTGCATCAACCTGCTGGAGCGCCCCACCGAGGGCAGCGTGGTCATTGACGGCGTGGAGATGGAAAAGCTCACGCCTGCCCAGCTGCGTCAGCGCCGCCGGGAGATCACGATGATCTTCCAGCAGTTCAACCTGCTGATGCAGCGCAGCTGCCTGAAGAACATCTGCTTTCCCATGGAGCTGGCAGGTGTGAAGAAAGAGGAAGCCGAAAAGCGCGCCAAGGAGCTGCTGGAAATGGTGGGCCTGCCCGATAAGGCCAACGCCTACCCGGCCCAGCTCTCCGGCGGCCAGAAGCAGCGCATTGCCATTGCCCGCGCACTGGCAACTGACCCCAAGGTCCTGCTCTGCGATGAGGCCACCAGCGCGCTGGACCCCAACACCACCCACTCCATCCTGACCCTGATCAAGGACATCAACCGGAAGCTGGGCATCACGGTGGTGGTCATCACCCATCAGATGAGCGTTGTGGAGGAGATCTGCGATCACGTTGCCATTCTGGACGGCGGCGTTGTGGTGGAACAGGGCGAGGTGAAGGAGATCTTCGCCAACCCCAAGACCGCCGCGGCAAAGCGTCTGGTGGCTCCCAACGGCGGCAGCGCAGCCCGCGACCTGTCCAGCTTTGCGCCGGACGATCATGTGGTGCGTGTGACCTTCAACGGTTCTTCCGCCGCAAAACCGCTGGTGGCAAGCCTTGCCGCCGAAAAGGGCATTCTGGTGTCGGTGCTCAGCGCCGATACCCGCGACCTGAGCGGCCAGTGCTACGGCTCCATGCTGCTCAAGCTGCCCGCTGACCTGGACGAAGCAAAACAAGCTGCTGCCTACATGCGGGCACAGCCCGGCATTACGGTGGAGGAGGTGACCGGAGAATGACCATTGCAGATTATGGCTTTGCCATCTGGGAGACCTTCTATGTGACGGTGCTCTCCACCGCGTTCTCTCTGGTCATCGGCCTGCCGCTGGGTGTGCTGCTGGTGGCCGGTGATAAGGACGGCATTCTGCCCCTGCCCGGCTGGCTGATGCACCTGCTGAATATCATCATCAACATCCTGCGCAGTGTGCCTTTCCTGATTTTGATGATCTGTGTCTTTCCGCTGACCCGTATCATCGTGGGCACCACCGTAGGCACCAAGGCCACCATCGTTCCGCTGGTGGTGGCGGCCTTCCCGTTTGTGGCGCGTCTGGTGGAGACCAGCCTGCGCGAGTTGGATGAGGGTGTGGTGGAAGCCGCCCAGAGCATGGGTGCGACCCCGTTCCAGATCATCACCAAAGTAATGATCCCCGAGTGCCTGCCCGGCCTGATCTCCAGCATGACCACAGCTTTGACCACCATTCTGGGCTACTCGGCCATGTCCGGTGTCATTGGCGGCGGCGGTCTGGGCAAGATCGCCCTTTCCTACGGCTACTACCGCTACCAGACCAACATTATGATCGTCTGTGTCATCCTGCTGGTGCTGCTGGTGCAGATCTTCCAGACCGTTGGCACTTTCTGGGCCACCAGAAGCGATAAGCGGCTGAGGAAGTAAAAGAAGTATCCGTGCCTGTTGTCAAACCTCTCAGTCGCGGGCTTCGCCGCGACAGCTCCCCTAGTAGGGGAGCCCTTGGCAAAAGATTCATTTTTTGATCTCTTCGCCTTTGGCTCCCAAATCAATTTCTGCCGTAAGGCAAAACACTGCGTCAGCAGAGCAAATCGTAGCGAAGCGCTTACACTCGAAAACGCGACGGAATGCCAAGACCTCCCCTACTAGGGGAGGTGGCATCGAGCGTTAGCGAGGATGACGGAGAGGTTATACAGAGCAGAGCCTTGCCTCGGAGCAGGAGTTTAAATTCAACGTTTCAATTCCCCGCCGGAGGCATGTGCTCCTGCGGGGAATTGTACTATTCGGACAAACCCAGTAAAGGAGTATGTTGCAATGAACCGTGATACCATCTGTGTGCAGGGCGGTTATACGCCCGGCAATGGCGAGCCCCGTCAGATCCCCATCATCCAGTCCACCACCTTCAAATATGCCACCAGCGAGGATATGGGCAAGCTGTTCGACCTGGAAGCCGACGGCTACTTCTACTCCCGCCTGCAGAACCCCACCTGTGACCTTGTGGCCAAGAAGATCTGCGAGCTGGAGGGCGGCACTGCCGCCATGCTGACCTCCAGCGGTCAGGCAGCCAACTTCTTTGCCCTGTTCAACCTCTGCGAGGCCGGTGACCATATCGTGGCATCCAGCACCATCTACGGCGGCACCTTCAACCTCATTTCTGTCACCATGAAGAAGATGGGCATTGAGGCCACCTTTGTGGACCCGCTGTGCACCGAGGAGGAGCTGAACGCCGCCTTCCGGCCCAACACCAAGGTGGTGTTCGGCGAGACCATTGCCAACCCCGCCCTGACTGTGCTGGATATCGAGAAGTTTGCCAAGGCTGCTCACGCCCACGGCGTGCCCCTGATCGTGGACAACACCTTCCCCACGCCGGTCAACTGCCGCCCCTTTGAGTGGGGCGCGGATATCGTGACCCACTCCACCACCAAGTACATGGACGGCCACGGCGCGGTGCTGGGCGGTGCCATTGTGGACAGCGGCAAGTTCGACTGGATGGCCCACGCCGAGAAGTTCCCCGGCCTGTGCACCCCGGATGACAGCTACCACGGCATCACTTACGCCGAGCGCTTCGGCAAAGAGGGTGCCTTTATCACCAAGGCAACGGCTCAGCTGATGCGGGACTTCGGCTCCATGCAGTCCCCGATGAATGCCTATATGCTGAACCTCGGCCTGGAAAGCCTGCATGTCCGGATGCAGCGCCACTGCGCCAACGGTATGGCTGTGGCAAAGTTCCTCGAAAGCCATCCCAAGGTGGCCTATGTGAATTACTGCGGCCTGGAGTCCAGCCCCTACCACGCACTGGCTGAAAAGTATCTGCCCAATGGCAGCTGCGGCGTGGTCAGCTTTGGTCTGGCCGGCGGCCGCGAAGCTGCCAGCACCTTTATGAAGGAGCTCAAGCTGGCCGCCATTGAGACCCATGTGGCCGATGCCCGCACCTGCTGCCTGAACCCGGCATCCAGCACCCACCGCCAGATGAACGATGAGCAGCTGAAAGCCGCCGGTGTGCCCGCAGAGCTGGTGCGCATGAGCTGCGGTCTGGAAAGCGCTGAGGATCTGATCGCAGATATCGCACAGGCTTTGGATAAGATTTAACGGTCTCGCCCTCTCAGCTTCACTTCGTTCAGCAGCTCCCCCAAAGGGGGAGCCTCTGGCGAAAAATAAACTTTGTGGTTTTGCCAAGGCCTCCCACTTTGGGGGAGGTGGCACGGCGTAAGCCGTGACGGAGAGGGCGAGGCCGCTATCAATATCCGCACCAAAGGAGTACGACACTATGCCGCTGATCATTCCCAAGACTCTGCCTGCTTACGATGCACTGTACGAGGAAAACGTCTTTGTCATGCACCGGGAGCGGGCAGCGTCCCAGCATATCCGCCCGCTGGAGATCCTGATCCTGAACCTGATGCCCACCAAGATCGCCACCGAGACTCAGATCGCCCGGCTGCTGGCCAACACGCCGCTGCAGGTGCACATGACCCTGCTGCAGACGATGAGCCATGAGGCAACGCACGTCTCCGCGGCCCATCTGGAGGCCTTTTATAAGACCTTTGACGAGGTGAAGCATAACCGCTACGACGGCATGATCATCACCGGCGCTCCGGTGGAGACCATGGACTTTGAGCAGGTGGATTACTGGCCGGAGCTGTGCGAGATCATGGATTTCAGCGAGACGAATGTCTATTCCACCCTGCATGTCTGCTGGGGTGCGCAGGCGGGCCTGTACTACCACTACGGCATCCGCAAGGAGCTGCTGCCTGCCAAGATGTTCGGCGTGTTCGAGCACCGGGTCATCCGGCCCTCCAACCCGCTGGTGCGCGGCTTTGATGAGGTGTTCTATGCCCCCCACAGCCGCCACACTGCCATGAGCCGGGAGGATATTGACCACTGCAGTGCGCTGCGCATCCTTGCCGAGAGCGATGAGGCAGGGCCTTTCCTGATGAGCACCGAGAACGGCCGTCAGATCTTTGTCATCGGCCACCCGGAGTACGACAAATACACGCTGGATGCGGAGTATAAGCGGGATGTTGCCAGGGGCCTGCCCATTGCAGTGCCCAAAAACTACTACCCCAACGATGATCCCAGCCAGCCGCCGCTCTTCCGCTGGCGCGCGCACGCCCATCTGCTGTATGAGAACTGGCTGAACTACTACGTCTACCAGAACACCCCCTATGATCTGGGAGAGATGCAGCGCGTGAAGCATTCTGAGGGGTGAACCCGCTCAGCCGCCTGCGGCAGCTCCCCCATGGGGATGCCAGGTTTATGCACGACTGTTTTTCTGCCTCTCCTATCAGGAGGGGCAGTATTGGAAAGCAATAACGGAGAGGTATTTATGGGAATCGATAAGAATGAATGGGGCTTCCGGGTGGGGCATCTGCCCCACGGGGAGCGTAATAAGATCAGTGATGTGCCGGGCGTGACGGTGGGCCATTGCACACTGGCGGATGGCGACATCCAGACCGGTGTGACCGCGCTGCTGCCTCACCCCGGGGATGTGTTCCATGATAAGGTGCTGGCGGCCTGCCATGTCATCAACGGCTTCGGCAAGACCACGGGCCTTGTCCAGATCGATGAGCTGGGCACGCTGGAGACCCCCATCCTGTTTACCAACACCCTGAGTGTGGGCACCGTGGAGACGGCGCTGGTCAAATATATGCTGGAGCGCAACCCCGATATCTGCGAGACCACCGGCAGTGTGAACCCGGTCGTCTGCGAGTGCAACGACTGCGGCCTGAACGATATCCGGGGCCTGCATGTTACTGAGGCGCATGTGGCTGCCGCTCTGGCAGACTGCAAAGCCGATTTCGCCGAGGGTGCAGTGGGTGCCGGACGCGGAATGCGCTGCCACGGGCTGAAAGGCGGCATTGGTTCTGCCTCCCGGCTGGTGGAGCTGGACGGTAAGTCCTACACCATCGGGGCAATGGTGCTCTCCAATCATGCCACCTTCGATGACCTCATCGTGGCGGGCACACCCATCCACGAGCTGTTGGAAGCCCGCATCCCGCCCCATGAGGACAAGGGCTCCATCATCACGGTGCTGGCAACAGATATCCCCCTGAGCGAGCGCCAGCTGCGGCGGCTCTGCCACCGGGCGCTGGTGGGACTTTCCCGCACCGGCAGTGCCTGCGGCAACGGTTCGGGTGAGATCGTTCTGGCCTTTACCACGGCCAACCGGATGCCGCATTACTCGGAAAAGGCCCTCCTGCCCATGGAGATGCTCCACGATGATGCCATCAACCCGCTGTTCCGGGCGGTGGCCGAGTGTGTGGAGGAAAGCGTCCTGAGCAGCCTGCTCCACGCCGAGACCGTCACCGGCTACCATGGCCGGACGGTGCAGTGCCTTTCCGACCTGTTGAAAAAATAATGTAAATAATAAGCCTTTCCGTGTGGTGCACCTCACAGTGCGACACCGACGGAAAGGCTTGTTTTTTTATTGCTATCTTTATCTCTGCACCAGCGTGATGAATGCTTTCATCTGGGGGGTGAGCCATTTATCCTTGTGGTAGAACAGCTGCCGCCGCATCTCCACGCGGCAGGCGGGGACATTCAGGCGGGCCAGCGTTCCGGCGGCGAGGGCATTCTGTACGATGTACTCGGGCAGGAAGGAAAGCCCCATGCCGTGTTCGACCATCTGGCAGAGCAGGGAAGCGCTGCCCAGCTCGAGGAAGGGCTTGATGGCCAGCCCATGCGCTGCCATGCACTGGTCGAGGGCATCACGGTAGCTCATGCCTCGCTCGGTCAGCAGGAACTCCTGCCCGGCCAGTTCCTGAAGCGTGACCTCTGCCTGCCCGGCCAATGGGTGCCCAGCGGGGGCCACCACGCAGATTGGTTCCGGTTCATCCACAGCCAGCACGAAGCTGGGCTGCAGCAGCGGCTTGTCCAGCGTGTATGCCATGTCAATCTGATTGGAGCCCAGCATCTGGAGCATCTCATCGTCGGTGGCGGTGCGGAGTACCAGCTCCACCTGCGGGCAGAGGGCGTGATACCGCTGCAGCAGGTCGGGCAGAAAAGTGCTGCAGACCGAATCTGCCAGTGCCACCCGCAGGGTACCGCTGACCTGCCGGGCAGGCTGCAGGGCCGCCTTGGCCTGCTCGGCAGTGGCCAGCAGGGAGCGGGCATAGGTCAGAAAGGTCTGCCCGGCATCGGTCAGGCGGACCGTTTTGCCCACCCGGTCGAAGAGCGGCGTTTCCAATTCGGCTTCCAGCTGGGCCACCTGTGCGGAGACCGCCGACTGGGAATACCCCAGCTCCCGTGCCGCGCGGGAAAAGCTGTGCAGCTCCGCAATATGCAAAAAGGTGTTGATGGTACGCAGTTCCACGGCGGCACCTCTCAGCGGCGGGTGATGCCGGTCACGGTCAGAACAGCACCATCTACGACAAAATGGACTTCCAATCCCGAAAATTCCATTCCGTATACCCGCTCCGGGTCGTGCTGGTAGGAGGGGCGGGGGTCGTTTTCCAGCACGCCCCGCAGGCCGTCCCGCTCGGCGGCGGGTACGGCCTCCCACAGCTCCGGCGGGCATTCGACCTGCAGCCTGTGCGTCTGGGTCTGTGCCGTGAAGCCTGCCGCCGCGTCCGGGTGACAGTCGGCGTAGGGGATGTAGGGCTTGATGTCGTAGATGGGGGTGCCGTCCATCAGGTCTGCGCCCCGCACGATGAGCACCGGGCCCACCTCCGGGCGGTGCTCGATGGCCTCCAGCCTGACGCTGGAAAGGCCCAGCGGATTGGGCCGGAAGGGGGAGCGGGTGGCAAACACGCCCATCCGGGTGTTGCCGCCCAGGCGCGGGGGCCGGACGGTGGGAGACCAGCTCTCCCGCACCGCGCCGGAGAATTGCCACACCAGCCAGATGTGGCTGAAATCCTCCAGTCCGCGCAGGGCATCGGCGTTGCGGTATTCCGGAGTGAAGATGATCTCGCCCCGCAGGCCATCCACCAGCCCGCTCTGCCGGGGGATGCCAAACTTGGTGGGGAAGGCGGTGTGGATGTGTGCGATGACCTTCAGGGTCATGGTTTCGTTGTTCATATTATAAACCTCTGCAGAAGCCCACGGCTCTGCCCTCGATCTGGATCTCGTTCAACTGTGGCCCGGCATAGATCATGGGCGGGCAGACGGCGGCGTTGTCGGCCAGAAGCATAACGGTGTCGCCCTGCCGGTGAAAATGCTTTAAGGTGGCCTCGTCGCCGATCCGCACGGCGGCGATCTCGCCCTGCTCCACCTCGGGCTGGCAGCGGATGCAGACGATGTCGCCATCGCAGATGGTGGGGGCCATGCTGCTGCCGTGGCAGGTCAGGGCAAAGTCGGCGTGCCATGCGGCAGGAACGCCGATATAGCATTCGATGTTCTGTTCGGCGGTGATGGGGGTGCCGCAGGCAATGCTGCCCACCAGCGGTACCCGCACCATTTCGGGCAGGGGCTCAAACCCCGGCGGGACAAACGCAGTGTTTTCCAGCCCCATCAGCCATGCGGGGGTGGTCTCCAATGCAGCGGCAAACTCCTCCACCTTGGACTGCGGGATGTCGTTGACCCCTTTTTCCAGCTTGGTGATGGAGGATTTGGAGCGGTAGCCCATCCGCTGGGCAAGCTCTTCCTGAGAGAGCCCCAGCTCGAGCCGACGCTGTAAGATACGGCGGGAAAGTTCTGACATGGCAGAGACCTCGCTTTTCCTGAAAAAGAATGTTCTGCCGTGAGTATATCAGAAAAGTTCTTAAAAATCAACTATTTTCGCGCGATTTTGGTAAAATAGTTGACAAAAAATCAACGTCGAACTATAATACAACCAAAGATTGTGAAACGACACGCAGAGATCCAGATGAAAGGAGAACCTTTGATGACAAATACCACACAGATCCGCGCCTACATTGAAAGCCAGGGCCTGAAACTGGGCCATGTGGCACGGGTGCTGGGCATCAGCAGCAGCGCCCTGCATCAGAAGCTGAACGACGAGAGCGATTTCAAAGTCAGCGAAGCCGACCGTCTTTCTGCCATGCTGGGGCTGACCATGGAACAGCGGGATGCCTGCTTCTTTGGCCCGGGCACCCGGATGTGCCAAAGAAAGGGGGCGGCGTGATGACCGCTGAACAGCGCAGAAAGACCCGGGAGGCCCTGCAGAACTACGGTACCCGCCAGTGGGCCCGCAGCCCGGCCAATTGGGGCTGGGCCCGGGCCATCCAGCAGACGCAGGAGTATTACCGCACCGCCGACCCCATCCGTGCAGGCCTGCTCCAGCTGCGCTATCTGGAGCGCCGCAAGGAGGAGGATGTGCTGGAGCGGCTCTGCATCGGGCGCACCACCTACCAGAAAGCCCAGCTCGATCTGCTGAGCACCGTAGCCGTTTTTGCCGCCCGCTACGGTGCCCTGTGACGCAAAATGCCCCCGGACAGCCATCCGGGGGCATTACAGTCAGTGCGTTTTCTTTTCCGGAGTATCGCAGTGCTGGTGGCAGGAGGCGCAGTTGCCGCCGCAGCCTTCGCCTTTCCAGCCGCCCTGCTTGGAGATCCAGACCACTGCCAGGGCAAACAGCCCTGCCAGCACCAGAATGGTAATGATCCCACGAAGTGTCAGCATTGAAAAAACCTCTCTTTTTGCGCTGGAATGCGCAATTTTAGTATACACCATTTTGCGCAAAAGAGCAACTGCCCCGCAGTGGGAAAAAATTGCGAAAAAATCAAAATTAGGGCTTGCCAATCCACTTCGGTTGTGGTATAATTCTCTTGTTCCGATTCGGAGGATTAGCTCAGCTGGTTAGAGCACCTGCATCACACGCAGGGGGTCTGGGGTTCGAGTCCCTAATTCTCCACCATACAGTTCGTACTCGAACCCGATTCTTTACGAGAAAGGGTTCGGGTACGTTTTTTGTTTACAGGAAGTTCTGCGGAGGGAGTACGCAGAGCGGTAAGCGAGAACGAGTAAAGGCAGGGTATCATCATGGGCGATGGTATCCTGCCTTTTGCTTTGCGGGATCAAGTTCGCTTTGTGCGAACTTGGTCGTCCACCCTATATGGCGCATTGAGGGCTAATCGCTGCGTACGTCCGTACATGGCCGGTACGCACGTACGCAGAAAAAAGGGAAAGTTCTGACATATAGGGGTGTTCTTTCAGCTGGTAGTATGGTATACTCGGCTCAACAAATCGGAAGTTAACGGTATGTAAAAGACCTTTGACACACGGAAAACACAGATGTCAATGTCCTTTGATTGCGAAAATACAATCTTTTGATTAGTATGAGTATGCAAGGAGGTGAAGAGATGGAACTCGGAAAGCAAATAAAAAAATATCGCCAAGAGTTACAACTGTCTCAAGAGGAGTTAGCCGATCATGTTTATGTTTCAAGGCAAACAATCTCAAATTGGGAAAATGACAAAAGCTATCCAGATGTAACCAGCTTGGTATTACTGAGTGAAATCTTTCAAATCTCACTTGATAAACTAATCAAAGGAGATATTGATACTATGAAAGAAGTAATCAAACAAGAGGAAATCAAAAAACTCAATCACTATGGCGCAATCTATACGGTTTTTCTCGTTATTGCTGTTATTTCGGCAGCTCCGTTATTTTACATTGGTAATAAATGGGCATTGATCCTTTGGTGTGTCATTGCTTTAGCTGCCATGTATTTTGCAGCAAAGGTTGAACGAATAAAAAAGGACAATGATGTTCAAACATATAAAGAAATCGTAGCATTTTGTGAAGGTAAAAGGCTGGATGAAATCCAGAGCGCCAGAGAATACGGCAAACGTCCTTATCAAAAGGTTTTATGGTTTATCGGAAGTGCTGCAGTAGGAGCAATCGTTAGTTATGTATTGAGTCTTTTGCTGCAATCATTTTGATAACGACACTCAATAAATCTTATAATTTGGAAAGGAATGTATAGCTATATGAAAAATAAAAAAGATGATAAGCCTCACTATTTACCGACTTTTATGAGCATAGGAATTTCTATCGGTGCGGCTATTGGTGTAGTAACCAACAATATTCCACTCTATATGCTTGTCGGTTTAGCGCTTGGTGTAGGCATAGGGTCTGCTCTCGATGGTCAAAATCGAAATAGGGAAAGTGATGAATCTCAAAAGGATAACGAAGAATAATCAACCAACTAAATTCCCGTTTGTCGTAACCTCAGAAGCAGGGTTTGGGGCAGGCACGCCCCAACAAGAGCACTTCAAAAACGCGGGAGCGTTGCAGAAGTGCAGTCCCGGATGGGCAAGAAATTTTCAAGAATTGAAAATTTGTGGCCACGGGACGATTCTTGCTCTCACACTTTCACTCTCTTTGCGATTTTCTTTCTTGAAAGTCTATCGTTCTTTCGTTATAATAAAACTGAAAGAAGGTGGGCATTATGACTTTGCAATATTTTGTCACAGCATCCGATACGGGCAATAGGATTCCGATTGAGGTTGACAAGTCAACTCCCGCTGACCTTGC
>NZ_JAFREI010000023.1:26236-39639 GCF_017377595.1 Faecalibacterium sp. Marseille-Q0746 | reverse complement strand
CAAAAATCGGGTGCATTGCACCCTGAATATGGACTGTTCGTCACCGAGCAACGGGCCATTGCCGCAAGGCAATGTATGAAACGTGCACCAAATAGCCGGGCAACAGCTGATAGAGTGATTCTGCTTTTAGAACCGCTCTGTTAGTTGGTTGTCCGGCTATTTTTTAGCCTTCAGGAAGCCTGCTCCCGCAAAAAGGAGCAGGCTTTATGTTTGTCCGTTTTTCGTGGATGCCCCAAGCGGCGAAATATCCGTAGCCTTCCAAATTTTCGACTTTTTACGCTTTATCGAAAATTTGGAGGTTACACATGAGTTTCAATAATGGTAATGAACGTCGCAAGCTGAACGCAAAGTGGGAGCAACTCCGTGTGCAGTACCGCGAAGCCGGAATGAGCGAAGAGGCAATTCAGGCGATGTATGAGTTTGATTTGGGCGTCCTGAACAGTGAACGCGCCTATGATGCCAGCACGGTGGCAGTCTGTGATGGCGAAGATGACGTTGACGCAAGGAAAGCAGCAGATCTTAAGCAATATGAGGCTGCGATCACGGTAACAGATACCTACCACGAAACCAAGAGCCGCTTTGGATGGATCGGCGAAATCGAGAATGAGCGGTTGCTGGCTGCTCTTGAAAGCTTATCGGAACTTGATCTCAAAATCCTTACGCTCTATGTCTATGCCGGGTACACCGAGTCCGAGATTGCAAGTGCCTTGGAATCCAAAAGGATTACGATTCATAAGCGAATCGAGCGAATGACTATGTTTTTGAAGAACTTTTGAACTATTTTCTTTTTCAGGTAACAATTTGCCCCTTCTCGATGGCTCGTAAGTGTAAGGGCAATTCACCAGACGGCACAAGCCGCAGAGTGAAACATCCGAACAGCCGTTCCTTGAAAACTGAATAGTTCCTTCATCTGGTACTCCGATAATGATACTTCCGTAATTCGCGGCCCGGTCACAAAGCAGACGGGGTGGCTGAAATGCCAATGAAGCGGTACAAGTCCGCTGCCAGATGTTCATGCCCCACTCGCAGGGGGCCGAGGGCGAATATGCGAGACCTTTAATCATATTGATCCGGGAGCTGCCGGGTACGTTCTGTGCATCCGGCAGTTCCCGTTTTTTACGTATTCTTATTTATTCTTTACCCGAATATCCACTTTTGATACATAGGAGGACACTTTTATGGACGAGTTGAACCCCACGGTGCGCGAGCAGGAAATCTACGAGGAGATGGAGCTGACCCCTGAGATGGTCAAGTCCATCCGCACCCTCTGCGGCACCTGTCTGCGGCACTTTGTGGATGCAAAGGCTTTCAAGATCGCGCTTGTACCCAGCGCTGACCGAAGCATGGACACCTGCACCGTCTGCCAGATGAGGCGCGGCTATGATTATGTGGTCATGCACCGCTGACCCCAACCATACCACCATACCTTGAACGAAGCCCGCTGTGGAACATCCGGCAGCGGGCTTTGCACATAACAACATGGAGGTACAATTTTGCAGCAAAACTGGAAATTCCAACGCGGAGACATCTTCTTCACCCATTTCGGGGCGAGCACCGGCTCGGAACAGCACGGTGACCGCCCGGCGGTCATTCTTCAGAATGACGTGGGCAATTACCACTCTCCAACCCTGATCGTTGCGACCATGACAAGCAAGGCGGAAAAGAAAGTAAATCAGCCGACCCACTGCCTGTTGGAAAACGCAGGGCTGTCTATGTCCTCTATGGCTCTGGCAGAACAGATCTTCACCATCGACAAAAGCCGCATTTTGAAATACTTAGGGCATCTCGCCCCGGAAGATATGCAGCGGCTCGATTATGCCTTGAAGAACAGTCTTGCCTTAAACCCACTGGGCAGCATTCGGAAGCTCAAGCCCATCATCCGCTCCACGGCAGCGTATGCGCCGCCGGAAGTAGTGGATGGCAAGCCGCCTGTCTATCCCTACACACCCATTCAATCGTCCTTTGAGGACGCAGGGAGCGTGGAGGAAATGATGCTGTACACCGAGCTGCAATCCGCTGTTCATGCCATGATACAGCGGCTCGAATACAGCTTTACCTTTAATCCCAGCCTGCTCACCATCCCGAAGCGTAAGCAGCAGGTCAGTGAGATTTTAGCAGAAGCCGAAAAATACATCTGGAGAATCCGGGAGGAAATGCAATGCGACTGAGCAACACCAACAACTTTTCCGCATCTTTCAATGTGGCCACTCCTTATCAGATGGTGGTCATTCACAGCAGCAAGCTAATCTACCCGCGCGAGCTTTATCAGCGGGGCATCCAGCGTAAGCGCGTTGAGCTGATTGCAAGAGACTTCAATGAATATACGGCGAACGAACCGAAAATCAGCTTCCGCAATGGCCGGTATTATGTGACGGACGGCCAGCACACCATTGAAGCGCGTATCCTGCGCAACGGTGGCAAAGACCTCCCGATTCTCTGCAAGGTGTATACGGGTCTGACGATGCAGCAGGAAGCCCTGTTCTTCGCAGAGCAGAACGGTCACGCTGCACCGCTGACGGCGGGCATCAAGCTCCGTGCCAAGGTCGTGGGCGAGGATGCTCTTTCCATGGCATTCCTCGCAGCCACCAACCGGGTGGGTCTGGACTTCAACTATGACAGCTTGCAGTTGAGCGACTACCGCATCAGCTGCGTAGGCACTGCACTCAAGCTGTACAACCAGATGGGCGAGAAAATCTACTGCGAGGCTCTGCGGCTGATTGTGGACGCATGGGAGGGCAAACCCGATTCCTTCCGTGCCGCAGTCCTGAAGGGTGTGATGTACTTCGTGGAAGTGTATCACGGTGAGTTCAACGAGGAACGGCTGATCCGTGCCCTGCGCAGCGTCCATCCCATGGAAATCTACCGCACCGGGATGGACAACCCGGCAAAGCTGCCCGGATGGAAGAAATACGTTTTCCCCATCTATGCGGCGTACAACGGCAAATCCCGTAAGGATGCGCTGCCGATGAAGTTCTGACATTTACAGGAATCTCTCCTTAAAGACAATGGGCATCCGCACAACGCAGATGCCCATTGTTACATATTAAGACAACAGCATTTATTCATAATAGGAGTTACAATCTTATGATCGATAAATTTTCACAGGTCGCAGAGAACCTTCCTGCGGCTGACCGTGATGCCGACCGGCAATATCATGTAATCAACGGTTATCCTGTCGTTTTTAGCTTTTCCAAGGAACCCAACCCGGAAGCGTTTGAGCGCATTCGGAACATCCTGCTTGCCACCAGCTATACGAAGAAGGTAGGTTGACATCATGGACGAATGCAGAATCAAACGCTATACTGAGTGCGGTAACGGGCGATATTACAAACCGAGCCATTGCCGGACGTTCTTTGACAACGAAATAAAGCCTATCCCCACTTTTATGATGAAAGTGAGGAATTTACAATGACAAGAAATAACAATCGCGTGTGCTGCTTGTACCGCGTTTCCACCGATAAGCAGGTGGATTTCAACTCCAACCATGAAGCAGACCTGCCCATGCAGCGAAAGGCTTGCCATAAATTCGCTGAATCGAAGGGCTGGGTCATCGTCCATGAAGAACAGGAAGAAGGCGTGTCCGGCCACAAAGTCCGGGCCGCCGCCCGCGACAAGCTCCAGATCATCAAGGACTATGCCCGAAAGGGCAAGTTCGATATCCTGCTGGTATTCATGTTCGACCGTATCGGTCGTATCGCAGATGAAACGCCCTTTGTTGTGGAATGGTTTGTACGGAACGGCATCCGGGTATGGAGTACCCAAGAGGGTGAGCAGCGTTTCGACAACCACACTGACAAACTGCTGAACTACATCCGATTCTGGCAGGCGGACGGAGAAAGCGAAAAGACTTCCGTCCGTACCCGCACCAGTCTGCGCCAGCTTGTAGAAGAAGGTCACTTCAAGGGCGGAAATGCGCCTTATGGCTATGACCTTGTACGGAGTGGGCGTATCAACAAGCGCAAGCATGAACTGTACGAACTGCACATCAACGAGCAGGAAGCTGCCGTAGTGCGGATTGTCTTTGACAAATATGTGTATGAGGGCTACGGCCCGCAGCACATTGCTACCTATCTGAACAATTCTGGCTATCGCGCAAGGTCTGGAAAGTGCTGGCACCCATCCAGTATTCGGGGGATGGTACAAAACCTGACCTACACCGGCGTTCTCCGCTGTGGGGATGCACGGTCAGAATTGATGCCGGATTTGCAGATTGTCCCGCAGGAACAGTTTGAAAACGCACAGCGCATTCGGAATGAACGCTCTGTGCGCTCAACTGCGGAAGCCGAAAATCGTCTTCCTTTGAACATCCATGGGAAGTCGCTGCTTGCCGGCAACGCTTACTGCGGACACTGCGGTGCAAAGCTGGAACTGACCAGCAGCCGTAAATGGCGAAAAATGGCAGATGGATCGTTAGACGATACGCTGCGTATTCGCTATACCTGTTACGGAAAGCTCCGCAAGCAGACCAACTGCACCGGGCAGACGGGATATACCGTCCACATTCTGGATGAGATCATTGATAAAGCTGTCCGCCAGATTTTCTCCAAGATGAGGGGTATCCCCAAAGAGCAGATCGTTACAAAACGCTATGAAAAAGAGAATGCGGAACGCAAGAATCATCTGCAAGACCTTCAGACACAGCGGAACAAGGCAGAAAAAGACCTGTTCGCACTGAAAACCGAGGTTTTAGCTTGCATCAAAGGTGAAAGCGTGTTACCGAGAGAAACCCTTGCCGAAATGATTACAGCGCAGGAAGAGAAACTCACGGAGCTGGAAAACCTTTGCGAAGCGGCCAGTGAAGAACTGGAGAAAACGGCTGAGCTGATGGATAAAGTGTCGCGGCTGTATGATGAACTGATTTCTTATGCTGACCTGTACGACAGTGCAAATTTTGAAGCGAAGAAGATGATCGTCAACCAGCTCATCCGCAGGGTAGACGTATATCGCGGATACCAGATCAACATCTCGTTCAACTTCGATCTCACTCCTTACATTGAGGGGGAGTGATACGTCCGCCTGCAAAACAGTCGGGCATCGAACAAGCATTTTCAAAAACAACGAAACAGCAAGAATTGGGGGTTGCCGTCCATACGCCTGCAAAATCAGGCATTTGGCTGATTTTCAGTGTGACCTCCAAGAAAGCAAAAAGAAAAGCACCATACTTCCTACGAAGTACAGTGCTTTTTTGGTGGAGAATAGCGGGATCGAACCGCTGACCTCTTGCATGCCATGCAAGCGCTCTCCCAGCTGAGCTAATCCCCCATAAAATCCAAGAAGCGAACCTCTTGGATGGAGTTTTTTGTTGGGAATTTGATTGTCGCAGGACTATCTGACTGGGGGTGTGTTTTGATACCAACCGGGCTCCCAGCTGAGCTAATCCCCCACATATTCGGTTGGTGTCCTGCGACGTGAGTTATTATACCAGCCGGGCGGGCGGTTGTCAACACCCAATTTGAAAAAGTCTGCAAAAACAAAAAAGCCCTGCCGGGCACGGAGCCGGGCAGGGCGCGGAACAAAGTGAAGATAGGTTAGGCCTTTGCGTGCTGGCGGTCAAAGATCTGCGGAGCCACACGGCAGAGCAGAACGGCGGCCACCATGGTCAGCAGGGTCTCGGGCAGCATGTAGCTGCCGTTGTACACCAGGCTGTAAGTCCAGGCAGACAGGCCTTCGTTCAGGTTGCCCCAGACCAGCACACCGGACAGGAAGCTGCACATAAAGCGCAGGAAGCCTGCCATAAATGTGCCCACGGCCACGCCGACCATCCGGTTCTTGAAGGGACGGGCAAAGAACTCGGCAGTGCCCAGCGCCATAAAGGCCACCAGGTAGTCCAGCAGGACTTCACCCAGGAAATACAGGAAGGTCGGGGTCGGGGGTGCCCAGAAGCCCAGCAGCATCTGCAGGCAGCCGTTGACAAAGCCGGTGAACAGGCCCCACTTCACGCCGTGGCGGAAGGAGACCAGCACAAAGGGCAGCATGCTCAGCAGGGTAACGCTGCCGCCGTTGGGCAGGGTGAAGAACTTGATGTTGCTCAGCACGGTGCCAATGGCGATCATCAGGGCGCACTCCACAAGAATGCGGGTCTTGGAATAGGTTTTTGACATGGGAGATTCCTCTTCTCAGATAATAGTACACAAAAACAAATGCACCCGCACAAAAAGGCAGGCGCATGGGCTTCGTTTGTGAAGAGGGTGGACCTTTCCGCAAACTACCTACGCCGGCATTACCCGGATCAGGTTCGAGGGTACTCCGCTCAGGTGCGGATCTCAGCTTTTCAGCGCCCCTGTTTTTATGTCCAGCTCCCAGTATAGCGGCCAGCGCCCAAATGTCAAGCCCCGGCGGGCATATTGGCGGCCGCTGGCTCATATTTTTTAGGGAGACCGCAAACAGGGGAGGCGTGACCGGATGAACGTGGAGCCGGAGCAGCGGGCGGCGCTGCTGGGAGAGTACATTGCAGAGCACAGTGCCACGGTGCGGGCAGCCGCCCGGGCGTTTGGGTGCAGCAAATCAACGGTGCACAAGGATGTATCCACCCGCCTGCGGGCCGTGGATGCGGCCCTGTTTGCCCGGGTGCAGGCCGTGCTGGCCCGCAACAAGGCCGAGCGCCATCTGCGGGGCGGGGCGGCGACCAGGCGCAAATACAAAAAGTAGGAGAGCGGCGCAGGGAGGCCTGTGCCGCTCTCCTGTTTATTTGTGCCGGAACTGCTCCAGCGCGGCCTTTTCCAGCCGGGAGACCTGCGCCTGGCTGATGCCGATCTCCCGCGCCACCTCCATCTGGGTCTCGCCCTTGAGGTAGCGCAGCTCCATGATCCGCTTTTCGCGCGGGGTCAGCCCGGCCACGGTCTGCCGGAACTCCAACCCGCTGATCCAGCTGTCCTCGCTGTCCGGGTCGCGCACCTGATCGATGACATACATGGCATCGCCGCCATCGGTGTAAAGGGGCTCTTCCAGGCTGATGGGCTCCACCACCGATTCCAGCGCCGCGTTCACCTCCCGGCGGGAAAGTCCTGCCTGCCGGGCCACCTCGTCCACGGTGGGCTCCCGGCCCAGCTGCTTTTCCAGCGTCTCCCGGGCCTGCATGGCCTTGTAGGCGGCATCGCGCAGGCTGCGGCTGACCCGCAGGGCGTTGTTGTCCCGCAGGAAGCGCCGGATCTCCCCGATGATCATGGGCACGCCGTAGGTGGAAAACCGCACCGGCTGGGCCGGGTCAAAGTTGTCGATGGCCTTGATGAGCCCGATGCACCCCACCTGAAACAGGTCGTCCAGATTCTCCCCCCGCTGCGCGAACCGTTGCACCACGCTCAGGACAAGCCGCAGGTTGCCCTCGATCATGGCCTGCCGGGCGGCGGCATCGCCTGCCCGCGCCCGGGTGAGCAGCTGCCGCTTTTCCGTTTCGGAAAGCACCGGCAGCTGGGCCGTGTCCACCCCGCATAATTCCACTTTGTTGTACATCCCCCGAACCTCCGGTTACGTTGATACCGGAAGTATGGGGTAAGAGGGCGGGGAAGATACATGGGAATTGTTAGCAGCCTCGCCCTCTCAGTCATTGCTTCGCAATGCCAGCTCTCCCAAAGGGAGAGCCTTTGGCAGGGCAACCGCAAGCAGGTGCTAAAGGCTGGGGCAGTCTTGGCTCCCCCTTTGGGGGAGCTGGCGCGTTAGCGCCTGAGAGGGTGAGCCAGCTGCCGGTTACTCCCGCTCCAGCACCTCTTTCAGCTGACGGATGATCCGCTTTTCCAGCCGGGAGATGTAGCTTTGGCTGATGCCAAGGGCATCGGCGGCTTCCTTCTGGGTGTGCTCCACGCCGTCCACAAGGCCGAAGCGCAGCTCCATGATCTGCCGCTCCCGGGGGGCCAGCTGCTCCACGGAGCGCCGGAGGGTGGCGCGCTCGGCGGCCTGCTCCAATTGCAGGCCCACAAGATTTTCGTCGCTGCCCAGCACATCCGAGAGCAGCAGCTCGTTGCCGTCGCCGTCGGTGTTCAGGGGCTCGTCGATGCTGGCCTCCTGCCGCCGGTTGGAGCTTTTGCGCAGGTACATCAGGATCTCGTTGCCGATGCACCGGCTGGCGTAGGTGGCCAGCTTGATGTTCCGCGCGGGCGTAAAGGTGTTTACCGCCTTGATCAGCCCGATGGTGCCAATGGAGATCATGTCCTCCTGCGGCACACCGCTGTTCTCGTACTTTTTGGCAAGGTAGACCACCAGCCGCAGGTTATGGGTGATGAGGTCATCGCGCGCGGCGGCATCCCCCGCCATCATCCGGGTCAGCAGGGCCTTTTCCTGTTCCGGTGTCAGCGGCGGCGGCAGGCTGGGCCCGCCGTTGATGTAGTGGGCGGCGGAAGGGGCCAGCAGAAAGCAATAAAGACGGCAAAGAAGTGAAAGCAGATGATGCAAGGGCGGTTCCTCCTTTGTGAAGCCCTCGGTCACGCTTGGCGGTGACGGAGGGGGTGAATCATTTCCAACGCTTCCACCCCCACCAGCACTTCCCACCCATCAGGCGGCGGGGGGAGATCGGCGAAGGCGGCATAAAGGTGCTCGGCCATGCCCTGCCCGGCGGGAGAGCCGGTGCGGCACAGGCTGGCCGGGACGGCCGGCAGGATACAGTGCCCGGCCACGGTGGTGCAGGGAACAAGGCGCACCCCCAGCGCCGGGACGGGCAGGGGAGCGGCCCCGGCAAAGTGCTGCTCCAGATAAGTACCCAGGGCGGGCGGCAGGCGGCCCTGCACGGCACCGAACCGCACCAGCACCACCGCCCGGCCCGAAAGCGGTTCCTGCACCGAAAAGCCGGTATCGCAGAAGGCCCGGACATCCAGCGCTGTGTCTGCCACGGTGAGCCGGGCGGGGAATACCTGCCCGCCGCCCCGGCCCAGAAAGCGGAGCACCCCCTGCACGGCCAGCAACACCCCGCCCGCGCCCGCCAGCAGTGCCCCCGGCGAAAGGGGCAGGTAGATGCAGCCGTTGTTGGTCTGGGCCCCGGGCAGGAGCAGTGCCCCCGCCAGCAGCAGATTTCCCGCGCAGAACCACCCCACAAGCCGGGCGAAGCATCGGCCACCGGGCCAGCCGTAGGCGGCAGCCACCGTGAGGGCGGCGGTTGACACTTTATATAAGAGCGCGGCAGCGTCCGGCGCTTCCGGGGCCAGCAGGGCCAACGAGGAAGCTGCCCCCGCTGCCCCGCCCAACAGCAGCCGCCCGGCCCGGCACTCCACCCCGGCCAGCAGCCCAGACGCCAGCAGGAACAGCAGCGTGAGCGCAAAATTCGTCAGCAGCAGGACATCGAGGTAGATCACAGTCTTGATGGGCGGCACCTTCTTTCTGGTATTGACAGGGTAACAGAAGCGTAAGAAAAAGGATGTCGGAACACGGGCTCGCCCTCTCAGGCGCTAACGCGCCAGCTCCCCCAAAGGGGGAGCCAAGACTGCCCCGGCCTTTAGCAGCTACTTGCGGTGGTCCTGCCAAAGGCTCCCCCCTCGGGGGAGCTGGCAAAGCCGCAAGGCTTTGACTGAGAGGGTTAGCCCTTTTGAAAAACTTTTTTCACAAATTTCCAAAAAAGGCTTGCAAAAGGGAGCGGGAGGAGTTATAATACATCTCGCAGTCAATTGTGCGCTGCGGAATTGCGTTTTGAAAGATGTGCCTCTTTAGCTCAGTCGGTTAGAGCACCTGACTGTTAATCAGGGTGTCGCCTGTTCGAGTCAGGCAAGAGGCGCCATTAGGCGGCGAGGGCAACTTCGCCGCTTGTTTTTTAACCGGGTGTTGTAACCAATCTGAGACTTTTTTCACAAAATCTTCAAAATTAATGGTTTCTTAAAAAATGTCCTCTTGAAGATGCTGTCAGATTGTGGTATACTACACCCAAACCTTGGAACAGTTTTTAAACGTTCTGTGGTGATTGACTCAGATCAAAGGGTAGGCGCTCCCTTCTTTTGATAGCAGCGGACTTCTGCTTTGCCCTGGTTCTCCGCAGGGCAGGGCAAAGCAGAAGGCTATGCGCTGTTAAACCGGAGTGCAAAAAGAAAACCTTTTTCATTTGTCAGACCTACGGTCAAAACAACAGCAAACTGGGGCTTGTGCAAACAGGCCGGGTGTGCTAGAATAAAAGCCGTAGTTTTGAAATAGACACAGTACATTGAAAAAGAGATCGTTTGCTTTTGGTTGTCGGTCTCTTGTAAAGGAAACATCGTATGCGTTATACCTATGTGCGGCAGCACGATTCTACGGACTGCGCGGCCGCTTCGCTCGCAATGGTGTGCCTCCATTACAAAAAGGAAATCACCATCACCCGCCTGCGGGATATGATGGGAACCGACATGAAAGGCACGAACCTCGTTGGCCTGCAGAAAGCAGCCAATGAGCTGGGCTTCAGCACGGCGGCTGTCCGTGTTGACCGCGAAAACTTTTTAAGCGATTTCACCCTGCCCGCAATTGCGCAGGTCATTACCGACCAGGGCATGACCCACTTTGTGGTCATCTTCAAAAAGACGACCATCAAGGAGGACGATGCCCGCCGCAAGCATGTGGTGCAGGAAGAAGAACGCAAGGCTGATGCAAGCAAAAAGTACAAATGCAAGGATTACGTCGTCATTGGCGACCCTGCAAATGAACTGAAAAAGATCAGCCTGGATGAGTTCTATAAAAACTTCACCGGCGTGCTGCTGCTGCTGAACCCCACAGCGGAGTTCAAGGGCGGCACCGGCAAGCATAAGGTGGAGGGCAAAGAGGAAGCCAAGGCAGCCCGCAACAACATGTTGAAGCGGTACATGGATCTGCTGCTTCCTCAGAAAAAGCTGTTTGCTTACGCTATTCTCAGTTCAGTGATCCTGACACTGATCGGCATCGTGTCCACCGTCTTTAATAAGGCGATTATGGATGAGGTGCTGCCTTATGGGCTGAAAAATCTGCTCATATCGCTCATTGTCGTGTTCAGTGTGGTCAACCTGACCAGCACGCTGCTCTCGACTGTGAGACAGTGGATCCTGATCTTCCTTTCCATTAAAATTGATATCCCGTTGATGCTGGGCTACTTCGAGCATGTGTACAAACTGCCGATGAAGTTCTTTGCATCCCGTAAGACCGGCGAGATCACCACCCGCTATTCCGATGCAGGCACCATCAAATCGGTGCTGACCAGCATTGCAATGAGCGTGGTCATGGACATTGTGATGGCCGTGGGTACAGGCTTTGTCTTGTTCCGGATGAACTCTTCGCTGTTCTCCATTACCCTGTTTACCACCGTTCTGAGCCTGCTGCTCGTCATCATCTTCAAGCAGCCCTACAAGCGGATCAATGAAGAGACGATGGTGCAGTCGGCCGTTCTGAACAGCCAGATGATCGAGAGCCTGCGCGGCATCGAGACCATCAAGTGCAATGCCTGCGAAGAGCGTGAGCTGGAAGCCCTTGAGCGTGAATACATCAAGAGCCTGAAGATCAGCCTGCGTTCCAGCAAGATCAGCACCGGCCAGAGCCTGATCTCCAGCGTGATCATGACCGTGTTGAACATGGTCACCACCTATGTGGGCATCACGCAGGTGCTGAATGGCCAGCTGACGCTGGGCGGCTACATGGCGTTCAGCACCCTTTCGGGCTACTTTACTTCTCCGGTGAGCGAGCTCATCAGTATGCAGATGTCCATTCAGGAGGCTTCCATCTCCATGAAGCGCCTGACGGAAATCATGGATTATGAATCCGAGCAGGACGATACCAGAGAGTACACCGAGATGGAGAGCATGGAGGGCGACATTGAGTTCAAGGATGTCACCTTCCGGTATGGCAACCGCACCCCGGCACTGGACCACATCTCCTTCACCATCCCGCAGGGGAAAAAGGTGGCGCTGGTTGGTTCCTCGGGTTCCGGTAAGTCCACCATCACCAAGCTCCTGCTCAAGTATTACGAGCCGGAGAGCGGTACTATCAGCGTGAATGGCGTTGATCTGGACGAGTACAGCAATGCATCCGTCCGCCGCTGCATTTCCTATGTCCCGCAGAACGTTGAGCTGTTCAGCAAGACGATCTTCGAGAATATCCGTATCTCCCGCCCCGAGGCGACCCTCGATCAGGTACGGGAGGCGGCCAAGAAGGCCGACGCACACGAGTTCATCCGCAAGCTGCCGCTGCAGTACAACACCTATCTGGAGGAAGCCGGCAACGGCCTGTCCGGTGGTGAAAAGCAGCGCATTGCACTGGCCCGTGCGTTCCTGAAGGATTCGAGCCTTTACATCTTTGATGAATCGACCTCCAGCCTGGACTTTGGTACAGAGAATACCATCTTTGATATGATCTATAACCAGCTGGCTGACCGTTCGATGCTGATCGTGGCACACCGCCTTTCCACCATCCGAGACTGTGACCTGATCCTGGTCATGGATCACGGCCAGATCGTGGAGCGCGGTACCCATGACGAGCTGCTGGCAAAGCAGGGCAAATATTACGAGCTCTGGAACCTGCAGCAGGGCATCTTCCGCCGCAAAAAGGAAGAGCCTGTACCCGTTGCCCCCGCGGCAGTTGTTGAAGAAGACGACGATGGCGAGGCAATGACCTATTAAGTTGCAGCCGAGTGCGCACTCGGTTACATAAATGATCTTTGGATGGATGCGCAGCCGGAAAAAGATCGCTAAATAAGTTTTTTCATTCATTTGAAGGGAGTAATTCATTATGATGATGCCTGCAAACTACTCTGTTATCGCAGAGAACGAAATGACCTACGTCAACGGTGGCGCTAGCTTTATCGACGCTATCGGCGCTGTTACCGCTCCTATCTGGACTCTGGACAACGTCAAGACCTTCAACACCAACATCGTGACTCTGGTTGGCAACACCTTCCTGAAGTCTACCATTGACCGCACCATCGGTGTCCTGTTCAGCGGCCAGACCACTTGGAAGGAAGTCGGCAACATCGGCAAGAACCTGTTCGGCACCAATGTTCACGGCAACAAGATCGAGAAGAACAACTTTGGTGACTATGCTATGAACGCTCTGGGCATTGCTGCTGCTGTCTACAACCTGGGCGTGGCTCCCACCAAGAACACCGTCAAGGAGACTGAAGTTAAGTTCACTGTCTAATTAGACGTGATCTGAAATTATGAAGCGTTGAGGAAACTGCACCGCCCTACTTGTTAGCGCGGGGCAGACAACAATGCCTCGTTATGGTGTGCCAGGAGGCGTGTGCCTCCTGGCACACCTTATTTTTATGTTGCTTATCGCGTTGCGGTAGGCAATTGTGTGTGGTAGAAGATTATGTTTATCCTTACAGGAATGCTCTTTACATAGTGACACTTTATCGCTGTGTGAGTGGCTTACCGTGAGCATCCTCACCCTCTCAGGCGCTTTGCGCCAGCTCTCCCGAAGGGAGAGCCCTTGGCATAGCGCAGTGTACGGCGGGTTTCCCTTTGCGTAGTGTGAACGCAGACTTGCCCACAGTG
>NZ_JAFREI010000023.1:0-26226 GCF_017377595.1 Faecalibacterium sp. Marseille-Q0746 | reverse complement strand
CTTACCGTGAGCATCCTCACCCTCTCAGGCGCTTTGCGCCAGCTCTCCCGAAGGGAGAGCCCTTGGCATAGCGCAGTGTACGGCGGGTTTCCCTTTGCGTAGTGTGAACGCAGACTTGCCCACAGTGCAGGGAGTGAATCATTCTGTCAAAACCTCCCACTTTGGGGGAGGTGGCAGCGCGTGTGCGCTGACGGAGAGGGTGAGCCCGGTAGAGGTATAAGCTATAGTGACACTTTATCGCTGTGTGAGTGACTTACCGTGAGCATCCTCACCCTCTCAGGCGCTTTGCGCCAGCTCTCCCGAAGGGAGAGCCCTTGGCATAGCGCAGTGTACGGCGGGTTTCCCTTTGCGTAGTGTGAACGCAGACTTGCCCACAGTGCAGGGAGTGAGTCATTCTGTCAAAACCTCCCACTTTGGGGGAGGTGGCAGCGCGTGTGCGCTGACGGAGAGGGTGAGCCCGGTAGAGGTATAAGCTGATGAAAAAGACGACAGTTGTCAAGAATAACGACATGCTGGATGTAGCCCGAAGACTTCGGAGGGAAATGACACCACAGGAGCAACGGCTTTGGTATGTTTTCTTGCGGAAATATCCGGTAAAATTCTACAAACAGCGGATCATTGAATCGTTTATTGTGGATTTTTATTGCGCGGATGCAAGATTGGTTATTGAACTTGACGGCTCACAGCATTATACTGAACAGGGGAAAGCTTACGATGAGGAACGAAGTGCTATCCTGCATGGCTATGGCTTGAAAGTTTTACGGTTCTCTAATCGGGATGTTAACAATCATTTTGATGCTGTATGCGAGACCATTGATAGGGAAGTACAAATTCGGATATAAAAGCAGCTGTGACCCTTTTTGTCAAGAGCTCCCACTTTGGGGGAGCTGGCAAAGCCGTTAGGCTTTGACTGAGAGGGTGAGACCGCTTTGAGGAGAGTCTTTGGCAAAACGGTAAAAAAGAATCTTTTCCCCCAGACAATTGCTTATTGCAAACAAAAAAGAAATAGGTGGACAATATTATGAGAGAGATCCAAGTTGCAGAAAACAAGACCCTGAAGCTGACCAACGTTCTGGCACGCAAGATCGATGCCAGCGAGCTGGGCAACCTGGGCGTGATCCTGACCCAGATGCAGAACTTTATCAAGAGCCACAGCGCCATGCCGGTTGGCCCTGTGATCCAGTGCGTCAAGTTTACCTCCGGCCCCAACCCGGAGCCGCAGATCTATTTTATGATGCAGGTCAACCAGCTCATCCCCCGCCTGGAGCCGGGCTACGAGCAGGACGCTGTGCTGCGGGTGAAGGGCTGCCTGTACGCCCACTTCACCGGCCCCATGGACCACAGCAGCCTTGCCAGCCAGAAGCTGAACATCTATGCCTACGAGCACGAGATCGAGCTGACCGGCACCACCTACAGCATCTACGTCAATCAGGACAGCGAAAACGGTGTCATGGACGTTTTTATGGAGACGAAGTAATATGACCACTCGCATTCAGAATCTTTCCGACCTGCAGGACCGCCGCATTATGATGGAGAAAAAGCTGCCGGCCTTTGGCTACGCGCTCATTCTTCTGGTGGCTTTCCTCATGGTGTTTCTGGTGATCTGGAGCACCCAGAACAAGCGCACCTACGTCAGCCAGTCCACTGGCTCAGTGCAGGCGGCCAACAAGACCTATATCATGTCCAGCTACTCCGGCTCCATCACCGAGCTGAACATCTCGGAGGGCAGCTATGTCACCGAGGGCGACCTCATTGCCCACATCAAGAGCACCGATCTGGACATCCAGCAGGACAGCTACCAGAAGCAGCTGGACATCTACAAAAAGCAGAAGAGCCAGTACGAAAAGCTGCTCAAGTCCATTCAGGACGACAAGAACTACTTCAGCGAGACCGACATCGACGACCAGCCCTATTACTACCAGTACGAGAGCTACAAGAGCCAGGTCAGTCAGAAGGCGTTTGACGCTTCGCCCTATCAGGCCGCCGGTTACACCGATGAGCAGATCAAGACCATGATGGAGCAGAACCAGAGCGAGGTGGAGAGCCTGTACTACTCCACCCTGCAGTCCATTTCTGCCAACCTGACCAGCGTGCAGGCCAACATTGACAACATCGAGGCCCAGCTGGATGCCCTGAACACCGGCGCGAACGATTACTACATCTACGCTCCCACCTCCGGTGTCATCCACATGGACACCCCCTACAAGGTGGGCATGGTGCTCAGCGCGGGTTCCGCTCTGGCCACCGTGGCCAGCGAGAACAGCGACCTTGAGATCGTGGCGGCTGTTACCGTCAACGACCGGCCGCTGATCAACGTGGGCGACCCCTGCAAGATCGCCATCACCGGCCTGTCGGAGTATTCCTACGGCACCCTGACCGGCACTGTCACCTCCATCGACAGTGACGTGACCTCCAGCACCAGCGGGTCTTACTACAAGATGACCATCAAGCCGGACAACACCTATGTCGTGAGCACCAGCGGCGACAAGGTGGATCTTTCCAACGGCATGAGCGTCACCGCCCGTGTGGAGTACGATGAACTGACTTACTTTGACTATGTGATGGAGGCCCTGGGCGTGCTGTTCCGCTAAGCGCCCGCCGATTCCACGCCCAAGAGGTACGAAAGAATGAAACTGAACCCGAAACAGCTGGCCGCCAGCGCGGCTCTGCTGGGTGTGCTGGCCTGTGCCGCCGCCCTGCCTGCGTCGGCTGCCGGCCCTGTTACCACGCCGCTGGCCCTCACGCTGCCCAAGGTGAGCTTTCCCTGGGATAAAGTTACCGCCGAGAGCATCGAGACCGGCAGCTACGATGCCGCCCCGCTGGCGGGCACGGCCCAGCAGCTCTCCCCGGTGACCACCCCCGCCAATGCCGCCAGCAAGAACGGCGTGACCTATGTCTCTGACAACCCCAATGTTGTCTCGGTGGACAGTGAGGGCGTGGCGCAGGCTGTGGGCCTGGGCACGGCCAACATCACCGCCACCTGCGGCGGGGTGAGCTGCACCTATACCATCACCCCTCAGCCGGATGCCAGCATGATCGCCACCGAAATGGATATCACCCTTGCATCCAGCACCATTGCCGTGGGCGAGACCACCAGCCTCTCGCTGGCAGTGCTGCCCACCTCGGCGGCCAACTATATCAACGTCAGCCTGAGCTCTTCCAATGAGAAGGTGGCTACCGTCAACAACTTTGGCAAAGTGACCGGCGTTGCCCCCGGCAAGGCCACCATCACCGCCACGGACGGCAACGTGAGCTGCACGGCCACCGTTACGGTGGTTGCGGCCAACACCAGCACCGTCTCCAGCCAGTCCATCTCCCTGAACACCAACTATGTGGTGCTCAAGCCGGGCTCCTCCAAGACCATCACCGGCAAAGTATCGCCGGCCTCCGCCAGCCAGAGCCTGACCTTCAAGAGCCAGGACAAGAGCATTGCCACCGTCAGCGGTTCCGGTGTCATCACCGGCGTTGCCACGGGTGCCACCTCCGTGGTGGTCTCCAACGGCACCGCCTCCACCTCGGTCACGGTCATCGTCAACCGCACCGCCTCCACCTCCGGCAGCAGCAGCGACACCAGCGGTGAGGGCACCGAGGAAAATGTCACCACCGATGCCACCGTGGCCGCCATCCAGAACGCCGCAGGGGAGGAAGTGTCCCTCTATCAGAGCGACGTGCCCGCCATCACCGGCGAGATCCTGAGCGCCCTGCGCACCACGGGCCGCAGCCTGATCGTGCTGGGCGAGGATTATACCCTGCGGATCGATGGCACCAGCATCAAGAGCACCCAGGGCGGGTTCAGCACTGCCCTGACTTTTGCCCCCGATGAAAACGGCCTGAGCTTCCAGCTGGGCGAAAGCGGCGCGCTGCCCTGCGTGGTGCAGATCACCCTGACCGGTGAGAACGCCGCTTACAGCCGCCTGTATCTGCACAACACTGCCAGCGAAAAGTGGCAGTTT
Source organism: Faecalibacterium sp. Marseille-Q0746 (assembly GCF_017377595.1). Lineage (NCBI taxonomy): Bacteria > Bacillati > Bacillota > Clostridia > Eubacteriales > Oscillospiraceae > Faecalibacterium > Faecalibacterium sp. Marseille-Q0746. Next base: position 22,273 of record NZ_JAFREI010000023.1, on the reverse strand, counting down.
CTGAACAGTTACAAGGATGGCACCATCACCGCCGATACGGCTGGCAGCTACCTGCTGACCAACCAGAATCTGCGCTTCACCAATATCAACTGGACCTTCTTCATCGCCGCCGGTGCGCTGACCGTGGTCTGCCTGATCGTGTATATTGCCGTCAAGAAACGGTATTGGTTCTGGTAATTATAACTGTGCGTAATAAAACCTCCCGCTCATTCGAGTGGGAGGTTTTGTGTTTATCGGAAGTTCTTGACAATCAAAATACAATGTGATATGATTTTGATATCAGAAAGAAACTTCCAAACCCTGTAAAGGAGGGACATTTTATGGAAGAGAAGATCTTACAGACCAAGAAGAACGGCATGACCATGCTTCTGCTGACCCTGCTGGGTTATGTGGCTGCGGTTGTGGTGGGCGGCATCGGTTTTGTAATGCTGTATACTACCTTCCTGGGTTTTATCCCGCTGGCGATTGCTGTCATCTATGCCATCATCGGTATTTTCCTGTTCGCGGGCCTGAAAGTCCTCAAGCCCGAGGAAGCGCTGGTGCTGACCCTGTTCGGCGATTACATCGGCACCCTGAAGGGGGAGGGCTTCTACTGGGTCAATCCCTTCTGCACTGCCGTCAACCCGGCTGCGGGCACGGTCCTGAGCCAGAGCGGTGATGTTCAGCAGCGCCCTGTGGTGCAGGCTGACCGTGAGAAGGACGGCAAGAAGATCTCCCTGAAGGTGATGACCCTGAACAACTCCCGCCAGAAGATCAACGATTGCCTGGGCAACCCGGTGGAGATCGGCATTGCGGTCATCTGGCGGGTGACCGACACCGCCAAGGCCGTGTTCAATGTGGACAACTATAAGGAATACCTGTCCCTGCAGTGTGACAGCGCCCTGCGCAACGTGGTGCGCATCTACCCCTACGATGTAGCCCCCAATGTGGACACCACCGGCGACGGTGTGGCCGACGAGGGCAGCCTGCGCGGCTCCTCGGAAGTGGTGGCAAAGCGCATCCAAGGCGAGATCCAGAAGAACGTCACCGCCGCCGGGATCGAGATCATCGAAGCCCGCATCACTTATCTGGCCTACGCCCCCGAAATCGCGGCGGTCATGCTGCAGCGTCAGCAGGCAAGCGCCATCATTGATGCCCGCAAGATGATCGTGGACGGTGCCGTGGGCATGGTGGAGATGGCGCTGGATCGCCTGAGTGAGAACAAAGTGGTGGAACTGGACGATGAGCGCAAAGCGGCAATGGTCTCCAACCTGCTGGTGGTGCTCTGCGGCAACCGTGACGCGCAGCCCATTGTGAACAGCGGCAGCCTGTACTGATGGCAGAGCCGAAAAAGCAGATCCCCCTGCGCCTGAATGCGAAGCTCTACGATGCCCTTGCCGCATGGGCTGAGGATGACTTCCGCTCGGTGAACGGGCAGATCGAGTATCTGCTCACCGAGTGTGTGCGTCAGCGCAAAAAGAACGGCAAGTACATCTCTGACCAGATCGACGTGCCGCCCGAACTGGATATCAAGTAAAAGAACGACCCTCTCAGTCAAAGCCTGTTGGCTTTGCCAGCTCCCCCGAAGGGGGAGCCTATCGCTGGCCTGGGATAAAGGCAGCATAGCCTCGCCCTTCGGGAGAGGTGGCATTGCGAAGCAATGACGGAGAGGGTCGTTCCTTATTTAATTCGTATGCTCGCTCCACCCGCTGGAGGTGACCACTTCGCCATCAGTGGTGCACCAGAGGGCTTCCACGCCGTCCAGCGATTCCACGAGCTGCTTGCCCTCTTCCAGAGGCAGGCAGAACAGGCCGGTGGTCAGGCAGTCGGCCACACCGGAGTCCGGAGCCAGCACGCTCACGCCGTCAAAGTAGGCGGCGGGCCAGAGGGTGGCCGGGTCGATGAGGTGGTGGTAGCGCACACCGTCCACAACGTAGTAGCGCTGGTAGTCACCGCTGGTCACAAGGGAGAGGTCGCTCATCTTGACGGCGGCTACAGTGGAGCTGCCGTTGGTGTAGACCTCGGAGGAGTTCCACGGGTTTTCCACGCCGCCTACCCACTGGGAGCCGTCCGGCTTGGTGCCGATGGCCCGCAGGTTGCCGCCCACGCTGATGAGGGCGCTGGTCAGGCCCCGGGCTTCGGCGGCCTGTGCGGCCTGCTCCACGGCGTAGCCCTTGCCCACGCTGCCCACGTCCAGCGACATGGCCGGGTCGGCCAGATAGACCGTTTTGGCATCTTCATCAATGATGAGGTTGGCAATATCGCAGTGCTGTGCGGCGGCATCCAGCTCTTCCTGCGTGGGCAGCTGGTTATTGCTGTCGTTGTCATCGGCCAGTGCGGCCTCGCGGTAGTTGTGCCAGATGTTCAGCACACTGCCCAGCGCAATGTTCAGCTTGCCACCAGTGGTGTCGTACATGGTCTGGGCCAGCTCCAGCATCCCGAGGATCTTGTCATCCACTGTCACCGGGGCAGTGCCCGCATTGTCGTTGATGGTCTTGATGTTGGTCACGCCATCGTAATCATTATAAATGTCGTAGAGCTGGTTGTACTCCACAAGGTCGGCGTGGAGCGCGTCCATCTGGGCGGTGAACTCTTCCTCGCTGTCGCAGTAGGCGATGACCTGCGTCACGGTGTCGAACACATCATAGAACACGGTGGAGTAGCGCTGCGGGCCATCGGCGGCGCTGGGCGCGGTAGAGCCGGAAGCGGAGCTGCCGCAGCCCGCCAGCAGGCTCAGGCTGAGCGCAGCCACCAGCAGGGCAGAAAAAATACGCTTGGTCATCATGCTTTGGCGGTCTCCTTTGCGGCGGTAAAGGCGGTGTGCTCTTCCTGCAGATGTGCCAGCAGGTCACCGAACACCCAGCTCTTGCTGGTGGGGGTCACAACGGCCTTGAGGGGGATGTTCACCTGTGCCTGCTTCATCAGGTCGAGCAGGGTGTCCACATCCTTATCCTTGAAGTTGGCCAGCACCAGCGCCGGGGGATAAGCACCCGGCTCCAGCACCAGGGTGCGGGTGGTCTTGACCTCCACCTCGCCCAGCAGCTGGGCCACGGTCCTGCCTGCATCGGCAGGGGAGACCAGCAGCAGCTTCATCCCGAAAGCGGGGGCCATCCCCTCCAGGATGCCCCGGTCAGCGGCAGAAAGGTTCCAGCCCAGCGCCAGCGGGATGCCGGCATTCTGGTTGCGTGCAATATGAGCTTTCATAGAAATACCTCGTTTCAAGGGTGAATTCAAAATACACCATAGTATACCATATTTGATGACAAAAGAAAACAACCCCCTCAGTCACGCTGCCGCGTGCCGAGAGGGTCGTTCCATTCTCAGTTCATCTTCTTGCCAAAGAACTCGACTTCTTTGGTGATAAAGCCCATCAGTTCATCGAACTGATCGGGTGTCAGGCTCTGGGCACCATCGCACTTGGCCTTGGCGGGGTTGTTGTGCACCTCGATCATCAGGCCGTCGGCACCGGCGGCCACAGCGGCCTTGGCCAGCTGTGGCACCATCCAGGCGTGGCCGCAGGCGTGGCTGGGATCCACCACAACGGGCAGGTGGGTCATTTTGTGGAGCATGACCACTCCGGCCAGGTCCAGGGTGTTGCGCATACTGGTCTCAAAGGTGCGGATGCCGCGCTCGCAGAGGATAACGTTTTCGTTGCCCTCGGCCATGATGTACTCGGCGCTCATCACAAATTCTTCCAGCGTGTTGGCCAGGCCGCGTTTGAGCAGCACGGGCTTTTTCTGGCGGCCCACGGCCTTGAGCAGCTCAAAGTTCTGCATATTGCGGGCACCCACCTGGATGAGGTCTACATTCTCGAACAGGGGCAGGTGCTCGGTGTTCATGATCTCGGTGACGATGGGGGAGCCGGTGGCGCGGCGGGCCAGCTTGAGCAGGTCCAGGCCCTCGCTCCGCATTCCCTGGAAGGAGTAGGGGGAAGTGCGGGGCTTGAACGCGCCGCCGCGCAGCAGGGAAGCGCCTGCATCCTTAACGCGCTGGGCGCAGTAGGTGATCTGCTCCTCGCTCTCGATGCTGCAGGGGCCTGCGATGACGGCGAAGTTGCCGCCGCCGATCTTCACGCCGTTGACATCGATCACGCTGTCGTCGGGGTGGAACTTGCGGTTGGCTTTCTTGTAAGGCTCAGACACGCGGCGGCAGGTCTCGACCACGGGGTTGGCCAGCACCCAACTCTCGGCAATGGCCTTGGTGTCGCCGATCAGGCCCAGAATGTGGGTGTCGCTGCCCTTGGAGTCGTTGATCTGCAGCCCCATATCCTGCAGCTCGTGGCAGAACTCGCGGACCTGTGCGTCAGGGGCATCCTGTTTCAGTACAATGATCATGGTGGTCGTCTCCTTATCCTTCTCACACAAACGGCACAGGAGACCGGCTCCATTGCCGCGATTTATTTTCGTGAAGTTCAGTTTCCTGAAGCATGGGCCTATGATAACACTTCAGGGAACTGAAGTCAAGAGAAATTTTGAAATTTAGGAAAGAAAGTGGTAGAATAGGGGCAGCCTGAGAGGGCAAGGAGTTTACAAGGAGCGATCATCAATGGGAAAAGAAGCAAAAACGAATGCCATGCGCATCCTGGAACGGGCCAAGGTGCCCTATACAGCCCACGAATATGCCCACGAGGAGGGCGTGGCGGTGGACGGTGTGACCGTGGCCGCCAGCATGGGGGAGAACCCGGCCTGCGTATATAAGACGCTGGTGACTCAGGGCAGCAGCAAAAACTACTTTGTGTTCGTCATTCCGGTGGCGGCAGAGCTTGACCTGAAGGCCGCTGCCCGCAGCGTGGGCGAAAAAAGCGTAGCCATGATCCATGTGGCCGATATCAATAAGGTCACCGGCTATGTGCGCGGCGGCTGCAGCCCGGTGGGTATGAAAAAGCAGTACACCACCGTGTTTGATGAAAGCGTGCTGGCTCAGGAAAAGGTCTATGTCTCCGGCGGCCGCATTGGTACGCAGGTGTGCTGCGCACCCGCCGACCTCATCCGGGCAGCAAGGGCAGCAACAGCGAAGATCATCTTCTAAGGTAAAACGCCCTTACTGCCAACGCAATGACGGAGAGACTGTACAGAGCGGGGCCTGCTCAGTGAGATAAAACTTACTTTATTATATTTTCTAAAAAAGTCATACTTAAAAAGAAATACGGTGTCGAAACTGCACAAAACTTTTGAAAGTTTTTTGACGCGGGAGAACACAAGGGAGAAATTGCCCCAAGGGCCTTTGCAAAGTGGAATTTTTGCCGTAAACTGTATGTAGTACAGGGACGGTACCCCGGCGGATGCCGGGTGCCGCCTGAAAAAGCGCAGAGCAAAAGGGGAACTTCAAAGATGAAGATGCTGTCGGGCTTCACAGAACAGAACACCATTCGTGCTGTTCAGGGGCATCGTGCAGCTTTGTGCAAAGCGCTGGGAGAGCATACGCAGAAATAAAGGCCGTGGTGCAGGTGTACCACAGCTTTTTTTTGTTTTGCAGACGGAGAAAGAGAGGTTCGGATATGATTCGGAAAGTTGCAGTGATCATGGGCTCGGACAGTGATTGGCCGGTGGTAAAGGGGGCCTGTGCCCAGCTGAAGGCGCTGGACATCCCCTTTGAGGCACACATCCTTTCGGCCCACCGCACCCCTGCCGAGGCCGCGGATTTTGCCAAAAATGCCCGGGCCAACGGCTTTGGTGTGATCCTGTGCGCGGCGGGCATGGCGGCCCATCTGGCCGGTGCCTTTGCTGCCAACACCACCCTGCCCGTCATCGGTATCCCGATGAAGGGCGGCGCGATGGACGGTCTGGACGCGCTGCTGGCCACGGTCCAGATGCCCAGCGGCATCCCGGTGGCTACCGTGGCCCTGAACGGGGCCAAGAACGCCGCCTGGCTGGCTGCCGAGATCCTGGCCCTGAGCGATGAAACACTGGCCGGGAAGCTGGAGGCCGAGCGGGTGAGCATGGCACAGCAGATTGCAGCCAAGGAAGAAAAGCTGCAGAACGAACTGAAAGAGTTGTAAGGAGAACCAATGTCTGATTTTGCATATCCGCTGCACGAGGAATGCGGCGTTTTTGGCATTTACGACCGGGCGGGCACCGAGGACGTGGCCGCTGCCGCCTATTCTGCCCTGTATGCGCTGCAGCACCGCGGGCAGGAGAGCTGCGGCATTGCAGTCAACGATGACGGTGTCATCCAGGGCCACCGCGACCTCGGCCTGGTGAACGAGGTGTTCACCCCCGCCGTGCTGGGCAGTCTTTCCACCCCCACGGCCCACATGGCAACGGGCCATGTCCGCTATGCCACGGCCGGCAGCCGGGTGCGGGCCAACGCCCAGCCCATGATCGTCCGGCATGGCCGGGGCACCATGGCCCTCTGCCACAACGGCAACCTGACCAATGCCCTGGAGCTGCGCCGTCAGCTGGAGAACGAGGGTGCCATCTTCCACGGCTCCTCCGATACCGAGGTCATCTGCTACCTCATCACCCGCAACCGCCTGCGGATGGGCAGCATTGAGACTGCCATCAGCAAGACGATGGATGTGCTGGAGGGTGCATACAGTCTGGTGATCATGTCCGCCACCAAGCTCATTGCGGTCCGGGACCCCCGGGGCTACCGCCCCCTGTGCATCGGCACCCTGCCCGGCGGCGGCTACGTCTTTGCCAGCGAGAGCTGTGCGCTGGATGCTGCGGGCGCGACCCTGCTGCGGGACGTGGAGCCCGGCGAGATCGTCATTGCCGACACCAAGACCGGTGAGCTGCGGAGCATCAAGGATCACTGCGGCCGCCCGGACACCCAGATGTGCGTGTTCGAGTTCATCTATTTCTCCCGCCCGGACAGCATCATCGAGGGCAGCTCGGTGCACGAGGCCCGCAAGCAGGCAGGCCGGTTCCTGGCACAGGAGCACCCTGTGGAGGCCGATGTGGTCATCGGCGTGCCGGATTCCGGTCTGGATGCGGCGCTTGGCTACTCGCAGGAGAGCGGCATCCCCTACGGCATCGGCTTCATCAAGAATAAATACATCGGCCGCACCTTTATCCAGGGCAGCCAGAAGCAGCGCGAAAACAGTGTGCGCATCAAGCTGAACGTGGTGTCCAGCACCGTCAAGGGCAAGCGGGTGGTGCTGGTGGATGACTCCATCGTGCGCGGCACCACCTCCGCCCGCATCATCAAGCTGCTGCGGGATGCCGGTGCAAAGGAAGTCCACTTCCGGGTCTCGGCCCCCCCGTTCAAATACCCCTGCTACTTCGGCACTGACATCCCCGACCAGAAGCTGCTGGTGGCCACGGGCCGCAATGTGGAGCAGATCAATGAGATCATCGGGGCCGATACCCTGGGCTACCTGTCCACCGAGCATGTGGTGCAGCTGGCCAAGAACGCAAAATGCGGTTTCTGCACCGCCTGCTTTACCGGCGAGTATGCCGTGAGGCCGGAAGAGGTGCTTTCCACCGATATCCATGAACGCCACCTGAACGACCGTCCCAAAAACGAGAAAAAGTTAGGAGAGTAAGAAGATGGAAAAGAGCTATTCTGAGAGTTACGCAGCTGCCGGTGTGGATATCACCGCCGGTTACCGCTCCGTTGAACTGATGAAGCAGTATGTTGCCCGCACCATGAACGAGCACTGCATTGGTGGTCTGGGCGGCTTTGGCGGCCTGTTTGAGCTGGATTGCACCGGCTACAAGCACCCGGTTCTGATCTCCGGCACGGACGGCGTGGGCACCAAGCTGAAGATCGCCATGATCATGAACAAGCACGACACCATTGGCATCGACTGCGTTGCCATGTGTGTCAACGATGTGATCTGCGCCGGTGCAAAGCCGCTGGTGTTCCTGGATTACATCGCCTGCGGCCGCAACATCCCTGAGAAGATCGCCGAGATCGTCAAGGGCGTGGCCGAGGGCTGCGTGCAGGCTGATTGCTCTCTGGTGGGCGGCGAGACTGCCGAGCACCCGGGCATGATGCCGGAGGATGAGTACGATCTGGCCGGTTTCACTGTGGGCGTTGTGGACAAGGAAAAGATCCTGAACAACGAGACCATGCAGGCTGGCGATGTCATCCTCGCTCTGCCCTCCACCGGTGTTCATTCCAACGGTTTCTCGCTGGTGCGCAAGATCTTTGATATTGACAACGATCCCGATGTTCTGCACACCACCCCCGCCGAGCTGGGCGGCAAGACCCTGGGCGATGCCCTGCTGGCTCCCACCAAGATCTACGTCAAGCCGGTGCTGAAGGTGCTGGAAGAGGTGGATGTCAAGGGCATCTCCCACATCACCGGCGGCGGCTTCTATGAGAACATCCCCCGCAGCCTGAAAAAGGGCTGCTGCGCCCGCATCAAGAAGGAGGATGTCCGCATTCCTGCCCTCTTCCACCTGATGCAGGAGACCGGCCACATCTCCGAGCACGATATGTTCAATACCTTCAACATGGGCGTTGGCATGGTGCTCACCGTTCCTGCCGCACAGGCCGACAAGGCGCTGGAGATCCTCCACGCCAACGGCGAGCCCGAGGCTTACAAGCTGGGTGTCATCGCTGAAGGGGACGGTGTGGAACTGTGCTGAACGTAGCTGTGTTGGTTTCCGGCGGCGGCACCAATCTGCAGGCCCTGCTGGACAGCGAAGCCCGGGGCGAGAACCCCAACGGGAAGATCACGCTGGTCGTGGCCTCCAAGCCCGGTGTCTACGCGCTGGAGCGGGCCGCAAAGGCCGGTGTGGAGGGCGTTGTGGTCCGCCGCAAGGATTACGAGAACAGTGAGGCCTTTGACGCGGCCCTGCTGGAAACGCTGAAAAGCCACAACATCGATCTGGTGGTGCTGGCCGGGTTCCTTTCCGTGCTGGGCCCCAGTGTCATTGAAGCCTATCCCCGCCGCATCCTGAATGTTCACCCGGCACTCATCCCTTCCTTCTGCGGGCCTGGCATGTACGGCCTGCGCCCCCATCAGGCTGCTCTGGCCCGGGGCTGCAAGGTGACCGGTGCCACCGTGCACTTTGTCAACGAGGAGTGCGACGGCGGCCCCATCCTGCTGCAGAAGGCAGTGGAGATCCTGCCCGGCGACACCCCCGAGGTGCTGCAGAAGCGGGTGATGGAACAGGCCGAGTGGAAGCTGCTGCCCAAGGCAGTTGCCATGGTGTGCAGCGGCGAGATCGAGTAAAAACTCCTTCCGTCACGCCTGACGGTGTGCCACCTCCCTCAAGGAGGGAGGCTTGAGGCTCCCTCTCCGAGGGGGCTGTCGCCGTAGGCGACTGGGGGAGTTCCGTAATAGGAGAATTTGACATGGAAAAGATCAACCTGAACGATTATCTGGCCTCCAACGAGTACCCCGGCCGCGGCATTGCAGTGGCAATGGCTCCCGATGGCCGTCAGATGTTCATCGGCTACTTTATCATGGGCCGCAGTGAGAACAGCCGCAACCGCGTGTTCGACCCCGTGCCCGAGCGCGGCGGCATCTGCACCATGGCTGCAGACCCCGACAAGCTGGAGGACCCCAGCCTTATCATCTATAACCCCGTGCTGACCCTGGGCAAGACCCACATCGTGACCAACGGCGACCAGACCGATACCATTTTTGACCTGATGAGTCAGGGCAAGAGCTTTGCCGATGCCCTGCGCACCCGCACCTTTGAGCCGGACGGCCCCAACTACACCCCCCGCATCTCCGCTGTGGTGTACGCTGATGGCAGCTACCAGATGAGCATCCTGAAATCTGCCGACGGCAACGGCGACAGCGTCCAGCGCTATTTCTTTGATTACCCCCAGCCTGTGGCCGGTGAGGGCCATTTCATCAGCACCTACAAGCACAACGGAAACCCCATCCCCAGCTTTGAGGGCGAGCCCCTGCGCTTTGCCTGCCCCCGCACCATCGGCGATTTTGCCCATGGCCTGTGGCAGAACCTGAACCCCGACAACAAGGTCAGCCTGTTTGCCCGCGTCATCGACCTGGACAGCGGCGAGACCGGCGATATGATCTTCAACAAATACGATGCTGTCAACAGCGATCTGGACGACCCCGAGGAGCCTGAACTGCTGCCCGAGGAGCTGGAGATGCTGGCAAAACTCGATGCCGAAGCGGAATAACGAAGACTTAAGGAGGATGCATCAATGAACGAACTCGCACTGAAGTACGGCTGCAACCCCAACCAGAAGCCCAGCCGCATCTATATGGAAGATGGCTCCGACCTGCCCGTGACTGTGCTGAACGGCAAGCCCGGCTACATCAATTTTCTGGATGCCCTCAACTCCATCCAGCTGGTCAAGGAGCTGAAGGCGGCCTGCGGTCTGCCCGCCGCCGCTTCCTTCAAGCATGTGTCCCCGGCGGGTGCCGCCCTGGGCCTGCCCCTGACCGATGTGGAGCGCAGGATGTACCACATTGCTCCGGACTTTGAGCTCTCTCCGCTGGCCTGCGCTTACGCCCGTGCCCGCGGTGCTGACCGCATGTCCTCCTTTGGCGACTGGATCGCCCTCTCCGATGTCTGCGATGTGCCCACCGCAAAGCTCATCCAGCATGAGGTCTCTGACGGCATCATTGCCCCCGGTTATGAGCCGGAGGCTCTGACCATTCTGGCCGGTAAGAAAAAGGGCAACTACAATGTGGTGGCCATTGACCCCGACTACAAGCCCGCCCCTGTGGAACACAAGCAGGTGTACGGCATCACCTTTGAGCAGGGCCGCAACGAGCTGACCATCAACGCCGACACCATGCTGACCAACTGGGTCACCGAGAACAAGAGCGTGACCGAGGAGCAGAAGCGGGACCTGATCATTGCCCTCATCACCTTGAAATACACCCAGTCCAACAGTGTCTGCTACACCGCAGGCGGCCAGACCATCGGCGTGGGTGCCGGCCAGCAGAGCCGCATCCACTGCACCCGTCTGGCGGGCCAGAAGGCCGACAACTGGCAGCTGCGCCACATGGACAAGGTGCTGAACCTGCCTTTCCGTGACGATGTCGCCAAGCCCAACCGCGACAATGCCATTGATGTGTATATCGGTGACACCCCCGAGGATGTCATCGGCGACGATGTCTGGGCCGAGACCTTCACCAAGCAGCCCGCACCCCTGACCGCTGAGGAAAAGAAAGAGTACCTGAGCCATGTTACCGGTGTCTGCCTGGGTTCCGATGCCTTCTTCCCCTTTGGCGACAACATCGAGCGTGCCCGCCGCTCCGGCGTGACCGCCATTGTCCAGCCCGGCGGCTCTATCCGCGACCAGCAGGTCATTGACACCTGCAATAAGTACGGCATTGCCATGGCGTTCTGCGGCATCCGGCTGTTCCATCACTAAAAGGAAAACTGGTTCGCCCTCTCAGTCAAAGCCTGTCGGCTTTGCCAGCTCCCCCAAAGGGGGAGCCTTTGGCAGCATCCCGTTAGTAGCTGCTGGTGTTAGTGCCAGTCTTGGCTCTCCCTTTGGGAGAGCTGGCGCGAAGCGCCTGAGAGGGTGAGGACGCTGACAGAGAAGCAGAAACGAATATTTTAGGAGATGTTAAAATGGCTAAAAAAATCTTAGTGGTCGGCGGCGGCGGCCGCGAGCACGCCATCATCAAGGCACTGAAGAAGAGCCCGGACTGCGGCGAGATCTGGTGCGCTCCGGGCAACGGCGGCATCAGCTATGATGCCAAATGCAAGAACATCAAGGCTACGGACGTAGAGACCATGGTGGCCTTTGCCGCCGAGGAAAAGTTTGATTATGTGGTCGTGGCGCAGGATGACCCGCTGGCGCTGGGCATGGTGGACGCACTGGCTGCAGTGGGCATCCCTGCCTTTGGCCCGGACAAGGCCGCTGCCCGCATCGAGGCCTCCAAGGTGTTCTCTAAGGACCTGATGAAGAAATACGGCATCCCCACCGCAGATTATGCCACCTTTGATGACCCCGCCAAGGTCATGGATTACATCAAGGCAAAGGGCAAGTACCCCGTGGTCATCAAGGCCGACGGACTGGCACTGGGCAAGGGCGTGCTGATCTGCGAGAACGAGGAACAGGCCGCCGACGGCGTGAAGGAGATCATGCTGGACAAAAAGTTCGGCGCTTCCGGCAACCATGTGGTGGTGGAAGAGTTCCTCACCGGCCCCGAGGTCAGTGTGCTGAGCTTTACCGACGGCAAGGTGGTCAAGCCCATGGTTTCCAGCATGGATCACAAGCGTGCCAACGACCACGACACCGGCCTGAACACCGGCGGTATGGGCACCGTGGCCCCCAACCCCTACTACACCCCGGCCATTGCTGCCGAGTGCATGGAAAAGATCTTCCTGCCCACCATTCAGGCCATGAACGCCGAGGGCTGCCCCTTCAAGGGCTGCCTGTACTTCGGCCTGATGCTCACCCCGGACGGCCCCAAAGTCATCGAGTACAACTGCCGCTTCGGCGATCCCGAGACCCAGGTGGTGCTGCCTCTGCTGGAGAGTGACCTGTTGAAGATCATGGCTGCCTGCACCGAGGGCACACTGGCCGATACCGAGGTCAAATTCTCCGAGGGCGCGGCCTGCTGTGTTATTCTGGCCTCCGGCGGCTACCCGGTGTCCTATGAAAAGGGCAAGCCCATTTCCGGCCTGACCAACGGCCAGCTGGAAGGGGAGAGCAGCATCACAGTCTACCACTCCGGTACGGCACTGCGTGAGGACGGCACGCTGGTCACCAACGGCGGCCGCGTGTTGGGCGTGACTGCAACTGCGCCCCGCCTGACCGCCGCCATCACGCAGGCATACGCCGCCGCTGAGAAGATCAGCTTTGAAAAGCTGCACAAGCGCACGGATATTGGTATGAGAGCATTAAAGGCGATTGCTGAAAGATAAACGGAATCTCTGTACAACCTCTCCGTCAATGCTGACGCATTGCCACCTCTCCTAGTAGGAGAGGCCTTGGCAGTCAGGCAAAGCTATACGCAATGCCAAGGGCTCCCCTACTAGGGGAGCTGTCGAACGAAGTGAGACTGAGAGGTTGGACGAAGGATAACTTAAAAATATGATGGGAGGATTATCCCCTATGGTCTATCGTATTTATGTGGAAAAGAAGCCCGGCTTTGACGTGGAAGCCCAGGGCCTGAAAAATGAGCTGGTGAGCCTGCTGGGCATCCAGTCCCTGAGCGGCCTGCGCCTGCTGAACCGCTATGACGTGGAGGGCATCGACGAGGCACTGTTCAACCAGTGCGCTACCACCGTGTTCAGTGAGCCGCCGGTGGACAACACCTATGCGGAGCTGCCTGAATTCGAGGGCATTTCCTTTGCTGTAGAGTACCTGCCCGGCCAGTTCGACCAGCGCGCCGATTCTGCCGCCGAGTGCATCCAGCTCATCAGCCAGGGCGAGCGCCCGCTGGTCCGCTCTGCCCGTGTCTACCTGCTGGAGGGTTCCCTGACCGAGGAGCAGGTGGCAGAGATCAAGAAGTACGTTATCAACCCGGTGGAGGCCCGCGAGGCTTCGCTGGAGACCAAAGCTACCCTGAAGATGGAGTATCCCGTGCCCACCGCTGTGGCCACGCTGGATGGCTTCAACGAGCTGGACGAAGAGGGCCTGAAGAAGTTCATCGACGAAAAGGGCCTGGCCATGGATCTGGGCGATATCAAGTTCTGCCAGGAGTACTTCCGCTCTGAGCACCGCGACCCCACCATCACCGAGATCAAGATGATCGACACCTACTGGTCCGATCACTGCCGCCACACCACCTTCGGCACCATTCTGGATGATGTTCAGATCGACGATGCCGTGGTGCAGGCAGCGTTTGACCGCTACATGGCCATGCGCGCTGACCTGGGTCGTGAGGAGAAGCCCCGCTGCATGATGGATCTTGCCACCATTGGTGCCAAGGAGCTGAAGAAGCAGGGCATCCTCAAGAATCTGGACGAATCCGAGGAGATCAACGCCTGCACCGTCAAGATCAAGTGCGATGTGAACGGCAAGGATGAGGACTGGCTCTTCCTCTTTAAGAACGAGACCCACAACCACCCCACCGAGATCGAGCCCTTCGGCGGTGCGGCCACCTGCATCGGCGGTGCCATCCGTGACCCGCTGTCCGGCCGCAGCTATGTCTATCAGGCCATGCGTGTGACCGGCGCAGGCGACCCGCTCAAGCCTGTCAGCGAGACCCTGCCCGGCAAGCTGCCCCAGCGCAAGCTGGTGACCACTGCCGCTGCCGGTTACTCCTCCTACGGCAACCAGATCGGCCTTGCCACCGGCCAGGTGGATGAGATCTACCACCCCGGCTATGTGGCAAAGAGAATGGAGATCGGCGCTGTGGTGGGTGCGACTCCCGCTTCCCATGTCCGCCGCGAGTGCCCCGCCCCCGGGGATGTCATCGTCCTGCTGGGCGGCCGCACCGGCCGCGACGGCATCGGCGGTGCCACCGGCTCCTCCAAGGCCCACAATCTGGGCAGCCTGGACCACTGCGGTGCCGAGGTGCAGAAGGGCAATGCGCCCATCGAGCGCAAGCTCCAGCGCCTGTTCCGCCGTGAGGATGCCTGCAAGATGATCAAGCGCTGCAACGACTTTGGTGCGGGCGGCGTTTCCGTTGCCATCGGTGAGCTGGCCGACGGCCTGTATATCGACCTGAACAAGGTCACCAAGAAGTATGACGGCCTGGACGGCACCGAGCTGGCCATCAGCGAGAGCCAGGAGCGCATGGCTGTGGCCCTTGCCCCCGAGGATGTGGACAAGTTCATCGCCATTGCCACCGAGGAAAACCTTGAGGCGACCCCCGTGGCAAAGGTCACCGAGGAAAAGCGCCTGAACATGGTGTGGAACGGCGTGTCCATCGTCAACATCAGCCGTGAGTTCCTGAACTCCAACGGTGCGGAGAAGCACCAGAACGTCCATGTGGAGCAGGGTACCGTCTGGCAGCCCCAGTGGGCCGGCATCACCTTCAGCCAGAAGATGAAGAACATGGTGGGCGACCTGAACATCTGCAGCAAGAAGGGCCTTTCTGAGCGGTTCGACAGCACCATTGGTGCCGCCACCGTCCTGATGCCCTTTGGCGGTGCTTACCAGCTGACCCCCCAGAACGCCATGGTGGCAAAGCTGCCCGTGGATGGCGAGACCAACACCTGCTCCGGCATGGCCTGGGGCTACAACCCCTACCTGATGAGCGCCAACCAGTATATCGGCGCACGGATGGCCGTGGTGGACAGTGTCACCAAACTGGTGGCCTCCGGCTTCCGCTATGAGGATGCCTACCTGACCTTCCAGGAGTACTTTGAGCGCCTGGGCACCAAGCCCGAGCGCTGGGGCAAGCCGCTGGCCGCTCTGCTGGGTGCTCTGGATGCCCAGATGGGTCTGGGCATTGCCTCCATCGGCGGCAAGGACAGCATGTCCGGCTCCTTCGAACAGCTGGATGTGCCCCCCACGCTGGTCTCCTTTGCCACTGCCATCGGCAAGGCCAGCAAGGTGGTTTCCACCGAGTTCAAGAAGCCCGAGAGCACTGTTGTCCTCATCCGGCCCATTCTGGACCCCGAGACCGGCTGCCCCAACTTCTTCTCCCTGAAGGCAAACTACAAGATCGTGGAGCAGATGATCGAAGAGGGCATGGTGGCATCTGCCTGCGCCGTGGGCTACGGCGGCATTGCCGAGGCCCTGTTCAAGATGGGCCTGGGCAACCGCATCGGCTTCAAGATGCGCGCTGATATGCCCACCCACCGGATGTTCGAGCCTATGTACGGCTCCATCGTGCTGGAAATGGTTTCTGATTCCCCCGCAGGCGAGCTGCTGGGCGAGACCACCAAGGAGTATACCTTTGAAAGCTGCGGCGAGACGCTGGATATGGCAGAGCTGCAGGAGATCTGGGAAAGCAAGCTGGAGCCTGTGTACCCCTACCGCAAGGCAGGCCCCACCGTGGAAAAGATCAATGGCAAGCTGAACGCCCCTGCTGCTCCCAAGATCGGTGTGGCAAAGCCCAAGGTGATCATCCCTGTGTTCCCCGGTACCAACTGCGAGTACGACACCGCCAAGGCCTTTGCCCGCGCCGGTGCCGACCCTGAGATCCTGGTCATCCGCAACCTGACCCCGGCGGACGTTACCGCCAGCTGCGAGGCACTGGTCAAGGCCATTGGAGAGAGCCAGATCGTGATGCTGCCCGGCGGCTTCTCCGGCGGCGACGAGCCGGACGGCAGCGCCAAGTTCATCGCCTCCTTCTTCCGCAGCCCTGCGGTCACCGAGGCGGTCCGCGACCTGCTGCAGCACCGCGACGGCCTGATGCTGGGCATCTGCAACGGCTTCCAGGCCCTGATCAAGCTGGGTCTGGTGCCCTACGGCGATATCCGCCCCATCACGGCCTATGACCCGACCCTGACCTTCAACACCATTGGCCGCCACCAGAGCATGCTGGTGCGCACCCGCATTGCTTCCACCGGCAGCCCCTGGCTGTCCCATTGCGATGCAGGCAGCGAGTACGAGATCGCCATCAGCCACGGCGAGGGCCGCTTTGTGGCACCCCAGAACGTGCTGGATCAGCTGGTTGCCAACGGTCAGGTGGCTACCCAGTATGTTGATCTGGAGGGTGAGCCCACCATGGATCAGCGCTACAACCCCAACGGTTCTCTGCTGGCCATTGAGGGCATCACCAGCCCGGACGGCCGCGTGTTCGGCAAGATGGGCCACTCGGAGCGCAGCGGCGAGTACCTATACAAGAATGTCACCGGCGACAAATATCAGCCGATCTTTGAGGGCGGCGTAGACTATTTCAAGGTTTGATGGTAGAATAGAGAAAAACTCCTTCCGTCATCGCTGACGCGATGCCACCTCCCTCTCCGAGGGAGGCTGAAAGGCCCCCTCTTCGAGGGGGCTGTCGCCGGAAGGCGGCTGGGGGAGTTACTTTCAGGAGGAAACAACCAATGTCACAGCATGATCGTTATATCAGCCCCTTCTCTACCCGTTATTCTTCCGACGAGATGCAGTACATCTTCTCGGATGACAACAAGTTCCGCACCTGGCGCCGCCTCTGGGTGGCGCTGGCCCGGGCCGAGATGGAGCAGGGCCTGACCAATATCACCCCCGAAATGGTGGCCGAGCTGGAAGCCCATGTGGACGACATCAACTACGAGGTCGCCATTGCGCGCGAGAAGCTGGTGCGCCATGATGTGATGAGCCACGTTTACGCCTACGGCCAGCAGTGCCCCAAGGCAGCAGGCATCATCCATCTGGGTGCCACCAGCTGCTATGTGGGTGATAACACCGATATCATCGTGATGCGGCAGGGCCTGGAGCTCATTCGCAAAAAGCTGATCGGTGTGCTGGCAAAGCTCTCCCGCTTTGCTGAGGAGTACAAGGACATGCCCTGCATGGCCTATACCCACTGCCAGCCTGCACAGCCCACCACCGTGGGCAAGCGCGCTACCCTGTGGGCCAACGAGCTGGTGATGGATCTTGCCGAGATCGACCACCGCCTTGCCACCCTGCAGCTGCGCGGTGTCAAGGGCACCACCGGCACCCAGGCTTCCTTTATGGAGCTGTTCAAGGGCGATGCAGA
Source organism: Faecalibacterium sp. Marseille-Q0746 (assembly GCF_017377595.1). Classification (NCBI taxonomy): domain Bacteria; kingdom Bacillati; phylum Bacillota; class Clostridia; order Eubacteriales; family Oscillospiraceae; genus Faecalibacterium; species Faecalibacterium sp. Marseille-Q0746. Next base: position 4,875 of record NZ_JAFREI010000023.1, on the reverse strand, counting down.
CAAGATCCGCGCTGTGGATGCTTCCATTGCCAAGGAGATGGGTTTTGCCCCGGATGCCGTGATCCCCGTGTCCGGCCAGACCTACAGCCGCAAGGTGGATGCCTTTATCCTGAACGCTCTGGCAGGCATTGCCCAGAGCTGCATGAAGTTTGCCACCGATTTGCGCCTGCTGGCCAACTTCAAGGAGATGGAAGAACCCTTTGAGAAGAACCAGATCGGTTCCTCCGCCATGCCTTACAAGCGCAACCCCATGCGGTGTGAGCGCATCTGCGCCCTGAGCCGCTACCTGATGGTGGATGTGCTGAACCCCAGCTTCACCACCGGCACCCAGTGGTTTGAGCGCACTCTGGACGACAGCGCCAACAAGCGCGTTGCCATGGCCGAGGGCTTCCTGGCTGCCGATGCCATCCTGAACATCATGCTCAATGTCACCGACGGCATCGTGGTCTACCCCAAAGTGGTGCGCAGCCGCCTGATGGCAGAGCTGCCCTTCATGGCCAGCGAGAACATTATGATGCAGGCTGTGGAAAAGGGCGGCAACCGTCAGGAGCTCCACGAGCGCCTGCGCCAGCACGCCATTGCCGCTGGCAAGCAGGTCAAGGAAGAGGGCCTGCCCAACGATATGGTGGACCGCGTTGCCGCTGACCCCGCCTTTGGCCTGACCAAGGAGGAGATCGTGGCCGGTCTGGTGCCCGAAAACTTTGTGGGCCGTGCACCCCAGCAGGTGGAGGAGTTCATTGCAAATGTGCTCCAGCCCATCTTTGATGCCAACCCCGATGCTGTGGAACAGCACGCTTCTCTGAGCGTTTAAGGGTGTGGCCCGGCAGCTTTCTCCTCGGACACGGCTCGGGCCATTCCATCGCCCGCCCTACTGCCTGCGGCAGCAGGGTCCCACCCCAGCGGACGGTCCTCGGAGAAACTCCCGGTCCACTGAACTGCAAAATCTATCGCTGCGCTCCGCCTTTGGGCAGGGCGCAGCTTTGCTATAACCGGAAAAGGAGAACCTATGCGACTAGACAAATATCTGGCCGAGACGGCGCAATGCACCCGGAGCGAGGCAAAGACCCTGCTGAGCAGGGGACAGGTGACGGTGAACGGCGCGGTGTGCAAAAAAGGGGATACCCAGCTCAGGAAAGGGGACAGCGTTGCGGTGGACGGTGCGCCGCTTGCTTACCAGCAGTTCGTCTACCTGATGCTCAACAAGCCTGAGGGCGTGGTGAGCGCTTCCACCGACAAGCGGGATACCACCGTGGTGGATCTGATCGGGGATGCCTACCCCCGGCGGGAGCTGTTCCCGGCCGGCCGGCTGGACAAGACCAGCACCGGCTTTGTTCTGCTGACGGATGACGGCGGCTTCGCCCACGAGATCCTTGCCCCGAAGCGCCATGTCTCCAAGACCTATACGGTGGTCATTGACACACCGCTGACCGAGGAGATGCGCAAGGGCTTTGCCGAGGGCGTGACGCTGGCGGATGGCACCGCCCTCTCCCCGGCAGAGGTGGAAGCCCTGACCCCGGACGGCCTGACCGTGAAAGTCAGGCTCAGGCAGGGGGTGTACCACCAGATCAAGCGGATGTTCGGTGTGTACGGCGCGGGCGTGAACGCCCTGCACCGGGATGCCATCGGCGGGCTTGCGCTGGATCCGGCTCTTGCCCCGGGGCAGTGGCGGGAGCTTTCCGCGGAGGAAGTGACAGCAATTACCACCGGAGCCTGACTGCTTTTCACCTGATTTTCAAAAAAACATCACATTTTGCCGGTAAAATATTCACAAGAACCACGCAAAACAGTGCTTTTTGGGCCTGAAAATACCCCCGAAAGATAATTTCACCAAGAAAGTCAAAAATATTTTGGTGAAATATGTTGCAAAAGTAAATTCTTTTGTGTAAAATAGATAATGTAAAGCGGCGAAATTGTTAAAAACGACAATCTCGCCCCTGCGGCTTGCACAAAAGAGGAAAAGGGGTATCCATTTATGGCCAATAGAGTATTCCAGAGCGTGATCTACCAGATGAAAGATGCCATCGATCGTGTGGTCGGTGTGGTGGATGAGACCGGCGCTGTGATCTCCTGCTCGGAGCTGAACCTGATCGGAGAGGTGCGCGAGGGCTTTATGGCAGAGCGCCTGACGGCCGGTGACCGCTTTGTGCGGGATGGCTACACCTATCAGCAGTTCTCCAGCGCAAAGCATAACGACTATGCCGTGTTTGTGGAAGGCGCGGACGAGACTGCGGGCCAGTTTGCGGCCCTGCTCTCCATCAGCCTGCAGAGCATCAAGCAGTACCACGATGAAAAGTTCGACAAAGCCAACTTCATCAAGAACGTGGTGCTGGACAACATCCTGCCCGGCGATATCTACGCCAAGGCCCGTGAGCTGCACTTTGCCACCGATGTTTCCCGTGTGGTGTTCATTGTGCGCGTGACCTCCGGCGGCGACATCTCCGCTTACGATGTGGTCAGCAGCCTGTTCCCGGACAAGCAGAAGGACTTTGTGTTCAACATCAGCGAGACCGACACCGTGCTGGTCAAGGAGATCCGCAAGGGCATCGACCGCACCGATATGGAGAAGCTGGCTGCCAGCATCGTGGACACCCTGTCCGGTGAGCATTACATCAAGGCTGTGGTCGGCATCGGCACCCCCATCTCCAATGTGAAGGATCTGGCTACCTCCTTCAAGGAAGCCCAGATCGCCATGGAGGTCAGCAAGGTGTTCGACACCGAGAAGCAGATCATCCGCTACGACAACCTTGGCATTGCCCGCCTGATCTACCAGCTGCCCACCACTGTCTGCGAGATGTTCCTGCGCGAGGTGTTCAAGCAGGGCAGCATCGAGAGCCTGGATCAGGAGACCCTGTTCACCATCCAGCGCTTCTTCGAGAACAACCTGAATGTGTCTGAGACCAGCCGCGGCCTGTTTGTCCACCGCAACACGCTGGTGTATCGTCTGGAAAAGATCAAAAAACTGACCGGTCTGGATCTGCGTGAGTTCGACGATGCCATCGTCTTTAAGGTGGCGTTGATGGTCAAGAAGTACCTGTCCAACAACCCGGCCAAATATTAAGCAAACGCTTGCGGCGCAAAGCCGTCGGCGCAGAACCGGCCGCTCGAAACCGATGCTGGCCGGTTCTTTTTGGTTTGGAGAAAATTATTGGGAGCGAAAAACGCATGATAGATTTTGAACACGTTTCAAAGCAGTACAAGCACAACGCAAAGCCTGCCCTGGAGGATGTCAACTTCCATGTGGATGACGGCGAGTTTGTTTTTCTGCTGGGTCACTCGGGCGCGGGCAAATCCACCCTGCTCAAGCTGATCCTGCGCGAGGAGACCCCCACCGAGGGCCGCGTGCTGGTGAACGGGCAGGATGTTGCCCGCCTGCGCCGCCGCAAGATCCCCTACCTGCGCCGTCAGATGGGCATCATCTTTCAGGATTTCCGGCTCATCCCCACCATGACCGTTTACGAGAACATTGCCTTTGCCATGCATGTTACCAACATCGGGCACAAGCAGATCAAGGAGCGCGTGAATTACATGCTGGAGCTTGTCCACTTGGAGGACAAGGCAAAGGTCTACCCCGACCTGCTCTCCGGCGGTGAGCAGCAGCGTGTGGCTGTGGCCCGCGCCCTGGCTCACGCCCCCAAGCTGGTGATTGCGGACGAGCCCACCGGCAACATCGACCCCGAACTGAGCCTTGAGATGATGGAGCTGCTGGAGCGTGTCAGCGAGATGGGCATCACCGTGCTGGTGGTCACCCATGAGCACGAGCTGGTCCGTCACTTTGACCGCCGCGTGGTCACTCTGTCCGGCGGACACATCATCTCGGATGTACCCACGGGCTCCATGATCCCCCACCCGCCCGTAGACCCGAAGGAACTGGAAATGGAGGTGTCGCTGGTATGATGAAGCCTTCTACGTTCGGTTTCCTTGTGGTGCGCGGCGTGCGCAACCTGGGCAAGCACTGGGCCATGACCATTGCCTGCATCGCCTCCCTGAGCGTCTGTATGACCCTGAACACCTTTGCCACGCTGGCGGAAGTCAATGTGGACAGCATGGTGAACTATCTGGGCCAGCAGAACGAAATGGTGGTCTATGTGGACCCCGAAGCCGACGATGCCACCATCCAGTCGGTAGGGGAGCGCATCACTGCCACCCCGGGCGTGAGCCGGGTGCAGTACATGTCCAAGGAGGACGTGCTCAACCAGTACCGTGGGTACATGGCGGATTACGCCGTCCTGCTGGACGAATTTGAGAATGATAACCCCTTCAAGGCCAACTACCGTGTCTCTCTGGCAGACCTGAGCCAGATGCAGGCCATGAGCCAGAACTTCCAGAGCATCCCGGGCGTGTACAGCGTTACCGCCCCCATTGAGATGACCCAGACCTTTGTGGAGGTCCAGCAGGCCGTGACCAAGGTGGGCCAGATCGTGATCCTGGTGTTGATGGCGGTCAGCATCATCACGGTGGGCAGCACCATCCGCCTGAGCGTTTTTGCCCGCCGCCGTGAGATCGAGATCATGAAGTATGTGGGCGCGACCAACCACCTTGTCACCCTGCCCTTTTTTGTGGAGGGCCTGACCATGGGCCTGATCTCTGGTGCCATCACCTCGGTAGCCGGTATCTTCGGCTATGCCTACATCGTGCAGGCCTCCAGCACGCTGGGCGGGTTGTGGCAGCTGCTTATGGGCACCGCCATGGTGCCTGTGGATGCCGTCTGGCCCACCATCCTGACATACAGTCTGGCCGGTGGTGCGCTGGTGGGTGCGCTGGGCAGCATGTTCTCCATCCGCAAACATCTGAATGTGTAAGCGAAAGGAGCCTTCTCTGTGAAACAAGCAAAACACTCTGCGGGCTTCCGCCTGCACCTCATGTATACCCCCACCC
>NZ_JAFREI010000022.1:0-52026 GCF_017377595.1 Faecalibacterium sp. Marseille-Q0746 | reverse complement strand
AAATGATATTTATCACTTAAAAAGTGTTAAATCTTCTTCGCTCAGCACGCAATCGCTTGCGTCCTGTGTGAATTACTTTGTTTGGAATTGTTTAACGTGTTTTTCCAACACGAAAATAGGTTCCGTTGCAAGTTTTTCGATATTGTTCAATTTTCAAGGTCCTGTGCGCCTCAGCCTTAGCGGCTGATGGCTTATACATTTTAGCACGTTTGTGTCAAAATGTCAAGCACTTTTTTGAAGTTCTTAGAAGAACCAATCGACCTTCGTCACTTTTCATCCGTTTTTTCTGAAGCGTTTGTGTCAGACATCCGCCTGACAGTAATGTATTTTAGCACAGACTCAGACAAAAAGCAAGCCCTTTTTTCACATTTTTCAAGAAAAGCCCTATTTTCTTTTGCACGGCTCATTCCAATAACCGTTCCCGCATTTTGCGCAGGATCTTGCGCTCCCGCCGGGAGATCTGTACCTGCGTGGTATGCAGCACTTTTGCCGTCTCACTCTGGGTGCGGTTGGCATAAAAACGCAGACGGATCAGGAGCCGGTCCTCTTCCGGCAGACTTTCCAGTACCTCGGTCAGGCCGATCTTATCCGCAAGTTCTTCCTCCGGGGATTCCACCGGGATATCTATCTGCCGGTCACTGTTCTCCCCTTCCGGGGTCAGGCTCAGGGCGGGCTGTGCAGCCTGGATTGCAAGCGTGATGTTCTCCACGCTCTCCCCCAGCTCTTCTGCCAGTTGAGAAAGGGTCGGCTCGGTGCCGCAGAGCTTCCTGTGATGTTCCCGCGCCGCATTGACCCGCAGCCCCAGTTCTTTTAAGGAGCGGCTGACCTTGACTGTGCCGCCCTCCCGGAAGAGCTTTTTGATCTCGCCCAGGATCACTGGCACTGCATAGGTAGAAAAGCAGACCCCGCGTCCTTCATCAAAACCGTCGGTCGCCTTGACCAGTCCCATGCAGCCAGCGCCGTAGAGATCATCGTATTCAATGCCCCTGCCCCGGAAGCGTCCGGCACAGGCGTGTACCAGCCCGAGGTTCTGTTCAATGAATGCACTGCGCCGGGTCTTGTCCGTTACCATGGTATTCCCTCATTTCCTTTTATGTAGAGGGCTTTTCCTCCAGATGCTTTGTCAGAATGACCCGGGTGCCCCGGCCGGGAGCGGAGCGCACACTGACTTTATCCATAAAGCTCTGCATGACCGCAAAACCGAGACCGGAGCGCTCCTCCGGGTTGCCGGTGGTGAAGAGCGGCTCCATCGCTCTGGGGATATCCGGGATGCCGACCCCTTTGTCTGCGATCACGATCCTGACCACCCGCCCCGGATAAACGGAGACTGTCATGGTGATGGGCCCCACCCGGTCGGGGTAGGCGTGGACGATGCAGTTGGTGACGGCTTCGGATACCGCCGTTTTCAGGTCAGCCAGCTGGGGCACGGTGGGGTCATACCGGGCCAGAAAAGCCGCTGCCGCACCGCGGGCATACGCTTCGTTGACGCTGAGGGAATCAAATTGGATCCTGGTCGTGTTTTCCGCTTTCATCTTCATTCCTCCTGTCCTGCATCCGTGCAGGGGATATTGGCCAGCCGCAGAACGCGGCGCAGCTGCTCCGGGGCGTGCTGGATACGCAGGGTTCCGCCCAGACTGCGGGCGCAGCGCTGGCGGCCCAGAATCAGCCCCACCCCGGACGAATCCATAAACCCAACCCCGCCCAGATCGAGCACCAGTGTTTTGGGGGTGCGGGCCAAAAGGGCATCGTCCAGCTGGATGCGCAGGTTCTGTGCGGCATCGTGGTCGATTTCACCTGCCAGATAGGCATAGAGCAGATCGTCCGCCGCACTGAATGTAACTGTTGCCATTTTCTGTCCTTTCCTTGCGTAAATCGCTCAGGCTTGTCCGGTCTGCCGGAGGCTTCCCCTTTCCGGGAGGTCGGCAGAGCGAAGCATAGCCCGAGCGGTTTCCTCTAAACCAAAATAAAAGAGCCTGTACACGTTTTCATCAGTGTACAGGCTCTTTCGAGCATATTTTAGAAAAGGGTGTCGCTTACTTTTCAGCCAGCAGCTCGGCAGCCTCCAGTGCAATGGCTTCGCCGCCGCAGATCAGCAGCCCGCGGCGGCTGTTGGCCCGGGCAAGCTCCATGGCTTCGGCCAGGCTCCCGCAGAGCTCGGCATCAAAGTGGTAGCGTGCCTTTTCCAGCAGGCGCTCGGTCATGGCGGCATCCGTACCCGCCGGGGGAACGAGGAACACCTTATCAAAGGGATTCTCGCTCATGCCGGGCATGGTGGTACGGTCTTTTTTCTGGGTCTCAGCCGTCAGGCCGCTTTCCAGCGCGGAGAAGAAAGCCTCGGCTCCTTCTTCCTCTGCCAGGCCGATGACAGCGCTCAGGTGGCGCACCTTGGCCATGTTCAGGACACGCAGCAGGGCAATGGCCTGCTGCGGGGTGCGGCAGGCATCCAGCACCACCAGCGGGCGCTGGGAGAGGACCCGGATGCTGCTGCGGTTCTCCACAGCGGCCAGACCTTCCAGAATGGCTTCATCGGAGATGTCATAGCCCTTTTTGCAGAGGGCCAGAGCCAGCTCCACCGCAATGGCGGCACTGCCCGCCGCGTGACGGCCCAGGAAGGCCAGCGGCACGGTATAGCCGCCGTAGTCCACACGGCTGGCAAACTTTTCGGCTTCGAGGAAGGTGATGTCATCGGGGTCCGGCACAACCAGCTCACAGTCTGCCTTACCGGCGGCCACGACGAGCTCACTGACCACAGCCTTGGGCTGCTCAGGCGCGGTGACGCAGATACTGCCCTTGCGCATGACACCGGCCGCCAGCGCGGCGGAGCGCTCCAGCGAGGCGCTAATGCCGTCCGGGCCGATGGAGGTGACCGCACAGACCGGCATCTTGGGCAGGGCCTCGGCAAGCCCCGCATCGGGCAGCTCCACCACGGCCAGCGCACAGCCTGCCTCGCCAAAGCAGCGGGCAGCGGCAGCCAGCTCGGCGGCCGCACGAGGCAGGGTCTCCCGGGCGCTCAGGGTCTCGGCGGCCTGTGCAAGCAGCTCCGGTGCCACAGGCTCCCCATTCACCCGGATGCGGGCAGAGAGCGGCTCACAGCCTGCGTGGTAGCTGCCGGTAACGAGGCCGGCAGCTCTGAGCACCGCCGCCGTGAGGGCGGCGGCAGTCGTTTTGCCAGCCGTACCGGCTACGCCCAGATAATCCACCCGGCCTGCCTTGGCAGAGAGGGCTTCCTGCAGCTGCCGGGCCGGGGCAAAGCCCTCGGGCAGAGATGCAAAATAGGCATTTGCCTGTTCAATGGTCATTGCGTCAAACCTCGTTTCGATGTTGATAGAGAATGATGCACATCCGGACAAGCCCCAGCAGGATGAGCCCCACCAGCAGGCCGGTCATCACACCGGAGAAATCGATCCAGATATCGGTGACCTGGCCGCTGCGGCCCGGCACAAAGAGCTGGATGGTCTCATCGGTCAGGGCTGTGAGCAGGCCGCCCAGCATGGGCCAGGACACATGCTTGAAGAAGTGCCGGGTGTACACCCGCAGGCAGAGCATGAGCAGGAAGCCTTCCAGCAGATACTCGCAGAAATGCGCCAGCTTGCGCACGATGTGCATGGTGAGCCGGTCAGCGGCACCGGGAAGACCCAGATGCCGCAGGATGCCCTGCAGTATCCCCAGTACCCGGCCGCTGGCCCCCTCGGACACATCCGCGATCTGCAGAGAGTTCGAGAAGATGAACACGATGCAGCCGATGAGGGCAAAAGTAAAGATCACCCGCCACGCGATGAGCCACGGGGAGGTGCGTTGATTCTGTTCCTGCATCCGCTTAGCCCAGAGCCTTGATGCTCTGCTCGATGTTGGCCAGCTTGCTCTGGCTGTTGGTGCGCTTTGCGCGGATCTCTTCCACCAGAGCGGCGGGGGCACGCTCCACGAACTTGGGGTTGGCCAGCTGGTTCTCGAACATGGCCAGTTCCTTCTCGGCCTTGACCTTTTCCTTGTTCAGGCGGGCCAGCTCCTTCTCGCGGTCGATCAGCTCCATCATGGGGATAAAGCCGCGGGCGGTGTGGGTGGACACCTGCACCATGCCATCGGTGCTGCCCTCGTACTTTTCCGTAAAGGTCACGTCGGTGGCAAAGGCAAACTTTGCCAGATAGACCTCTGCATTCCGGAAGGGAGCGGGATCAGCCGTCTCGATGATCATACTGGTCTTTTTGGCAGGATGGACATTCATCTCGGTGCGCATGGTGCGGACTGCCTTGATGTAGTCCATGACCTTTTCAAAGGCTTCCTCTTCCTCGGCCCAGTTGTGTGCCTCGTCAAAGGTGGGCCAGCTCTGGGTCATAATGGTCTCGGCGGAGCCGGGCAGGGCCTGATACAGCTCCTCCGTGATGAAGGGCATGAAGGGATGCAGCAGCTTGAGGGCCTTGTCCAGCACATACACCAGCACACGGCGGGCGGTATCTGCCTGCTCTGCATCGCCGGAGTTCAGGCGGGGCTTTGCGATCTCGATGAACCAGTCGCAGTAGACATCCCAGATGAAGCTGTTGATCTTGGCAGCGGCCAGACCCATCTCGAAGTGGTCGAGGTTGTCGGTCATGGCACCGGCCACCTGATTCAGCTTGGTCAGCACCCACTTGTCGCTCATGTCCAGCTTGCTCTCCTCGGGCAGGCCAGGCTGGAAGTCCTCGGGCAGGTTCATCAGGACAAAACGGGTGGCGTTCCACAGCTTATTGGCAAAGTTGCGGGCAGCCTCCACCTTCTTCTCGCTGTAACGCATATCGTTGCCGGGGGTGGAACCGTCCAGCAGCATGAAGCGCAGTGCATCCGCGCCGTACTGGGCAATGACCTCCAGCGGGTCGATGCCGTTGCCCAGGCTCTTGGACATCTTGCGGCCCTGGCTGTCGCGGACGATGCCGTGGATGCAGACGGTGTCGAAGGGAGCCTTGCCGGTGTAGGCCAGGCCGGAGAAGATCATGCGGCTGACCCAGAAGCCGATGATATCATAGCCGGTGACCAGCGTGTTGGTGGGGTAGAAGTACTTCAGGTCCGCGCTGTCCTCGTTGGGCCAGCCCAGAGTGCTGAAGGGCCACAGAGCGGAGGAGAACCAGGTATCCAGCGTATCGGGGTCCTGGGTGAAGTGGCTGCCGCCGCACTTGGGGCAGGTGCAGGGCATCTCTTTGGCAACCACGGTCTCGCCGCAGTCATCGCAGTAGAAGGCCGGGATCTGGTGGCCCCACCACAGCTGACGGCTGATGCACCAGTCGCGGGTGCCCTTCATCCAGTTGAGGTAGTTCTTGGTAAAGCGCTCGGGCACGAACTTGATCTCGCCCTTCTCCACGCTCTCGATGGCAGGCTTTGCCAAAGGCTCCATCTTGACGAACCACTGCTTGGAGACCATGGGCTCGATGGTGGAGTGGCAGCGGTAGCAGGTGCCGACCTCGTGCTTCAGGGGCTCGATCTCCTTCAGGAAGCCGCCCTCCTTCAGGTCTGCCAGAATGGCCTTGCGGGCCTCGAGGGTGGTCATGCCGGCGTACTTGCCGCAGTCCAGCACCTCGGGCTCGTTCACGGTGTCCTTGCCTGCGGCAAACAGTGCATCGGCAGCGGCCTTATCGGCAGCACCGGTCATGTGGCCGTCGTAGGTGAACACCCGGACGATGGGCAGATCATGGCGCAGACCCACTTCAAAGTCGTTGGGGTCGTGAGCGGGGGTGATCTTGACGACACCGGTGCCCTTAGTCATATCAGCGTGCTCGTCGCAGACGATGGGGATCTCCTTGTTCAGCAGGGGCAGGACAACATGGCAGCCGTGGAGGTGGGCATAGCGGGGGTCCTCGCCGTTGATGGCAACAGCGGTATCACCCAGCATGGTCTCGGGGCGGGTGGTTGCCAGCTCCAGCATCTCGCCGGTCTCCTTGACCGGGTAGAGCAGGTGCCAGAAATTGCCATCCTTTTCCTCGTACTCCACCTCGGCATCCGAGATGGAGGTGTTGCAGTGGGGGCACCAGTTGACCATCCGGTTGCCGCGGTAGATCAGGCCCTTGTCGTACAGGCGCACGAACACTTCCTTGACGGCATCCGAGCAGCCCTCGTCCATGGTAAAGCGCTCCCGCTGCCAGTCACAGCTGGTGCCCAGCTTTTTCAGCTGGCTGACGATGCGGTTGCCGTACTTGGTCTTCCAGTCCCAGGCGCGCTCCAGGAAACCGTCGCGGCCCACCATCTCCTTGGTCAGGCCCTCGGCACGCATGGCCTCCACGACCTTGGCCTCGGTGGCGATGGATGCGTGGTCGGTGCCGGGCACCCACAGGGCGGCATAGCCCTGCATCCGCTTGGTGCGGATGAGCACATCCTGCATGGTGTTATCCAGCGCATGGCCCATGTGGAGCTGACCGGTCACGTTCGGAGGGGGCATGACGATGGTGTAAGGCTTCTTGTCGGGGTCCGCTTCCGTGTGGAAGTAGCCGCCATCCTGCCAGAACTGGTAGATGCGGTCTTCCACCTGGCTGGGATCGTACTGTTTTGCGAGTTCTTTCATTGTATCCTCCCAAAAATGTGATGAGTGGGACGAAAAAAGCCGCCCCACGGAACGTTCCATGGGACGGCTGTAAACTACATACCGCGGTACCACCCAAATTGCACCGGCTGCAAACACAGCCCGTGCCCCTTGATGCCCCGGTAACGTGGGGCAGCTCCGAGAGCGGCTACTGGCTTCACCGCCCCTGCTCAAAAGCGACAGTGCGCAGCGCTTACCTGCCGGGCTCTCACCTGCCCCCGGCTCTCTGCAAGGCGGTTTGCCGCGCACACTCTTTCTCGTTGCATTTATACAAAGAATATAACGTTTTTTTGGCGTTTTGTCAATATGCTCCGAGAACTTCCTGCTTCAATCTGCCGATCAGCCGCTCCATCAGGGCCACCCGGTTGAAGGGGGTCATCAGGTAGAGGCCGTCCGCGTACGGCAGGGCGGCCTTTGCCATTTCCAGCGAGATGGCAAGACCCAGCTCCTCGCCCTGGGCACGGTCGAGCCCGGCAAACTTTTCAATGATCCAGTCCTCCACATGGATGCCGTTGATCTCGTTCTCCATGAAGATGGCGTTGCGCTGGCTGACCACCGGCATGATACCGGCCAGGATCTTTGCATCGGCCCCCAGCGTCTCCCGGGACTTTTTCAGGTTTTCCACCGCCTGTGCCGAGAGCACCGGCTGGGTCAGAAAGCCGCTCATGCCGTTTTCCAGCTTCTCCTTTGCCCGGCGCAGCTCCACATCAAAGTTGCGGGCGTTCAGATTCAGGGCACCGAACACGGTCATGGGGCCGGGCATCTCCCGGCCTTCCCCTGCCAGCGAGACGATGTATTGGGCCAGCTTGCGGGAGTTGAACTGGTAAACATTCTTCACCTCGTCCCGCTCTGCCGTGGGGATGGGGTCACCGGTGATGGCCAGCACCTCCCGCACGCCCTCGGCATACAGGCCCAGCAGCAGGGCCTTGGTGGCGTTCAGGTTGCGGTCGCGGCAGGTCATGTGGGGCAGAGTGCACAGCCCCAGCTCCCGGTGGACCCGGCAGGCCACCAGAGAGGAATCCATCCGGGCTTGTGCAATGGGGCAGTCGGCAATGGTCAGCAGGTCAGCGCCCGCCGCCTGCAGCTTTTTCGCCCCTTCCAGATAGCCGGTCAGGTCCGCATTGCGGGGAGAATCCAGCTCAATGGCAATGACCTTTTCCCCTCCGTTCAGCTTGCGCAGAAAAGCGTCCTCGTTTTCCACCGTCTGTTTCTTCATGGTGGAAAACTCTTCTGCCGGAGCCGTTTTTTCCACCACGGGCAGGCTGTCCAGCTCCGCCCGCAGGGCAGCAATGTGGGCGGGGGTGGTGCCGCAGCAGCCGCCCAGGATCTGAACCGTGCCCTCGGCGGCCAGACGGCCCAGCTCCCTTGCAAAGTACTCCGGCCTGCCCTGATACTTCACCTGCGTCCGGGTGACAACGGGATAACCCGCGTTGGGCATGACCGACAGGGGCAGCGTGCCCCCCAGCTGCTTTGCCAGTGTGCGCATGGCACCGGGTGCCGACACGCAGTTCAGGCCCACGGCATCAACGATGCCACTTTCCTGCATCCGCCGGGCAAGGTCTTTGCAGTACATGCCTTCCCGGGTGTAGCCGTCGGGCAGGACCGCAAAGGACACCAGCACAAAGGCATCCGGCACTTCCGCCTTGATGGCCCCCACGGCATCCAGAAGGCCCGCATCGGAGCTCAGGGTCTCGAACAGAAAATTTCTGGCTCCCAGCGCCGCGAACTGCTTTGCCACAGCCGTATATACCTGCCCCGCCGGAACCGCCTCGGTATCCGGAGCCGGGCCGAGGTCGGCAAAAACGGCGGCATCTGTCTCCTCTGCGGCCTGCACAGCCAGCTGCCAGCCTGCCTGCGCCAGCTGTTCCCAGCCGGGCGTGTGTGCCGCCGCCAGCCGGGGCAGGCTGAAGGTATTCGTCTTGACGGCATCAGCCCCTGCCGCCAGATACTCCCGGTGGACAGCCAGCACCCCCGCCGGGTCGGTCAGGTTGGCCTGCTCGCACTCCACCCCGGGAGCCGCCTTATAATAAGTACCCATGGCACCATCAAAAAGCAGGGGGCGGGTCTGTAACAGTTCGCGGATGTCTTTCATAAAATGTCTCCTTTTCCCTCAGTTCCCTCTTGCGAATATAAAAAAATTCAGGTATAATTTTGTTATGAAAGCGAGGTGTATTTTCATGCCGAAGATTCGTTCCAGCGCAGACCTGCGCAACAACTACAATGATATCTCTACCTTCTGCCACACCTACGCAGAGCCGGTGTTCATCACCAAAAACGGCAAGGGCGATCTGGCCGTGATGAGCATTGAGACCTACGAAGAGCTGGCAGGACGCTTTGAGCTTTATTCCAAGCTCCAGGAAGGTCTGGACGATGTTGCCGCCGGACGCGAGCGTCCACTTGATGAAGTAATGGCTGACCTGCGAAATCGGAGGAATCGCCGATGAGCTACTATATTCACGTCACTGATGCCGCTGAACGAGACATTCAGGAAGCTTACGACTATATTGATCTGACCTTAAAAAATCCCACCGCGGCTGATTTTCTGACAGAAAGTGTCGGAACCAGTTTACAGAAGCTCGATCGTTTTCCTAATCAGAATCCTGTTGTCCGTGATCCGTTTTTGTATGGCCTTGGCATTCACTTTATCATTGTTCAAAACTATATGGCTTTTTATCAAATCGAGGAACCCGCTCAGGTCGTCCACATTCTCCGGTTCCTCTATGGTAAAAGCAACTGGGTCTCCATCCTCAAAACCGACTTCAACACAGAATAACCTTCCACTCCCCGGGCTCCGGGGAGTTTTTTGTTGCTCTCTTCCTTCAGTTTAATAAAGTTTCGCCTCTTGTCAAGCGTTTTTTCGTGCCACAGCTTGCAGGCAGGGCAGTTTTGTGCTATCCTATGCGTAACTTTTACATGTGAGGAGAGATGTATCATGCGCCATGCAGGCACACAAACGATCGAAACGGAGCGGCTGCTTCTGCGCCCGCTGACCCCGGAGGATGCCCCCATGATGTACGCCAACTGGGCCAACGACCCGGACGTGACCCGCTGGCTGCGGTGGGAGCCCCACAAAAACGTGAACGAGACCCGGGAACTGCTGGCCGCATGGGCACTGCTCTACCCCAATGGAGATTACTACCAGTGGGCCATCGTGGAAAAATCTACCAGGCAGGTATTTGGCTCCATCGGCGTGTTCACATCCAGTTCCGCCGAGCCGGAGCGTGACCCCTGGCCCGGCTTCGACCACACGAACGGCGTGTGGGAGGTTGGCTACTGCATCGGCAAGGCCTGGTGGAACAAAGGCTTTACCACCGAAGCGCTAAAAGCAGTTGTAGAATACTGGTTCAAAAATACAGATAGTAGCTGGCTGGCCTGCTGCCATGCGTTTGAAAATCCTGCCAGCGGCCGGGTCCAGCAGAAAGCCGGCTTTATCTATGACCATGATGCAAAGTATCACAAATTTGACGGCACGCCGGTTGCCTGCAAGTGCTATGCCCTTACCCGGGAACACTATGAAGAACTGAGAGGTTTATTTTGAGCGAACTTTATGACATTTTAGTAGAAACGCCCCCCACAAAGGTCATCTTACTGGCCCTGGATCAGGGGCTTTGGGACTGTGAGCGCAGCCTGAACGAGCTGGCTGCACTCTGCGAGGCCAACCACATGGAGGCTGTGGCATCCGTGACCCAGAAGCGGCAGACCCCCGAGACCGGCATCGTGCTGGGCAGCGGCAAGCTGGAGGAGGCCGCCGCTGCCGCCGGGGAGCTGGGTGCCGAGTGTGCCGTGTTTGACGGCGAGCTGACCGGCAGCCAGATCCGCAACATCTCCACGGCGCTGGGCGGCATGGAGGTCATTGACCGCACCATGCTGATTCTGGAAATTTTCCGCAGCCGCGCCGTGACCAACGAGGGCAAGCTGCAGACCGAGCTGGCGCTTCTGCGCTACCGTCTGCCCCGCCTGCAGGGAATGGGCGAAAGCCTGAGCCGCCAGGGCGGCGGTGGCGGCGGCGGCGGTGGTGCCCGCCGTGGTGCCGGTGAGACCAAGCTGGAGCTGGACCGCCGCCACGTCCACGCCCGCATCGACGCACTGGCCGAAAAGCTGGCCGAGATGGAAAAGCGCCGGGGCGAGAGCCGCAAGGCCCGGGCCAAGACCGGAATGCCGGTGGTCAGCCTTGTGGGCTACACCAACGTGGGCAAATCCAGCCTGATGAATGCCCTGTGCGGCCCCAGCGTGGCCGAGGCCGACATGCTGTTTGCCACCCTGGACCCCACCAGCCGGAAGCTGATGCTGCCCAGCGGCATGGCCGTTCTGCTGGTGGACACGGTCGGCTTTGTCTCCCGCCTGCCCCACAATCTGGTGGAGGCATTCAAATCCACGCTGGAGGAAGCCGCATGGTCTGATGTCATCGTGCGGGTGGCGGACGCGGGCGACGACCAGCGGGAAGAACAGCTGGCCGTTACCGATGAGGTCCTGGACGGGCTGGACTGTGCCGACATCCCCCGCCTGACCGTTTACAACAAGTGTGACAAGCCCAATGCCCTGAACTTTGACCCGGACATCCTGTTGACCAGCGCCAAGACCGGCTACGGTCTGGATGCCCTACTGAAAAAGCTGGACGAGCTGCTCAGTGACCGGGTGCACACCATCCGGGTGCTGCTGCCCTATGATAAGCTGGGCCTGGCCGCCCCCATGCGGGAGCGGGGCAGCGTGCAGGTGGAGGAGTACCGGGAGGACGGGCTCTATCTGGAAGGCATCGTCAAAACCGAGGACCTGCACTGTTTTGAAGGATATTTAGTTTAAGCATCTGCTCTCCGGACGCGAATTCGGGTTGCGGCTCCCAGCATCCGCTGCGCGTTGCTTGCGTCTTGCTGGCCGCGGCCCCAACAGCAACTCCCTGTATCCGCCACTGGCGGCGGTCGTTGCCGTTGCAGGGCATTCCATCCCCCGCCCAACTGCCTGACGGCAGTCGGGTCCCACCCTCCGGACACTTGCTTTGGGAAACTCCCCGCCGTCCTATCGTCTCGAACAATAAAAAAAATCCCCAACAAACACAAAAACCCGCCTGGCAGCGGGTTTTTGTGTATAGAGGGGTGGGAAAGTATATAAAGTTGGGAATCGCAATTCAAATGCAGGCACTTGAGAAACAACGTGTTTTGCGCAGACTTTGGCGCTTACCGTGCCCCGCGATATGTATTATACGCTTTTTTCTTTTCTTGTCAAACAAAATTTTTGACATTTGCTTTAATTTAGCACTTTACATTTCGATCAAAACTTTATATAATTAACACGGAAAACACAAAAGCGAGTTTTTCCGCAGTTTATGCGATTGCGACAACAGTAAAACTTTACTTTTAAAAATTTTTGTACAATTCAACAAAAACATAAAAGGAGACCTTTCTCATGGACGATTTAGACCGCAAGATCCTCTCCCTTCTCGCAAAAAATGCCCGGATGCCCGTCAAGGAGATTGCCGAGCAGGTGGCACTGACCAGCCCGGCTGTTTCCAGCCGCATCCACAAGCTGGAGACCGACGGCATCATCAGCGGCTACACCGTGGTGCTGAACCGCCCGGCAGACCGTGTCTATGTGGACGCGCTCATCAGCCTGTCCGTCACACCCAGCCATCGGGACGAGCTGGTGGAGCTGATGCAGAACAGCAAGGAGGTGCTGCAGTGCTACCATGTCACCGGTGCCTACACCTTCCTCATCAAGGTCAGCTGCGGCAGCATGCCCCAGCTGGAGCACCTGATCCTGCAGTTCCAGAAGCTGGGCACCACCAGCACCCAGATCATCCTTTCTACTCCGGTCAACCATGGTGATCTGGAAGCGCTGCAGCTGTAAGCCGTTCACAGAACTGTTACAACTGCCGTGCAATCTTCCGGCCTTCCGGGCCGTATTCCTGATACAAGGCCGCCGTTCAGCGGCTGCATAAACGCCCCCAAAGGCGGGCAGACTGATCACGATCACCCTGCCTTTGTCAGACGAAAGGAACTACGACCATGAAAAAACGCATTCTTGCCACTCTGCTGGCTCTTGGCTGTGCCCTGCTGGTGTTCACCGGCTGCGGCAGCAAAAAAGATACCACCCCCAAAGACTACACCCAGATTATTCACGATGCCCGGGAAGCCGAGGACAATGATTATTATATGATCTTCTCCCCGGCAGAGGACGGCAAGTTCACCGCCCAGTACGGCTACAGCGCCAGCTATCCGGCGGATGACCTGAACGATGAGATCCAGAACATGCTGCTCCCCCTGCTGGACCTGCCCGAGGGCAGCTACACCGATCTTGCCGCCTCCCTCTCTGCCATGATGGTGCAGAGCTACGGCGTTGCCATCGTCAAGCCTGCTGAGGGCAAGACGCAGGAGGTCGTGGACGCAATGGATGCCTATATCCAGAACCAGCAGCAGACGATGGAGCACTACCTCGAGGATCAGTATCAGATCGCTGCCGCCGCCAAGGTGGCCACTGTCCCCACCGGCGAAGTGGTCATGGTGTGCTGTGAGAACAGCGATGCCGTGATGAACGCCATCAAGACCGCTCTGGCCGCTTAAATTATCTTTCAAAACAACAATGCCCTGTACCGTTTTGCATGGTACAGGGCATTCTTATTTCTACCAGATGGATTATATCGTTCAAATATCACATATC
Source organism: Faecalibacterium sp. Marseille-Q0746 (assembly GCF_017377595.1). Taxonomy (NCBI): domain Bacteria; kingdom Bacillati; phylum Bacillota; class Clostridia; order Eubacteriales; family Oscillospiraceae; genus Faecalibacterium; species Faecalibacterium sp. Marseille-Q0746. The sequence continues at coordinate 38,834 of NZ_JAFREI010000022.1, read as the reverse complement.
CGAACGAGAATATGCGTTCTTCATATTGCTGCTCAGCTCAAACAGCACCTTATCCAGCGTGTCGGCGGCGCGGGCCTTGACCTCAGCGGCCAGGGCCTCGTTGGCCTCCTGGCGCAGGGCGGCGCGGCGGGCGGGGTCGGTCTCGGCCAGCTGCTTTGCGTCATACTGATTCAGCAGGGCACGGCAGGCGGAGAGCACCCCCAGCTCATAGCGCTCGACATGGAACACCGACTTGCCATAGGAAGCATCCGCCATCGCAGCGATCATCCGGCTGACCCAGTAGAAGCTGTCGGTGGACACCTCACCGGTGGTGCCGGCCAGATAGGCTGGGGTCGTCTCCACATTGGCGTAGAAGGGCACCATGGCATTCAGGGCATTGGAGGCGTAGGCCACCCACTCCACTGCCTGCAGGTCGGCGGGCAGATCAGTCCGCAGCTGGATCAGCGCCACAAAGTCGTTGCGGTTGATGCCGATGGAGCGGTAAACGCCCCGGTTCTCTCTGGCACCGTAGCTTGCATACGGATCGTACGGCGTGCCCTGATAATGGCTGGACAGCACATACTTCACGTCTTCGGGGGTGATCTTCTTCTCAGGCACCATGCACCAGGGCAGGTCGTCGGAAGCCGGGGTATAGTCGGCATCGGGGCCATCCCAGACCCAGGTGGTGGGGTTCAGGGTACGCAGCATGTACCAGGCGCGGGGCGTGTTGTAAACGTGGTCGGAATCGGTGTGGCTGCCAAAGGCGGCACGAGGGTCGAACACGCCGTCCTGTGCCAGGTCAAGGTGATACTTTGCAATGAACTCCCTCAGGTCAGCCGAACAGAGATGGTTTTCCTGCGCGCCAAAGGCATCGTCCAGATCAAAGGCATCAATGCCCAGCTGGTTCGGCATCACCACATAACTGTCATCGGGCACGCGGCGTGCCATCCAGTGATGGCCGCCGATGGTTTCCAGCCACCAGATCTCGTTCACGTCCTGGAATGCAATGCCGTTCATCTCGTAAGTACCGTAGGTCTCCAGCAGCTTGCCCAGCCGCTCCACGCCCTCGCGGGCGGTGTGGATGTAGGGCAGCACCAGATAGACGATGTCCTCCTCGCCGATGCCGCCGGGCACCTCGGGCTGCTCCCCCCTGGCGGGCTGGTACACCACCAGCGGGTCAGCGCCCAGCACGCGGGGGTTGGAGGTGATGGTCTCGGTGGCGGTCATGCCGACATTGGCGGCATTGACACCGGCTGCGGCCCAGATCCCCTTGCCCTCCACGGCGTTGGGCATGGCGGTCATCCGCATGGGGTCACCGGGCAGCGGGATCTCCACATGGGACAGCACCGAGCGATAGACCGCCGGATGCTCCTCGGGCTGGACCACCACGAATTTCTTTGCCGTGAAATGGCCGGAACCGGAATCGTCGTTGCGGGCGATCATGGTGGAGCCGTCATAGGATGCGTTTTTACCAACCAGAAGCGTTGTACATGCCATAATATCTTCTCCTCCGAATCGAAGTATTTGTCTCTCGGTTTGCCTTGACTGATTGTAATCCTTTTTGTTTCAAAAGGCAAGAGGGCTTACCGGAGCCGTTCCCCGTTTTCCTCCGGGGCCGGAGCAGCTGCCGGGGCACAGTCCCGGCCAAAGTAGAGCGCCACCTCGCCGATCTTCTTTTTGCGCAGCAGGAAGAGAGTCGGGATAAGATAGATCAAGATCGAGAGCATCATGCTGGCATCATAGCCCGAAATGCTCTCGGCCACGTCCTCCGTGCCGTACAGGCCGCCCACCAGCATAGAGGCAATGTCCATGGCCCCGTGCAGGAACACCGTGACCCACAGGTTGCCGGTGCGGAAATAGATGGCTGCGAACAGCGTGCCCAGCGATGCCGCAAAGACACACTGCATCAGCACACCGAAGGGAGCGCTGGACAGCAGATTGGTCAGGTGGGCCGCGCCAAACAGCAGGCCCGACAGCAGACAGGCTTTCCAGACCCCCGCCCTGCCGGTGCCGAAGCGCTCCAGCAGGCTCTGGGCAATGACCCCGCGGAAGATGAACTCCTCCGCCACACCCACCAGCGCCATGCTCAAAAAGAAGCTGAAGATGCTGAACGCAGGCTGCAGCTGGCCATCCTCGGGCATCCCGAACATCAGCTTGGTATACAGGCTGTAACCGATGAGAACCAGCGGATACATTCCCACCAGCAGCCCATTGAAAAAGCCGCTGCCCCGGCGGCGGAGCAGGTACATCTTACCGGTGCGGCCCAGAATGACCAACGCCACCACCATGCCCACCGCCTCCTGCACGGCGCTGAGGAAGTAGGAGTCCACCCGTTCCAGATCCACCCCAAAGAGCACCAGTGCAAACACAATGAGATAGGATGCCAGCAGCAGGCTGCCCAGAAACAGCACCTCGGATAAAACGCAGAAGCCGATGGGATGCTTTGCGCGCAGACGTTTCAGCATAAAAATATCCTCCTGAATCTTAGTGGCTCTATTCTAACATACTTTGTCGGAAAGAGAAAGTTTTTGGCATTTTCTGCTCAGGCGAAAAATCTCAAAAAAAGTGTTGACAAGACCCGGGCCGTATAGTATAATATCCCTTGTCAGCGGCGAGCTTCAAAGCTGACGACAACAGAATGATGGGGATTTGCATAGTGGTAGTGCGGTAGACTCTGACTCTACTTGTGGGAGTTCGATTCTCTCATCCCCAACCAGAAAACCGCAGTCGCCTTCCGGCTGCGGTATTTTCGGGGCATAGCGCAGTTGGTAGCGCGCCTCGTTCGGGACGAGGAGGCCGTGGGTTCAAATCCCGCTGCTCCGATCGAAAAAGAGACATACTTCGGTGTGTCTCTTTTTTCTTTTTACAAAATTTTTTCTTGACACATTTCCCCTTTGGGAATACTCTTATAGTACCAGATATCCCCTGCTCTGCGGCGGGAAAGATCAAGAGGAAACGAGGGATTTGTGAGATGAAAAAACGTGTTGGCATCCTGACCTCCGGCGGCGACTGCCCGGGCCTGAACGCAACCATTCGCGGCGTGGCAAAGGCACTGTATGCCCGGATGGGTGATAATGTGGAGATCGTGGGCATCCTGAACGGCTACCACGGCCTGATCAACGGCGAGTACAGGGAGATGTGCGAGGATGACTTCCGCGGCATCCTGACACTGGGCGGCACCATTCTGGGTACCAAGCGCACCCCCTTCAAACTGATGCGCGTGGTCGAGGACGACAAGATTGATAAGGTCGCGGCCATGAAAAAGACCTACAAGGACGCAAAGCTGGACTGCCTGCTCTGCCTGGGCGGCAACGGCACCCACAAAACCGCCAACCTGCTCTCGCAGGAGGGCCTGAACATCATCGGCCTGCCCAAGACCATCGACAATGATATCTACGGCACCGATGTGACTTTTGGCTTCCACACCGCTGTGGACATTGCCACCGAGGTCATTGACCGCATCCACACCACCGCCGGCAGCCACAGCCGCGTGATGTGCATCGAGATCATGGGCAACAAGGCCGGCTGGCTGACCCTCTACTCCGGCATTGCAGGCGGCGCGGATATCATCCTGCTGCCCGAACAGCCCTACGACATCGACCGCGTCTGCGAGGCCGTGGAGCGCCGGGCAAAGCGCGGCTCCAACTTCTCCATCATCGCCGTGGCCGAGGGTGCCATGAACGTGGACGAGGCCAAGCTGAAGCGCAAGGAGTGGGCCGCCAAGCGCGCCGAGGCCGGTTACACCACCGCCACCAACCGCATTGCCGCTGCCGTCCAGAAAAAGACCGGCATGGAGACCCGGGTCTGCATCCCGGGCCACATGCAGCGCGGCGGCAGCCCCAGCGCCTACGACCGCGTGCTGGCCACCCAGTTCGGCAGCTATGCCGCCAAGCTGGTGGAGATCGAGCAGTACGGCGTTACGGTGGCTCTCGTGAACAACCACGTCATCTCCAACCGTCTGGAGGATATCGCCGGTAAGACCCGCAATATCCCCGAGGGCTGCGAGCTCCTCACCGTGGCAAAACGCATGGGGATCAGCTTGGGCTGAGAAATCTTTCCGGTATGACCGCAATCTTCTTCCCGGTTTATCCGTATTCCAAGTGTAACAAAACCTCGTGAAAGGAAGTGTCTCTCCATGAAAAAAATCCATAAGTTCTTTTCTAAAGATTTGCTCCATATTCTTGGTGCTGTTGGGATTTTTGTTGCTTTTCTGATTTCTATCGCCTATAAGCAAGTTGGAATCGGGGCACTCATAGCTGCGTGGCTTATTGCTATCGCAATGATCGGGGTAGCATGGATTACAGACATCCGCAAAGCAGACCTGCTGAAAAACGGAAAGATTGTTTCCGGAAAAGTTAATGCAGTAAAAAGGGTTCACATAAAATTCCACATGAGTACCTATCACCTTGCTGATGAAGATGTAATTTATCCTTGGGTGATCCGGTACCAATATAAGATTGGAAAAGACACTTATTATGGACAGTCCCATTGGTTTTGGTTCAATCCTCTCGTGAGCAAGGGAACACCTATAGAGGTGACTATTGATCCTCAAAACCCAGAAAGAAGCATTGTTGCTGCATGGGAATGTTAATAGATTGTTTCTTTCCTCTATGATGACGGAAATTCCAAAGGAGCACAATCTCCTTTGGCACACGACTTTGGTACAAAGTCTAGTATGTTACACCTCGATAGAGGTGTACCGTTCCCAGACGCAAAAAGTCCCATGCCCAGCACTTTGGCGGTGCGGGCATGGGACTTTTTGCTTTTTAGACCTAGCGGAGTGAACAGTAATCAATCCTGACATCCAGTTGCCGTGTCATTTGTTGAATACTGTTTTACGAACAGTCTGCGGATGGACGTTCTCTCTTTTTCAATATACCGAACAAGAACTTACTTATTCTTGTACATTTCCTCGTAGTATTTCTGGTAGTTGCCGCTGGTGATGTGCTCCATCCACTCCTCGTGGTCGAGATACCAGTCGATGGTCAGGACGATGCCCTTCTCGAACGGGGTCTCGGGGTACCAGCCCAGATCGTTCTTGATCTTGGTGGGATCGATGCCGTAGCGGCGGTCGTGGCCCAGACGGTCGGCAACGTGCTTGATCAGATCCTCGCTGATGCCGTCGTCCTTCAGGCGGTCGTGCAGCTGCGCGATGATGGTCTTGACGATGAAGATGTTGGGGCGCTCGTTGTGGCCGCCCACATTGTAGACCTCGCCGATCTTGCCGCCGTTGCAGACCATATCGATGGCCTTGCAGTGATCCTCAACGTACAGCCAGTCACGGATCTGCATACCGTCACCGTAGACAGGCAGCTGCTTGTGGTGCTTGACGTTGTTGATCATCAGGGGGATCAGCTTCTCGGGGAACTGATAGGGGCCGTAGTTGTTGGAGCAGCGGGTGATGTTGATGGGCATACCGTAGGTATCGTGGAATGCCATAACGAACATATCAGCGCTGGCCTTGGAGGAGGAGTAGGGGCTGTGGGGGCACAGCGGGGTGGTCTCCATGAAGTAGCCCTCGGCACCCAGAGCACCGTAGACCTCATCGGTGGAGACCTGCAGGTACTTCTTGCCTTCCTTCCAGGTCTTGGCATCGGCATCGTACCAGGCTTCCTTGGCACGCTGCAGCAGGTTCACGGTGCCCATGACGTTGCTCTGGACAAAGATCTCGGGGTTCTTGATGGAGCGGTCCACATGGCTCTCAGCAGCAAAGTTGATGACATAATCGAAATCGTACTTTGCAAACAGGCTCTCCACCAGCTCCTTGTCGCAGATGTCGCCCTGTACGAACACATGGCGGGGGTCGCCCTCCACATCCTTCAGGTTCTCCAGATTGCCCGCGTAGGTCAGCTTATCCAGGTTGACCAGCAGGATCTCGGGGTACTTCTTGAGCATATAGTGGACAAAGTTGGAGCCGATAAAACCGGCGCAGCCGGTGATCAGATATTTTTTCATAGGTTTATTCTACCTCAATTTTCAGGTTTTATCTTTTGGGGGAAGCTTTCCCCTTATTTCATCCCATTCTCGCCGTCCCAGTGGGCGAAGAAGCAGGCCAGGGCCTCTTTCCAGTCCCGCACATCGTTGCCCACGGTGCAGCGGAGCATCCGGTTGTCCAGTGCGCTCCACTTGGGGCGGTCGGCGCTTTCGGGGTGCTTGGCCTTGTACTCCTCGCTGGTGCAGGGGGCCACAGAGGCATCCACACCAGACAGGCGGATGATCTCGGAAGCAAAATCGTACCAGGAGCAGATGCCCTCACCGGTGCAGTGATACAGGCCGTACTCATGGGTCACGCAGAGCTGCAGCAGCTCGTGGGCCAGGTCAACCGCGTTGGTGGGGTTGCCGCACTGGTCGTTGACCACCTCCAGCTTGCCGAATTTCCGGCCAGCGTTGACGATGGTCTTGACGAAGTTCTTGCCGTAGTAGCTGTACAGCCATGCCGTGCGGACGATGAAGTGGCGGTGGCAGAACTGCTCCACATACTTTTCGCCCATGAGCTTGGTGGAGCCGTAGGCGCTGATGGGGCCGGGAATGGTGGCCTCGTCCTGTGCAATGCCGCCGTTCTCACGGCCGGAGAACACATAGTCCGTGGAGACATGCACCAGGCGGGCACCGGTCTTTTCGGCGGCCTGTGCCAGATTGCGGGGGCCCAGAGCGTTTGCCTTGAAGGCTGCGTCGTGGTTCACCTCGCAGCCGTCCACGTTGGTGTAGGCGGCGCAGTTGATGATGACATCCGGGCGCTGGCGGCGGATGAAGTCATCCACCATCTTATAGTTGGAGATGTCCAGCTCCGGCAGGTCCACCGGGATCACGGTGGCATTCATCAGCTTTTCGGGAATGGGGCCGATCTCGCTGCGGCCCTCCCGCAGCTGCTTGATGATCTCGGTGCCAAGCTGGCCCTTGCAGCCGGTGACGATGATTTTCATGGGTGATTCCCCTCCTGCATCAATATCTCAGTTTTCCATCGGCCACGTTCTTGAGGTGCTGGCCGTAGGGGCTCTTACCATAACGGGAAGCGCTCTCCAGCAGGGTCTCGCGGTCGATCCAGCCGTACTTGAAGGCGATCTCTTCGGGGGCGCTGATCTTGATGCCCTGACGCTTCTCGACCATGCGGACAAAGTCGGCGGCATCCACCAGGCTCTCCATCGTGCCGGTATCCAGCCATGCAAAACCACGGCCCAGCAGCTGGACATCCAGCTCGTCCTTCTTCAGGTACATATCGTTCAGGGTCGTGATCTCCAGCTCACCGCGGGCAGAGGGCTTGACCTGCTTTGCCATCCGGACCACTTCCTTGTTGTAGAAGTACAGGCCGGTGATGGCGTAATTGCTCTTCGGGTGCTCGGGCTTTTCTTCCACGCTCAGCACCTTGCCGTTCTGGTCAAATTCCACGATGCCGAAACGCTCGGGGTCCTGCACATAGTAGCCGAACACCGTGCAGCGGCCCTTGGTCTCTGCATTGGCGGCGGCAGTCTTGAGGATCTTGGAGAAGCCGTTGCCGTAGAAGATGTTGTCGCCCAGGATCATGGCGCAGCAGTCGTCGCCGATGAACTCTTCGCCCAGAATAAAGGCCTGTGCCAGACCATCGGGAGAGGGCTGGACCTTATATTGCAGATGGATGCCGTACTGGCTGCCATCGCCCAGCAGCGCCTCAAAGCGCGGCGTATCAGTGGGGGTGGAGATGATCAGGATATCCTGAATGCCGGCCAGCATGAGGGTGGACAGAGGATAGTAGATCATGGGCTTATCGTAGACAGGCAGCAGCTGCTTGCTGGTGACCATCGTCAACGGATAAAGCCGGGTGCCGGCACCGCCGGCCAGAATAATGCCTTTCATAATTTGTGCACTCCTTTATTTGTATTGAAAAAGTTGTGCAGCTATACGGGGTGAAACGCTCACCTCGTAATATTCAAAGCGGAGCTGCGTCCGCTGTCAACAAAGTTACAGGGTAAAAGTTCCGGCCGCGCGGGGCGGCATCAGATAGTTTTACACCTTATTCTACTCTCAAATCGAAAAAAAAGCAAGAAAAAACGGCCTGTTCCAGAATTTTTTCCGGAACAGGCCGTCAAACAGAACCGTTCAGCCGCCCACGGCGGCAGCACATCGCGATGGTGGAGCGTTTCTTACCACTTGAAGCCCCACTTATGGAAATACTTCAGCAGGTTTCCCGTCTGCCAGAGGGCGGGCTTGAGATCCCGGTGGGCAGCGCGGTGCCAGGCGTGGATGGCGGTATACTGGGGCACCAGATACACCTTGCCCTGAGTGCGCATCTTCTGGGTGAGATCCGCGTCCTCCACATACATGAAGTAGCTCTCGTCAAAGCCGCCCACCGCCTTGAAGGTGCTGGTACGCACACCGGAAAAGCTGCCGGTGCAGAACTCGATCTCGATGGGCCTGGTCAGGTCCTCATCCAGCATCAGGTAGTGGTCGTTCTGGCCTTTCCAGAAGCTGAGCCGGGGCAGCTGGCGGTAGAGCATGGGCCGCAGGGCGCACCGGCGCAGGGGCAGCTGCTGGGGCTTGCCGTCCGGGAACACCAGCGAGGGCCGGGCCATCACGGCATCCGGGTGGGCGGCCATCCAGTCGGCCAGATCACTCAGGGTATCAGCGGTCAGCTGGATATCCGGGTTGAGGATAAAGTGGAAATCACTGTCCAGCTCGGGCAGGATCATATTATGGCCGGTGCCAAAGCCGCCGTTCTCGGTGCGGCAGTGCACCACCACCTGCTGGCCCGGGCCTGCTGCCAGCAGGCCGTCCGCCACGGCCTGCTCCAGCTTTTTGCCGCTGCCGTCCGGGCTGGCATTGTCCACCAGATACAGGGTCACCGGGTAGCGGCGCGTGCAGTGCAGCACCGTCTGCGCCGCCTTCAGCGCCTCGTCATAGCCGTTATATACAACAATACAGGCTGATAGTTTCATCAATTCACTCCAAAGGCAGGATCTTCAGCGTGAAGTCCTCACGCTGGATATCAAAGTTGGGGTTGGTGCAGGGATCACCTGCGGCCAGCAGGTCTCCCCAGCGGGCCTGGAAGCGGAGCACCTCGCCCTGGAAGCGCTTCTGCTTTTCGGGGTTGTCCTCGGTGCCGCGGCTCTTGCTCTCGTAGTGGTAGAGCTGGGCAAAGGGGGTAAACACGTTGGTGTAGCCTGCCTCCCGCACACGGACACAGAAATCCACATCGTTGAAGGCCACGGCATAGCTCTCGTCCAGGCCGTTCATCTCATCATAGATCTCCCTGCGGATGAGCAGGCAGGCGGCGGTATCGCCGTAAACATCCTGCACATAGTTCAGCCGCCCCATGTAGCCATCGGATGCTGCCGGGAAATACTTGTGCAGGTGGCCCGCCACACCGCCGATGCCAAAGCCGATGCCGGCGTGCTGAATGGTGTCATCGGGGTAAAGCAGCTTTGCACCCACACAGCCCACCCGCTTCTGCTGGGCGTACATGACCATTTCCTCCAGCCAGTTGGGGGTGATGACCTCGGTATCGTTATTGAGCAGCAGCAGGTATTCGCCGGTGGCATACTGCTCACCAAAGTTGTTCAGGGCGCTGTAATTGAAGCCCTTGCCCTCCCAGGTCACGACCTTGAGGTTGTCCGGGTGTTCCTTCTGCATCCGCTCGTAGGCGCGGAAAGTCTCGGGCTGCTTGCTGTTGTTCTCGATGAGGATGAGTTCAAAATCCGGGTAGGTGGTGCGGGCATAGATGGAATCCACGCAGAGCTCCAGATCCCGGATGTGGTCGCAGGTGGGGATGAGGATGCTCACCCGGCCCGGGTGCTCGATGGTGTAATCGGTCTTGTAATAGCCCGGGGTGCCGGGGATGAGGGCAACATCGTCCACAGCGATCCCGCAGCGGGCATAGTGGGCCTTGAGGGCCGCAATGCCTGCGTCGATGCAGTAGGTCTTGGCGGAGATATCTGCCGCCGTGCTGCCGGGACTGGAGCGCCAGTAATACAGAGCATGGGGAATGTGAACGATCTTCTCAGCCTGCTCCGTCAGGCGAAGGAACAGCTCGTAATCCTGGCTGCCGTTGTACTCCATCCGCTCGCCGCCGCCGGCCCGCTCCATCAGGGCGCGGCTGAACACGGTCAGGTGGCAGATGTAGTTGTTGGAGCGGAGGTTGTCCAGCATGAAGTCGGGCTTGAAGTGGTAGAGCACCACATGCTCCGGCTTCCCCTCAAAGGTCGCCTCGTCGGTGTAGACAAAGTCGGCCTTCTGCTCGGCAATGGCCCTGGCCGCGTACCACAGGGCGCAGGGATGCAGCAGGTCATCGTGGTCCAGCAGGGCGATATACTCACCGGTGGCCATCTCAAAGCCCTTGTTGGTGTTGCCGGGGATCAGCTCATTCTTTTCCAGCTTCTGATACCGGATGCGTGCATCGGCCTTCGCACGGGCCTGCACATGCTGGCCTACGGCCTCGTCCTTACCGGCATCCACGCAGCAGAGCTCCCAGTTCTTGTAGGTCTGGTTCACCACGGAATCCAGCATCTCGTCCAGGAAATCCAGCGGGGTGTTGTACAGAGGCACCACGATGCTGATCTTGAGACCGGCAGGCTGATCGTTCGCCTGCCTGACCAGCAGCTCCACCGGGGCAAAGCGGTCGGCCCGCAGGAGGTTTCCCGGGAAGAGGGCGGCATACTCCCGCCTGGCGCGGGCGTGCTCCCGCACTCCCGAAATGCCGTCCCGGCGCAGCTCACCCAGCAGGACGAAAAGCGGGAAGGTGTGCCAGATCTGGCGGCTCTTGCTGACAACATACCGCATGGGCCAGGTCAGCTTCCAGAAGGTAGAGCTGGTCACCTCGTTCAGGGTCTTTTCCAGGTTCTTGGCATGGCTGCGGCTCAGGGAAAGATCGCTGCGGAGCCGCTCAATGAGGGCGGCTTCCTCGTTGCAGGTGCGCTCGGCACGCACCATCCGGTCGCGCAGGAGATCCAACTCCTTCTCATAGCCCGCGATCATCTCGGCGGTGGCAGGCTGGACCGTGCAGTACAGAGCCGACTGCTGGGCACGGCCCCGGCTGCGCCAGCGGAAATCCCGGTAGTAGCCCCGGCGGGCCAGTTCCTCGGCCCAGCCCTCAGCCACGTTGCTACCGGTAAACACCAGCAGCACCTGTCCGGGCAGCTGCGCGGGCATCTCCACCCAGGCGGGGTCCTCCACCACCAGCAGGTCTGCCTGCCGGGCAGCCACTGTAAAGGGGTTGGCATCCACGCCCGCCCGGTGCAGGGCCTTTTCCAGTGCCGGGGTCTCGGCGTTCAGCACCGCAGCTGTTGCCGGGGCCAGCTCCTCCGCAATGCGCTGTGCCAGCAGGCGGCAGCGCTCCATGTCCTGCTTTGTTTCCTTTGCTTTCTCCAACTGCATTCCGACTTCTCCACTTCACTGGGCCATTCCGCCGCCCAGACGCATTTTTACAAACTATAATAGTATACCAGATTTCGTCCCGTTTGAGAAGCGCTTTTCCGCATTTCCTGCGCTTTCCGGTGCAAAATTTATTACAGCCCCAGCAGGCTCCACAGCCAGCCGAACAGGCCGCCGTTCGAGCTGCCGCTGCCCACCGTGCCAAAGGACACGCCGGTATAGTAGTGGCGCAGGATGTCCCGGTAGCCCATGCCCTGCTCCTGCGCATAGCCCACCATGCCGCACTGGCTCATGCCCACACCGTGGCCGAAGCCATAGTAGTTCATGCAGGGGGTTCCGTTCTCGTCCGCGCTGAAATCAAAGCAATAACGGGAGGAAACGAACTGGCCGATGTAACGGTAGCTCTTTCCGTTCGAGACAAAGGTATTGTACTGGACAAAGCCGCCCAGATCCTTATGAGTGGTGTCGGCGCTCTCGTAGGGCTGGCCGGTCTTGCTGTCGTTATATTCGATGTAGCGGTAATCCTTGCCGATGATCCGGCGCATCAGGTTGTGATACTGCTCCTCGTAGGGGCTTTCCACGCTCTGCAGATAGGGCACATCGGTGCCCCAGGCATCCAGACCGGAGCAGGTGCCGTACACGCCGGTCTGGGTGTTGTACCCCGCGCTGGCCGACCACACTGCATCGATGACGCTGCCGTTGCAGGTCAGCACCTCGTCCTTGACCTCAGAGACTGCCCTGCGGATGGCGCTGCGGGCAGAGGAAGGGATCTGATCCACGGGGGTGTACACCAGCGCGTTGGCCGAAGAGCCGTATTTCTTGTGGTATTCCAGATAGGAGTGGATGGCCACCGCCTGCGCTTTCCACGCCTGCTGTGCCGCCGCGTCACTGACATAGCTGCCGATGGAGCCCAGCTCGGTGTAGGTGATGCCCACCAGACAGTCCTCAAGATCCAGGGTCACGTTCCGGCGCAGGCCCTGCCCCTTGACGTTCAGGTAGGGCATGGTGATGGTATCGCCAGAGCCGAAGAGCCAGCTCAGGCAGTTTTCCTCCTCGTCCGGGATCAGAGTAGTGTTGGCACCGCCCATGGTGGTGGCACCGGCGGGCAGGGTATCCCCTTCCGCTGCAAAGGCGGCAGGCACTGCCATGCAGAGCAGCACCACCGCCAGCATCAGCGCCGCACACCGGCGCACAAACTTCAACATCCGTTTCAAGTTCCTTGTCCTCCTGCGTTCTGTATTTTATTCAGTTTAGCACAGTGCAGGGCCGCGGGCAAGGACTTGAATCAAGAAAACGCCGCCGGGCAGAGCCAAAAGCTCCACCCGGCGGCGTTTCACTGTTTCTATCTTATGCTTCCTGTCAGCGGCTCTCCCCGCGCTGTGCAAGGCGGGAGAAGCGCTTCTCCTTTTCGTCGTCCTTCTCGGCATCCTCAGCCGGGGCGGCGGGAGTCAGGCGCACTTCCGTCACGCGGCGCTTGGCGGTGCGGGTAACAACACCATCGTACTCGCCCAGGGTAAAGCGGTCGCCTACCTTGGGCAGATGGCAGGTCTTTTCCTGCACCAGACCGTTGACGGTATTGGAATCGATATCCTCTTCCTCCGGCAGGTCGAGTTCCTCATACAGATCATCGACGCTGGCAGAGCCGGACACCAGCCAGCTGCCGTCCGACTGCTTGCGGAAGTCCTCGGTGACCTCGTCGTGCTCATCCCAGATCTCACCCACCAGCTCCTCCAGGATATCCTCCAGCGTGATGATACCCTCGGTGCCGCCGTATTCGTCCACAACAACGGCCAGGTGGTGGTGCTGCTCCCGGAGGGTGCGCAGCAGCTGGGAGATCTGCGTGGAGCCCGTGGTATACAGGGTGGGCACCACCAGATCATCGATCTTGGTCGCCTTTTTCAGGCGGGCGATATAGAAATCCTTTTCATGTACCACACCAATGATGTTATCAATGGTACCGTGGTAGACAGGCAGACGGGAGTAACCGGACTCCGCAAAGGTCTGGGCCAGCTCCTCCAGCGGGATATCATCCTCCACAGCCACCACATCCACACGGGGGGTCAGGATCTCCTCCACCTCCACGTCATCGAACTCGATGGCGCTGCGGATGAGCTCGCTTTCCCGGTCAGTCAGTTCGCCGTCATTTTCAGCCTCGCTGACCATGGTCATCAGCTCACCCTCTGTGATGGTATCGGCCTCGCCGCTGTGGACAAAGTGGCCCAGCAGCTTTTTCCACTGGGTGAACAGCCAGGTCAGCGGGGTCATCAGGGCCATCAGGAGCACAAGGAAGGGCGAGACTGCCGTGGCCACCTTTTCCGGCATCTCCTTGGCCAGGCTCTTGGGAGTCACTTCGCCAAAGATCAGCACAATGATCGTCAGCACAATGGTAGACACCGTAGCGCCCCGCTCGGCACCCAGCATCTGGGTAAACAGGATGGTGCCGATGGAAGCAGCGGCGATGTTCACGATATTGTTGCCGATGAGGATGGTGGAAAGCAGCTTGTCATACTGCTCCGCCATGGCCAGCACCCGGGCGGCAGAGGAATCACCGTCCTCGGCGCGGCTTTTCAGGCGGATCTGATTCAGGGAGGAAAATGCGGTCTCGGATGCGGAGAAAAAGGCGGAGAAACCCACCAGGATCACCAGCGCTGCCCAGAGCGTCATACTGCCATCGTCCATAATAAAGGAAAATCACACTCAACTTTCTGTTTTTTATTAAAGAACGGACTCCCTCAGTCTGCTTCGCAGCCAGCTCCCTCAAAGAGGGAGCCTTGCCGCACGGTCAGCCTCCCTCACCGAGGGAGGTGGCATCGCGCAGCGATGACGGAAGGAATTCTTTCCTAGGGATACAAAAATGTGCTTTCCACCGTGGCTGTTCCGCGATGAAAAGCACATCAATGTTACTTGTTATAATATCATATTCCGCACCCCCATGCAAGCATTACAGCCGGCACAGAGGTACAAAACTGGTAAAACTGTGGAAAATCATTTCAGCACAAGGGCATTTCCGTCGTAATCCACGGTCAGGGTGCTGCCCTCGGCATAGCGGCCCTGAATGATCGCCTTGGCGATCAAAGTCTCCACCCGGCTCTGGATGAACCGTTTGATGGGGCGGGCACCATAGACGCTGTCGTAGGCAGAATCGATGATGTAGTCCTTGGCGGCGGTGGTCACGTCCAGATTCAGATGCTTGCCCTCGTCCATGCGGCTGCGCAGGTCTGCCAGCTGCAGATCCACGATCTTGCGCATCTCGTCCTTGGTCAGGCTCTTGTAGTAGACGATCTCGTCCAGACGGTTCAGGAACTCGGGGCGGAACTTGCTCCTCAGCAGCAGGTCGATCTGATGCTTTGCCTCGTCGCTGAGTTCGTTGGAACCCTGTGCCCGGCGCTGCTCCAGATCGTTCAGGATGATGTCACTGCCCAGATTCGAGGTCAGGATGATGACCGTGTTCTTGAAGTCCACGGTACGGCCCTGGCTGTCGGTGATGCGGCCATCGTCCAGCACCTGCAGCAGGATGTTGAACACATCGGGGTGGGCCTTTTCCACCTCATCGAACAGCACCACGCTGTAGGGTTTGCGGCGGACAGCCTCGGTCAGCTGGCCGCCCTCCTCATAACCCACGTATCCCGGAGGCGCGCCGATCAGGCGGCTGACGCTGAACTTCTCCATATACTCCGTCATATCGATACGCACCATGTTGCGCTCATCGTCAAACAGAGCCTGTGCCAGCGCCTTGGCCAGCTCGGTCTTGCCCACACCGGTGGGACCGAGGAAGAGGAAGCTGCCGATGGGGCGGTTGGGGTTGGCGATTCCGGCGCGGCTGCGCAGGATGGCCTCGCTCACCTTGGTCACGGCCTCGTCCTGACCGATGACTCTCTTGTGGAGCACATCGTCCAGATGCAGCAGCTTCTCGCGCTCGCCCTCCACCAGCTTCTCCACCGGGATGCCGGTCCAGCGGGCCACGATGCGGGCGATTTCCTCGTCGGTCACACGGTCACGCAGGAGGCTGTCCTCCTTCTTCTCGTTGGCCAGCTTTTCCTCCGCTTCCAGCTGTTTCTGCAGCTCGGGCAGCTTACCGTATTTCAGCTCAGCAGCCTTGTTCAGGTCATACTCACGCTGGGCTTTCTCAATGGCGGCATTGGTCTGCTCGATCTGCTCACGCAGGGTCTGTACCTTGCCAATGGCGTTCTTCTCGTTTTCCCACTTTGCCTTCATGCTGCGGAACTTATCCTGCAGCTCAGCCAGTTCCTTTTCCAGCTCATGCAGGCGGCTCTGGCTCAGGGCATCGGTCTCCTTTTTCAGGCTGACCTGCTCGATCTGCAGCTGGGTGATGCGGTGGGCCAGATCATCCATCTCGCTGGGCATACTGTCCATCTCAGTCTTGATCATGGCGCAGGCTTCATCCACCAGGTCGATGGCCTTATCCGGCAGGAAACGGTCGGTGATATAGCGGTCAGAGAGGGTTGCGGCGGCGATCAGCGCATTATCGCTGATCTTCACGCCGTGGAACACCTCATAGCGCTCCTTCAGGCCACGCAGGATGGAGATGGTGTCCTCCACCGTGGGCTCATCCACCTGCACCGGCTGGAACCGGCGCTCCAGAGCGGGGTCTTTTTCGATATACTGGCGGTATTCGTCCAGCGTGGTCGCGCCGATGCAGTGCAGCTCGCCCCGGGCCAGCATGGGCTTGAGCAGGTTGCCCGCATCCATGGCACCGTCGGTCTTGCCCGCACCCACGATGGTGTGCAGCTCATCAATGAAGAGGATGATCTTGCCCTCGCTCTTCTTGACCTCATTCAGGACGCTCTTCAGGCGCTCCTCAAACTCGCCGCGGTACTTTGCACCGGCCACCAGCGCACCCATGTCCAGGCTGAACACGGTGCGGTTCTTCAGGTTCTCGGGCACATCGCCGCGCACGATCCGCTGGGCCAGGCCCTCGGCGATGGCGGTCTTGCCAACGCCGGGCTCACCGATCAGGCAGGGGTTGTTCTTGGTCTTACGGGACAGGATACGGATGACATTGCGGATCTCCTGATCACGGCCGATCACGGGGTCCAGCTTCTGCTTCCGGGCCAGATCGACCAGATCCTGGCCATATTTCTGCAGGGCGTTGTAGGTATCCTCGGGGTTGTCGTTGGTCACGCGCTGGTTGCCGCGCACGGCAGTCAGCTGCTGCAGGAACGCATCCTTCTTGATGTTGAAGGCGCGGAACAGCTCCGTGGTGTTCTGGGTCGGCTCATCCAGCAGGCCCAGGAACACATGCTCCACACTGACGTATTCGTCCTTCATGGCCTTAGCTTCCCGGGCGGCGGCGCTCAGGACTTTATCCGTTGCCTGCGAGATATAGACCTTGTCCGGGTCACGGCCGGAGCCGGACACCCGGGGCAGGGCCGACAGCTTTTCGGCCACGGCAGCGGCAAAGCTGCCCGGATCCACGTTCAGCTTCTGCAGAAGCTGCGGGATCAGGCCCTGCTCCTGCGAAGCCAGGGCGTGCAGCAGATGCTCCGGCTCCAAAGCGTTGTGCTGGTACTCCACAGCCAGCTGCTGGGCAGCCTGCAGAGCTTCCAGTGTTTTCTGCGTATATTGATTGGTATTCATAGAATCGACCTCCATTCGTACCGGAAGTGTTATTTCAGCAGTCTTTCAGATCGATTGCCATTTCATTTTTAGCACTCTATCTATTCGACTGCTAAAACTATACTCCAAACACCCCACTTTGTCAATAGGGTTTTCGATGGTACGGCAACAATTCACAAATTGTTTGCAAACAAGACAAAAATGCCGCCCCGGCAGACCCGAAGCGGCACAAGTTCTCTTGAGATGGGGGCAGGGCACTCAGCTCACCACTGCGCTTTCCGTCAGCGCATCGGTGACGGCATCCATCAGGGCGACCATGGTGCAGTAGTTCTCACCATAGGTGCCGGTGTAGGAGGAATAGGTATCGATCTGCTCCTGGGTGGGCACGATGTCCAGTGTCTCGGCCACTGCCTGATAGAGCAGAGCCTCCTTGGAGTAGGTGGTGATGCTGTCGCTCATCCCCTCCAGCAGGTCATCGGCGTTCTCATAGCCAGCGGCGGTCTGCACAAAGCTGTCCAGATCGTAGCCGTAGTAGTTGGCCATGGTGTAGTAGTAGTTCAGGCACTGGTTCACCTGATAATCGGTGACCTCCTTGGGCAGCTCCTTGAAGGTGGAGTTTGCCAGCAGGTCGTCCATGATGGCGTTCTGCAGGTTGGTGTTGTAGAGCATCTTCTGGTAGAGCGCCTTCAGCTCCTCCACGGTGTGAACATCATCGCTCTCGCCGTAGTTCTCGGCCACCCACGCGTCGGTCAGCTCGGGCAGGACCTTCTCGCTGATGTAGTTCAGGGTAACGGAGAACACAGCCTTTTTGCCGCTCAGGACAACGGTGTTGCCCTCGGAATCGGTAGAATCGCTGTATCCCTCCGGGAAGGTCACGGTGACATCAAAGGTCTCGCCGGGGGTGTGGCCTACGATCTGATCCTCAAAGCCATCGATGAAAGTACCGCTGCCCAGGGTCAGGCTGTAGCCGCTGTAAGTGCCGCCGCTGAACGCAACGCCATCCACGGAACCGGCATAGTCGATGTTGACGGTATCACCGTCCGCTGCGGCACGGTCCGTTACCTGCTTCTCGGTGGCGTGGTCGCTGAGCAGGCTGTCGATCTCGCTCTGGATCTCCTCCTCGGTGGGCTCGATCTCAGAACGCTTGAAGGTAAGGCTTGCAAAGTTCTCGGGCAGGGTGACATAGTCAAGCGCTTTCACACCCTCCCAGTAGCCATTCTCGTCCAGACCGCTGCTGTAGGAGAAGTTCTCGTAATCGTAATCTTCCGCGCTGCCGTAAACAGCGGCGGCTGTGCTGGAAGCGACAGAAGAAGAATCAGCGGACTTGGAGCAGCCTGCTGCGCCCAGCACCAGCGCACCGGCGCAGAGCAGGCAGACTGCCTTTGTGATGATCTTTTTCAAAATAAAGTTCCTCCTGTTGGAACATCGGCATCCCGCCGGGTTCAGATTCGGGTCGCATAGTACAGACCTTATTATAAAGGGCAAAAGTGAAAAAGAAAAGAATTTTGCAGAAATTCCACAAATAGAGCGCCGGGTTTGTCCGACTTTTGCGGGGCACCGGCCGAAAAAGCGGCTTTTCCGGTGGAAATGCCCGCCTGGTTCTGTTAAAATAAAAGAGATACGAGAAACCCCGGCCGCTCCCTTCCGCGGGAAGCGCCCGATACAAACGGAGGAACACCCCATGGATTACAACAAAGCCGCCCTTGAAATGCACGAGACCCACCACGGCAAGGTGGGCATTACCAGCAAGGTGGAGGTCAGGACCCGTGATGACCTGTCTACCGCCTACACCCCCGGCGTTGCCGAGCCCTGCCGCAAGATCAAGGAAAACCCCGACGATGTTTATAAGTACACCTTCAAGGGCAACATGGTGGCCGTTGTCTCCAACGGCACCGCCGTGCTGGGCCTGGGTGACATCGGCCCCGAGGCCGGTCTGCCTGTGATGGAGGGCAAAGCCGTGCTGTTCAAGGAGTTCGGCGGCGTGGATGCCTTCCCCATCTGTATCGATGCCCACGATGCCGCCAGCGTGATCGCAGCCTGCAAGGCCATTGCCCCCACCTTTGGCGGTATCAATCTGGAGGATATCAAGAGCCCCGAGTGCTTTGAGATCGAAGAGACGCTGGAGCGGGAGCTGGATATCCCCGTGTTCCACGATGACCAGCACGGCACCGCCATCGTGGTGACCGCTGCCCTCATCAACGCCCTGCGCGTGGTGGGCAAAAAGATGGAGGACGTGCACATCGTCCTGAACGGTCCCGGCGCTGCCGGTACTGCCATCATCAAGATGCTGATGACCGCCGGTGCAAAGGATATCGTGGCCGTGGACCAGTTCGGCACCCTGTACAAGGGCTGCAACAGCGCCGAGGCCCACAAGAACTGGCTGGGCGAGGTGACCAACCCCCGCCAGATCAAGGGCGGCCTGAAGGAAGCCATCGAGGGAGCCGACGTATTCATCGGCGTGTCCCGCCCCGGCATCCTGACCACCGAGCTGTGCAAGACCATGAACAAGGATGCCATCGTCTTTGCCATGGCCAACCCCACCCCCGAGATCATGCCGGACGATGCCAAGGCAGGCGGCGTGCGCGTGATGGCCACCGGCCGCAGCGACTTCCCCAACCAGGTCAACAATGTGCTCTGCTTCCCCGGCCTGTTCAAGGGCGCTTTGAGCGTTCGCGCCCGCGACATCAACGACCAGATGAAGCTGGCCGCAGCCTATGCCATCGCTGACCTGATCACCGATGCCGACCGCAGCGAGGAGAACATCATCCCCGGCGCGTTCGACCCCCGTGTGGCCGAGGCCGTGGCTGCTGCCGTGGCAAAGGCTGCCCGCGAGACCGGCACTGCCCGCCTGTAAAGGGAGGAACACGAGATGAGGAACATCTCCGCACAAGCCATCACCGATGCCGTAGCCCGGCTCTGCATCGAGGCCAACACCCGCCTGCCGCAGGATGTGCAGGCGGCACTGGACAAGGCCCGGCAGGAAGAGCCCTGGCCGCTGGCAAAGAATACCCTGGACCTGCTGTGGTCCAACCTGAGCGCCGCCAGAGAAAAAGACCTGCCCATCTGCCAGGACACCGGCATGGCCTGCGTGTTTGTGGAGCTGGGCACCGACGTCCACATCGACGGCAGCTTTGAAGCCGCCATCCACGAGGGCGTGCGCCGCGGCTACACCGACGGCTACCTGCGCAAGAGTATCGTGGCCGACCCGCTGCGCCGGGGCAACACCGGCGACAACACCCCCGCCGCCATCACCGTTCATCTGGTAGACGGCGACGGCTGTACCATCACCGTGGCCCCCAAGGGCTTTGGCAGCGAGAACATGAGCCGCATCCAGATGCTCAAGCCCGCCGACGGCGTGGAGGGCTTCCGGAAGTTCGTGCTGGAGACCGTCCAGCTGGCCGGTTCCAACCCCTGCCCGCCCATCGTGCTGGGCATCGGCGTGGGCGGCAGCTTTGACAAGGTGGCTTATCTGGCCAAAAAGGCGCTGCTCCGCCCGCTGGATGTTCCCAACCCCGATCCCTATTATGCCGGTCTGGAGCGTGAGCTGCTGACCGCCATCAATGAGCTGGGCATCGGCCCGCAGGGCTTTGGCGGCCAGACCACCTGTCTGGGCCTTGCCATTGAGCAGATGCCCACCCATGTGGCGGGCCTGCCCGTGGCCGTGAACGTTTCCTGCCATGTCACCCGGCGGGCCAGCGCGACTTTATAAGGGTCAAACCTCTCCGTCAATGCTTCGCATTGCCACCTCTCCTAGTAGGAGAGGCCTTGGCAGTCGGGTAAAGCTTGCCGGATACGCCAGAGGCTCCCCTACCAGGGGAGCTGGCGGGCGCAAGCCCGACTGAGAGGTTGTACAAAGGAGAAACCTATGCAATATACCTTAACCACCCCCTGCACCGCCCAGGATCTGGCCCCCCTCAGGGCAGGCGATACCGTGCTGCTCTCCGGCGTGGTGTATACCGCCCGGGATCAGGCCCACAAGCGGATGATCGAAGCACTGGACCGGGGCGAACCGCTCCCCTTCGATCTTGAGGGCAGCGCTATCTACTACGTCGGCCCCACCCCGGAGCGCCCGGGTGAGGTCATCGGCTCTGCCGGCCCCACCACCAGCGGCCGGATGGATGCCATGAGCCCCCGCCTGCTGGATCTGGGCAACAAAATTATGATCGGCAAGGGCAAGCGGGATGCCGCTGTCAAGGAGGCCGTTGTCCGCAACGGCGCGGTCTATCTGGCTGCTCTGGGCGGTGCCGGTGCCCTGATGGCCAAAAGCGTCCAGACGCTGAAGGTCATCGCCTGGCCCGACCTCGGCTGTGAAGCCGTCCGCCGCCTGACCGTGCAGGATATGCCCCTGACTGTCATCCTGGATGCCCACGGCGGAGATCTGTATCTGGAAGGCCCGGAGGCCTACCGGAACCGCTGAGGAACAGCAGCCCAGGCTTCTGCCAAATGCTGTACATACAAAAAGGAGCTGTACCCCCGCGGGAGTACAGCTCCTTTTGCATTGCATTTTTTCTGATCAGCTGCGCTTTGCCAGCAGAGCCTCGATCTTCTTGATGGGATCGATGATGCTGGAAACAGACATATCGTGGTTCAGTGCCACCACGAAGTAGGCAGCATACTTGGAGACATCCACGTCAACATACCAGTCGCGGGTCAGCAGCTCGGGCTGGCGGTAGGTCAGGTTGGTGCCCACAACGTAGTCCAGCTTACCATCGGCAACTGCCTGATCGAACTTCTTCAGGCCGCTGGTGAACAGCGGGAAGGTCGCATTGGCAATGATGCGGGCAGCACCGCGCTCCTTCAGGTTGCCGGCAACCTCCAGCATGCTCTCGCCGGAAGCGATGATATCGTCGGCGATAAAGACAGTCTTGCCCTCAACGGAATCGCCCAGATACTCGTGTGCCACAATGGGGTTGCGGCCGTTCACCACGCGGGTGTAATCGCGGCGCTTGTAGAACATGCCCAGGTTGCAGCCCAGCACGCTGGAGAAGTACATGTTGCGGTTCATGGCACCCTCGTCGGGGCTGACCACGATGAACTTCTCCTTATCAAAGCTGATCTCGGGGTTCTTCTTCAGCAGGCTCTTGAGTACCTGATAGGTGGGCATTGCATTGTCGAAGCTGAGCAGCGGCACAGCGTTCTGAACGCGGGGATCGTGGGCATCAAAGGTGATGATGTTACGCACGCCCATGGTCTGCAGCTCCTGCAGGGCCACAGCGCAGTCCAGGCTCTCGCGAACCACGCGGCGATGCTGGCGGCCGCCGTACAGGCTGGGCATGATAACGGACACACGGTGTGCCTTGCCGGCCACTGCCTGGATCAGGCGCTTGAGGTTGGCAAAGTGGTCATCCGGGGAGAGGTGGTTCTCGTAACCGAACAGGTTGTAGGTAACGCTGTAATTGCCCGGATCGATAACGATAAAGATATCGTCGCCGCGCACAGACTCCCTGACCAGGCCCTTTGCGTCACCGCTCTGGAAGCGGGGGCACTCGCAGGGGATGATAAAGCTATCCTTCTCCACGCCTGCGGACTTTGCCCATTCCACCAGATGCTGGTCGATCAGCTTGGTCAGCTCCTCTGCACCGGGGCAGGCCAGCAGACGCAGGTCTGCCACGCTGGGTTCCTGGAAAAATGCCATCGGATTGATCTCGTTGGACATACTTACAACTCCTTCAATGTTCCTGTTGTCTTGACGATGAAATCAGATGCTGAAAGCGCATATCTGTTCTTATTTTATCACAAAAAACAGATTTCGACACACCTAATTTCTGTCTTGGAGCCATTTTCTGCGGCTTGCACAGCTGTTGTTCAAAAACACGTTGGAGACTGTGAGTTTCACACAAAAAACCTTCCTTTTACCTCCCTCTTCCCTTTCCCCCTGCCTGCTGCCCGGTGGTTCCTGCGCATAAACCCACAAATTTTTCATGTTTCAGTCGGTTTGTTTTAGTAAACTTTCAGGGATTGCTTGCATCCCCCGGGAGAATGTGGTATTCTATAACAAACCGAACCGACGTGCGTTTTCAGCCCCGGGCCGGGAATCAAGAAGGCAGGAGGCCGATACCATGCAGATCCACCAATCCGCAGAAGATTATCTTGAAACGATCCTGATGCTCAACCAGAGAATGGGCCGTGTCCGTTCCATCGACGTGGTCAATGAGCTGGGCTATACCAAGGCAAGCGTGAGCATTGCCATGAAGAAGCTGCGGGAGAACGGCTATATCGCGGTGGACGGTGAGGGCAACCTGACCCTGCTGGAACCGGGCCGCGAGATCGCAGAGCGCATCTACAGCCGCCACCGCCTGCTGACCCACTTCTTTGTGCAGCTGGGCGTGGACGAGGAGGTCGCCGCCGAGGATGCCTGCAAGGCAGAGCATATCCTGAGCGAGCAGACGCTGGAAAAGATTCGCGAATATGCCCTGCTCCACGACGCGCAGGACAGCGTAAAATAACCGGAATCATCAAAAAAATGAGACTGCCAGGCCTTGGCAGTCTCATTTTTTTGTCAGTAGCTGTCCAGCCCAAGGCTGACATCCAGCGCCTGATTCACCCGACGCTGATCCTCAGGCGTGATCTGCCCGGCCCGCTCGCGCAGGCGGTGCTTATCCAGCGTGCGGATCTGTTCCAGCAGCACCACACTGTCCTTGGCAAGGCCGGTATCTGCCGCCCGGATGTTGATATGGGTGGGCAGGCGGGCTTTGTCCAGCCGGGATGTAATGGCCGCTGCAATCACGGTGGGGCTGTGCCGGTTGCCGATCTCGTTCTGGACGATGAGCACCGGCCGGATGCCGCCCTGTTCCGAGCCCACCACCGGCGAAAGATCGGCGTAAAAAACTTCTCCTCTGTGTACCTCCATGGAATCTTCCCTCCCTGATCTTGGAGGATGCGCCCGCTATGTGGTGCGTTTTGCGCATCCTCAGTCGCTCTGCCTTTAGTATGAGCCGACTGCAGGGCCGCTATGCACGCGCGGGCTTATTCCATTGTATGCAGACGGGAAGTTCAGGTTTCCGTTTCCAGGATGCAGTACGCCATGGCCATGCCGTCTTCATGGCTCAGGGAGAGATGTGCCCGCAGGCGGCGTGCTTCCACCCACTGGGCGCTCCGGCCGGAAAAGCGATAGGCCGGTGCCCCGCCGGGCAGGCGGACGGCTTCGATCTCGCAGAGGGAGAAGGGCTCCCGCAGACCGGTGCCCGCCGCCTTGAGGAAAGCCTCCTTGGCCGCAAAGTCCGCCGCCGCGCTGGCCACAGTATGGGCGGTGCGGCGGGCCGTGTCCTCTTCTTCTGCCAGAGGCAGGCCCAGTGCCGCCTGCTCAGCCGGGCCGAACACCCGGCGTGCAAAGACCGCGCCATGGGGGCCCAGCAGGCTCTTTTCCATCCGCGCAATGCTGCATAGGTCGCAGCCGATTCCGTAGACCATGAAAAACCTCCTGAACGGGAAAATTCGCTCCGTTCTTTTTACTCAAATTTTCAAAAATTTTTAGGCAAAGTGTGCAAATTCCAGCTTGGAATCTTGAAGTCAGCGTTCATTTCGTGTACAATGGGCTATAAGTTCCAATGACCTCTCGGAACGGAATGCGAGAGGGATACCGAAGGGGGTGCATTGCGTGGGCGACGCGACTGCTATTTTTTCGATCCACGACAAAAAGGACTACGAGATTCACGAGATCGTACAGCAGGTGTACGATGCATTAAAGGAAAAGGGCTACAATCCGGTCAATCAGCTGGTGGGCTATATCCTGTCCGAAGATCCCACCTATATCACCACATACAAGGGAGCCCGCTCCCTCATCCGCAAAGTTGACCGTGACGATCTGCTGCAGGCCATGCTCCGCAGCTACCTGAACGTCTGAGCCGCGCTTACACAAGTCCGCTGCCTCGCAGGAGGCGGCGGGCTTTTATTTTGGCCAGCAGGCAAAGATCTGGTTCACCACCGTCTCATACTCCCAGCCTTCCCGGGCCTTGCGCAGGGGCTTTTCCAGTGCGTCGGCCCCATCGAAAAGGTGGATGAGGTAGAACCAGTGGGCCTTCATCCGGCTCACGGCACAGCTGGCCATCCCAAAGGCTTCGGTGTAGCCGTGATAGAGTTCATCATGGTAGCCGCGCAGTTCTTCCCGGGAAGCAGCAGGGCCGCCCACAGCCTTGCGCAGAAGAGCCGGGTCTGCAATGAGGCCCCTGCCCACCATGATACCAGACAGTTCCGGGAATGCCGCTTCCAGTTCCCGCAGGTCATCCACGGTGGTCACATCGCCGTTGTAGCAGACCGGAGCAGTGCAGGCAGGCAGATAGGCAGCAAAGGCTTCCCGGTCGGTCTGGCCACGGTAGAGCTGTTTCATCACCCGGGGATGGATGGTCAGCTCGCAGAGGGGGTATTTGTTGTAAACGTTCAGGATCTCCCCGAACTCCTCCGCCCGGGCCACGCCCAGCCGGGTCTTGACCGACACCGGCCCGCCTGCCTGCGAAAAAACAGCGTCCAGAAAGGCATCCAGCTTCTGCGGGTCCCGGAGCATTCCGGAACCCTTGCCCTTGGCTGTCACGGTGCCGGAGGGACACCCGAAGTTCAGGTTGACCTCGGTATAGCCCATCCGGCGCAGTTCCCCGATCATCCAGGCCGCAAGTTCGCCGTCCTTTGCCAGCAGCTGCGGGATGACCTGCACCCCCGGGTTGGCCGCCGGTTCCAGCTCAGCCATCTTCTTTTTGATGAGCACCCGGTTCTCCGGCGGCGAGAGAAACGGCGCATAGTACCGCACCGGGGCCTCCGGTGCGCCGAACCAGCGCTGGTGGGCCTGCCGCCAGATGCGGTCTGTCAGCCCCTCCATCGGGGCGGCGTAGTAGTTCATAACAGTTCTCCTTGGAATTGATGGGTTTATTGTAGCACAAAAAAAGCCGCTGCGCAAAAATTTCTGCGCAGCAGCTTTGGGGTTACAGCTTATTCAGCAAACAGCGGGGTGGACAGATAACGGTCGCCGGTATCGGGCAGCAGAGCAACGATCTTCTTGCCTGCGTTCTCGGGGCGCTTTGCCAGCTCCAGCGCAGCCCAGACCGCTGCACCGGAAGAGATACCCACCAGAACGCCTTCCTTGTGACCGATGAGGCGGCCGGTCGCAAAGGCATCCTCATTGGTCACGGTGATGATCTCATCGTAGACCTTGGTATCCAGCACATCCGGCACAAAGCCCGCGCCGATGCCCTGGATCTTATGCGCACCTGCAACGCCCTTGCTCAGCACAGGAGAGGAGGCAGGCTCCACAGCCACGACCTTGACATTGGGGTTCTTGCTCTTGAGGTACTTGCCCACGCCGGTAACAGTGCCGCCGGTGCCAACGCCAGCCACAAAGAGATCGACCTGACCATCGGTGTCCTCCCAGATCTCAGGGCCGGTGGTCTCGATGTGTGCCTGCGGATTGGCAGGGTTCACGAACTGGCCGGGGATAAAGGCGTTGGGGATCTCCTTTGCCAGCTCATCCGCCTTGGCAATGGCACCTTTCATGCCCTTTGCGCCCTCGCTCAGGACCAGCTCTGCGCCGTAAGCCTTCATCAGCTGGCGGCGCTCCACGCTCATAGTCTCAGGCATCACGATGATGATGCGGTAACCCTTGGCAGCGGCCACAGCGGCCAGACCAATGCCGGTGTTGCCGGAGGTAGGCTCAATGATCACGGAACCGGGCTTCAGCTTGCCGGTGGCCTCGGCATCGTCGATCATCTTTTTGGCAATGCGATCCTTGACAGAGCCGGCGGGGTTGAAGTATTCCAGCTTGGCCAGAACGGTGGCCTTCAGGTCTGCTTCCTTCTCAATATGGGTCAGCTCCAGCAGCGGAGTGTGGCCAATCAGCTGATCTGCGGAAGTGTAAATCTTGCTCATAGTAAAAGTCCTCCCTCTGCGGGCGCAGGGCCCGGGATGTTATTCTGACGCAAACCATATTTCCTGTAAACCAACACGGTTTGTAGGTTTGATGGTATTATAGTCCTCTTTTTCCCCTTTGTCAATGGAAAAACGAAAAAGCGATTGAAAAGTTACAAACCCTGTTGTATAATAGGTTTGTTAATGAGAAGAGGACAGCCCCACCATCCATGCCTGCGCATTGCCGCCCCTGACTGGGCCGCTGGCGCAAAGCGTCTGAGGGGGTGATAAGGAGAAAAGCTATGATCGTTTCAACCAAGGGCCGTTATGCACTGCGCGTAATGATCGACCTGGCCGAACACCAGGCGGAGCGGTATGTGCCGCTGAAGGAGGTCGCCGAACGGCAGGAGATCTCGGAAAAATATCTGGAAAACATCCTGAAGGTGCTGGTGCAGAACGGCTTTCTGGAAGGTCTGCGCGGCAAGGGCGGCGGCTACCGGCTGACCCGCACCCCCGACCAGTACACCGTGGCAGAGATCCTGCTGCTGACCGAGGGCAGCCTTGCCCCCGTGAGCTGCCTTGTGCCCGGTGCTCCCGCCTGCGAGCGGCTGCCCAACTGCCGCACCTATACGATGTGGAAGGGCCTGAACGACATGATCGCCGACTACTTTGGCAAGATCACTCTGGCCGACCTTGCCGCACCAGATCAGGCGGGGAATGATTATATCATCTAAATGACAGAAACAATACAAAAAGGCACGCTGGTCTCCAACGGATCAGCGTGCCTTTTTGGCTTTGCTGCATATTGGAGCACGAATTAGCCCTCCGCCGCCAGTTGAGCGAAGAAGTCAGCGGTAGAGCCTTCAAAGTGTTCTCCCTCGCCGGTTCTAATCATGCTGTCCACTTCATCAATCGCCGCTTGTGTCTTGACGTTGGGAATTTCTGCATCCTTAAGAGCCTTTAAGCTCTGCATATACGCCACCAGATAGATTAAATCATTATCCGGCATCTCGTCCAGCAGGGTTCTTGCCAATTCTCTTGTACTCATGTTGCACCTGTCCTTTCGTATGGATATTATGCGCATTCTTCCACGGCGGTTTTCCCCTCTGATACCGCGTGTTCTTTCAAAAACTGTTCCGCTGCCTGTTTCAGAACAGCGTTGGGGGTGGTCCCCGCTGCGGTACAGGCCTCCCGGAACTGGGCCGCAAAATCCTTACGGACCTTACAGCCCAAAATCATCATATGGGCCTTGTCCCACTTGGCATTTGCCTTTTTCTTCGCGTCAGACAGCATATTCAACCTCTTTTCCGGCGGGGCTGTTATAAAATGCCTATTCTGCCCCATAAACAATATAGCGCTTTTCGTCCTTGTTGAACAGTGTAAAGCTGTACAAAGTTCACGGTTCAACTCTGTCTGTTCTGTCAGCAGTTTTTGCGCCAATAACGCACAAAAGACGCACAAACCAGTGTTTTCAGAGCATTTATACAACAAATAAAGCCACGACAAAACCGCATTTATAAACGGTTCATCGTGGCTTTTCTTGTGGTCGGAGTGTAATTATAGGATTTCAGAAAACGCAGATATATCAACGGTTTGCTGGCAGTCGGCAAGAGGTATTTATTCTAAAAATTCAAAATGACGAGAACAACGCCGCCCAACAGGACAACGGGCGGTGTTCTTATATATCCATTTTTAATGTGCTTGGCGCATTATGGTAGAATGTCATCCCTAAGGATGTAACGATTATATCATTCTGCTTATCTGGATTATCTGTAATCTCCATCCACACATTGCCACCAAGTCGATTTTGGTTTTGCAACAGTCCTAACGAAATCAATCGGTCAACTTGATATAATTCTCTACCTTGAATTTTTAATCCACCTTTGATAGCAGCTTCAAATAAAAGAGCATAATCGCTAATAAACATTCGCCGATTTGCTTCTGTCAATTCGCAAAATTTTTCCCAAGAAATAGCTCCTTTTACATAGGAAGCATAAAAACTGCCTAAAACCTTGGATTGGATTTCATCTATTTGATTCCCTAAAATTATAAGCACCCGACTAAGTTCTTTTTCAGCCTCTTTAGGATCTGCATCAAGTTTTTTGCGATGTTCGTCTAATTTCTCTTGGGGAATACTCCCGGAATTAAATTCTGAAATAAATGTAAGGGTTTGCTTTATAAGATTGCGTTCGTGAAGGTTATACCCTGTTTTACAAATAGCTGCAATAGTGTTGACAACGGGAATTCCTTTTAATGCCTCGCTTTCTAAAAGTGCGTCAATCCCAAGTTCAACATATTCGCCAACGACTCCGTGGGTAGAAGAAAATAGAGTATTTTTAAGTGCAGGAACTAACTCACTCATAATTGCACCATCCTTATAACTTGATTGTTAAAGTATATCAGGTAATTGAAAATTTGTCACCACTCTTGATGTCAACGCCGCCCAACAGGACAACGAGCGGCGTTTTCATATATAAAACCATGAAGGGAGGTCACTTTCACCCGGCCAGTCTGCGGACTGGCTTTTTTCATGCCACGAAAAGGAGGTTTGCAAATGGCAGATGATAAGAAAAACATTCCCGAGGCAGCCTCGCCCGCCGAGGCTCCCGCTCCTGCGGTAGAAAATGCCGTCGTGCCGGAGCAGCCCGCTCCCGAGCCTGCGCTGACCGACGCAGAGGCGGTCATGCTGGAACATGAGGGACAGGCGGTACGACACGATGAAAGCCTATTTCTATTGCCGCGTCGCTCACGATGATAGCTTTTCTTTGGAACGGCAGGCCAAGGAGCTTCGCCGCTATGCGGAACAAGCCGGGTACACCATCGTTGGTGCTGCCGCCGAGCATGGCTCTGGAATGACCCTGGACCGTCCGGCTCTGCAAGAAGTGATAGAGGCCGTTCTTGCCGGAAAGGTGGATGTGGTGCTGATAAGCAGCCTTGACCGTATAGGGCGGGACTGGGGCATGACAAAGCAGTACATCGCCCTGCTGACCGAGCATAAGGTCAAGCTGCTGTGCCTGCGGGAACGGGTGAGCAGCGACATCTCCGGCGTTTCACCATTCTCTACATAAAAAAGCAGAGTGTCCATTACAGGATACTCAGATCCTATAAGGACACTCTGCATGGTCGGAGTGGCGAGACTCGAACTCGCGGCCTCCTGCTCCCAAAGCAGGCGCGCTACCAACTGCGCAACACCCCGTAAAAATGAATACTACCATACTATACCCTTTTTTTGTGCATTCGTCAAGTGCACAGAATGCGGAAATCTGCCCGGGGCACCAAAAACCACCCTTACTTTGTATTTTTGCCTTGAAGCAGAGCCAAAAATGGTGTATTATAAAGTGTATTGAAAGAAAGTGTAATTCCGGGCTGCGATGCCCTGAAACCAAGGGGGAAACCACTATGGCAGATAAAAACTTTTTGACGGAGATCATCGATGCTGACCTGGCCGAGGGTAAGATCAGCGAGATCCATACCCGCTTCCCGCCGGAGCCCAACGGCTACCTGCACATCGGCAGCGCCAAGGCCATCTACATCAACTGGTCCATCGCAAACCAGTATGGCGGCAAGTTCAACCTGCGCCTGGACGACACCAACCCCGCCCGCGAAGGTGAGGAGTATGTCAACAGCATCATTGAGGATCTGCACTGGCTGGGCGCTGACCCCAACGGCGGCATCTTCTATGGCAGCGATTACTTTGACAAGTGCTACGAGTACGCCGAGAAGCTCATCTTGGAGGGCAAGGCCTACGTGGACGACCTGACCCGTGACGAGATGCGCGAGTACCGTGGTGCCGATGCCGGCAAGCCCAGCCGTCCCTCTCCGTGGCGTGACCGCACCCCGGAGGAGAATCTGGACCTGTTCCGCCGGATGCGTGCCGGTGAGTTCCAGGAGGGTGAAAAGACCCTGCGTGCCAAGATCGACCTGGCCAGCCCCAACATGAACATGCGTGACCCGGCCATCTACCGCATCAAGTATGCTGAACACCACCGCCAGGGCAATAAGTGGTGCATCTACCCCATGTACGATTTTGCGCATCCCATCCAGGATGCCATTGAGGGCATCACCCACAGCATGTGCAGCCTGGAGTTCGAGAATCATCGTCCCCTGTACAACTGGGTCATCGAGAATATCTTTGGCACCGAGTTCCCCAAGCAGCGCGAGTTCGCCCGCCTGAACATGACCAACACCGTGATGAGCAAGCGCTACCTGCGCGAGCTGGTGGAAATGGGCATCGTGGACGGCTGGGACGATCCCCGGATGCCGACCCTGTGCGGCCTGCGCCGCCGCGGCTACACCCCCACCTCCATCTTCACCTTTGTCCGGGAGGCCGGCATCTCCAAGTCCGACAACCTGATCGACATGCGTCAGCTGGAAGCCTGCATCCGCAGTGAGCTGGACCTGACCGCCCAGCGCCGGATCGCCGTATTGGACCCTGTGAAGCTGGTCGTGGACAACTACCCCGCCGACAAAACTGAATTCTTTGACGTGGCCAACAACCCCAACCGCGAAGCCAACGATGCCTCCACCCGCAAGGTCGCCTTTACCCGCGAGCTGTGGATCGAGAGCGAGGACTTTGCCGAGGTGCCGCCCCCGAAGTTCAAGCGCCTGACCATTGGCGGCGAGGTTCGTCTGATGGGCGCTTACATCGTCAAGTGCGAGAGCGTGGAGAAGAACCCCGACGGCAGCATCGCCGCCATCCACTGCACCGCCGACCTTGAGACCGGCAACGGCAACCCCGCAGATGGCCGCAAGGTCAAGGGCACCATCCACTGGGTCAGCGCTGACCACGCTGTGGATGCTGAAGTCCGCCTGTACGACAAGCTGTTTACCGAGTCCAACATGAACGCCATCCCCGAGGGCAGCGACTACAAGGACTACCTGAACCCCGAGAGCGTTGTGGTGCGCAAGGGCTGCAAGCTGGAAGAGAGCCTGAAGGATGCCAAGCCCGGCGAGAAGTTCCAGTTTGTCCGCACCGGCTTCTTCACCCCGGACAGCAAGAACCCCGGCGTGTACAACCGCGTGGTCACTCTGCGCGACAGCTTCAAGCCTGCAAAGTAAATCCTTTCAAAGGAGTACAAACAGATGA
Organism: Faecalibacterium sp. Marseille-Q0746; assembly: GCF_017377595.1. Lineage (NCBI taxonomy): Bacteria > Bacillati > Bacillota > Clostridia > Eubacteriales > Oscillospiraceae > Faecalibacterium > Faecalibacterium sp. Marseille-Q0746. Next base: position 7,021 of record NZ_JAFREI010000022.1, on the reverse strand, counting down.
AAAAGCATCTGATCCGGAATGCGATCCTGATGGCTGTTGCCACCCTCATCATGGGTGTGTTCCTCAGCCTGTATATTGCCAATACCGGCACGGTTCCAGCTGCCGACAATGCGGCCGCCTCTACCGCTTCTTCACAGGCCGCACAGTAACCGCATCCCTCCCAACTGCTGCACGGCTCTGCCCGTGCAGCAGTTTTTTTGTTAGGAGACCCTATGTTTATCGATATCATCCCGTTACAGAAGAACACCGCCCGCCTGACCCGTGTTTACGGCGACGCGCCCTGTGCGGCCCTTCCCGCAAGCGTACCGGGCCCGGAGGGCGGGGTGCTGGCCATCACCGAGCTGGGGGACTACTGCTTCTCCGAGAAGCCCAGAAGCCTGCCCGGGGCCGATGCGCTCTGCCGCTATGAAGTCAGCCCGGACGGCACCTGCACCCTTGTGCAGGCCTTTGGCCGCGACCTGACCGGACGGCATGGCCGCTATGACCTCGATTTCGGGGAAGGGGCTGCTGCCCCGGAGGAGCTGCACCCGGTGTGCGGCAATTTCGTGGAGGAGGTCATCCTGCCGGACAGCCTGCAGGTCATCGGCAGCTGCGCCTTTTACAACTGCCGCAGGCTGCGGCGGCTCAGTGTGGGAGCCGGAGATCTGACCGTGGGCAGCGACGTGTTCCTGAACTGTTTTGCGCTGGCAGACCTCCTTGTCCGGGCCGCTCCCGAGGAAAAGACCGGCCTGTTCGCCCTTGTGAACAACATCACCGAAGCCGTGCGGGCACTGTTCTGGCTCCCGGGCGAGGCGCGTCCCCGGGCAGGGCTATGGTACCCCGCCTACTGGGAGGACGTAGAGGAAAGCCCCGCCCACATCCTGCTTCACACCTTTTCGGGGCAGGGGTACCATTACAGACAGTGTTTTCTGGATGGAAAAATCCTTTCCGCAGAATATGATGCCATCTTCCCGGACGGCCACGCTGCCGAGGATCAGGGCGTGGCAGCCATGCTCTGCTTTGACCGCCTGCGCTGGCCATGGAACCTGACCGAAAAGGCAAAGGCCCCCTACCGTGAATTTCTGGCCGCTCACACCGGCCTTGTGCTCCAGCGCCTGCTGAAGGCACAGGATACCGACAGCATAAAGGATCTGCTGGCGCTGGATGTGCTGGATGCTGCTGCCTTTGCTGAGGGCGCGGCGCTTGCCGCCAAGGCAGACAACGCAGCTGCCGCTGCACTGCTGGCCGACGCAGAGCACAAAAAGAGGGGTTCCGCCCCGAAGAAGCGGAGGTATGATTTTGATTTCTGAAAAAGAAAAATTCTTCGACCCCCGCAAGCCCTTTGCATCCAAACGGCCTGAGACCCATGAGGAGTGGCAGGCCCGGATGGGTGGCGAGGTGCTGGCTGTGGTGCGCAGCGGGCTGTACCTCGACTTCCGCTTTCTGGATATGGCGCTCAGTGCCCTGACCCCGGTACCGGACGAGCGGTGCGGTGTGCTGGCCACAGACGGTGTGAACCTCTATTATCAGCCCAGCGCCCTGCTGCGGCTTTACCAGGAGAACCCAAAATATCTCAATCGGTTGTATCTGCACACGGTATTCCACTGCGTATTCCGGCATCTCTGGCTCAAGGGCAAGCGGGATGCCCGGCTGTGGAATCTGGCCTGCGATATCGCCGTGGAGAATGTGCTGGACAATCTGAATCGTTCCAGTGTCAAGCGCCCGCTGACCTGGGTGCGCCAGAACGCCTACGCCGCCATTGCCGCGGAGGGCAGGGTGGTGGCCGCTGCCCCGGCTTACCGGTGGCTGGCGGGCCAGACCCCCGGCATTCTGCGCCAGCTGGAGCGGGAATTCTACACCGATGACCACCGCCTGTGGCCCAAGGATGCCCCCGAGCAGCCCCAGCAGATGCCCACGCCCCTGCCCCAGAAGACGTGGCAGAAGATCGGTGAGCGGATGCAGACCGAGCTGGACCTGCGGGACAAGGAAGCCGGTGACGGTGCCGATGCCCTGAAGCAGCAGGTCAAGGCCGCCAACCGCAGCCGCCGGAGCTATCAGGATTTCCTGCGCCGGTTCTGCGTGACCCGGGAGGAGGTCCACCTCGATCCGGATGAGTTCGACCTGAACTTCTACACCTACGGCCTGTCGGTCTACGGTAACATGCCCCTGATCGAGCCCCTGGAGACCCGGGAAAGCAAGAAGATCGAGGAGCTGGCGCTGGTCATTGACACCAGCTACTCCACCTCCGGCGAGCTGGTACGGGCCTTTCTGGCCGAAACCTACACCCTGCTGAAAGGGCGGGAGAACTTCTTCCACCGGATGAACCTGCATCTCATTCAGGCAGACAACGCCATCCGGCAGGATCTGCTCATCCGTAACGAAGACGAGCTCATCCATGCCATGAACCACTTTGAGCTGCGGGGCGGCGGCGGCACCGATTTCCGGCCTGCCTTTGAATATGTGAACCAGCTCTGCGCCGAGAAGAAGTTCTCCAACCTGCGGGGCCTGCTCTATTTTACCGATGGCATGGGCACCTACCCGACCCGCCGCCCGGCCTACGACACCGCGTTCCTGTTCCTGGGCGAAAAATTCGATGATGCCAACGTTCCCCCCTGGGCCATGAAGGTGGTTCTGGATGAGGATGAATTTTCAGGGCCAACGGCCCGGGCCGCATCGGCACTGGCCGACGCGCTGGCCGAAGAGGACGACCCTTACCGTGAATTAAACAACTCGTGAGGATGTGAACTTATGAATATCAAACGCGCCAAAGAAGAGATCGAACACACTGTCAAAGCCTACCTGGCCAAGGACGCATTGGGCGAGTATGCCATTCCCTCCATCCGGCAGCGCCCCATCCTGCTGATGGGCCCTCCGGGCATCGGCAAGACCCAGATCATGGAGCAGGCCGCCCGGGAGTGCGGCGTGGCACTGGTGGCCTACACCATCACCCACCACACCCGCCAGAGCGCCGTGGGCCTGCCCTTCATCCGGCAGCGCCATTATGGCGACAAGGATGTCTCTGTGACCGAATACACCATGAGCGAGATCATTTCCAGTGTCTACGCCAAGATGGAAGCCACCGGCCTGAAAGAGGGCATCCTCTTCATCGACGAGATCAACTGCGTTTCCGAGACGCTGGCCCCCACCATGCTGCAATTCCTGCAGTGCAAGACCTTCGGCAACCAGGCAGTGCCTGCCGGCTGGGTCATCGTGGCGGCAGGCAACCCGCCGGAGTATAACAAATCTGTCCGCGATTTCGATATCGTCACGCTGGATCGTGTCCGTCGGATGGACATTGAGCCCGACCTGCAGGTATGGAAAGATTACGCCCGCACAGCCCACATCCACAGTGCCATCCTGAGCTACCTCGATCTGCATCCCCAGAACTTCTACCAGATCAACGCCGACGTGGACGGCACACAGTTCGTCACTGCCCGCGGCTGGGAGGATCTGTCCAACCTGCTGGACACCTATGAATCGCTGGGCCTGCAGGCAGATGAAGCACTCATCCGGCAGTATCTCCAGCACCAGAAGATCGCAGAGGACTTCTCTGCCTATCTTGATCTCTATTATAAGTATCGTGATAACTACGGCGTAGAGGAGATTCTGGCCGGTCAGGTCAAGCCTGCCGTTTATGCCCGCCTGCTCAATGCACCGTTTGATGAACGGCTCTCGCTGGTCAGTCTGATTCTGTCCGGTCTGAACACCCGGTTCACTGCTTCCCGGCAGGCCGATGCCGTCGCCGATGCCTGCTACGCCTTCCTGCGGGAGGCCAAACAGGGCTTCTCCACCCTGCCTGCAGACATCCCGGATGGGGAGCTTACCCTGTTCGGTCAGATGGTCACGGACTATGATGCCGAGACCCAGCGCCAGCGTGCTGCCGGTCTGCTGGGCCATGACGCGCTGAATACCCGCCTGCAGGTGTATGCCGCCCTCCGCAGCTGGGATGCGGAGCTGCGCCGCGCCAATTCGGTGAGCACACAGCCCGCCTTTGACCTCCTGCGCACACAGTTCCAGTCCCTTGCCGAGGCCCGGGATCAGGCACAGGAAGCCGCCAGCGCCGCGCTGGAAGCTGCATTTGACTTTATGGAGAACGCCTTTGCCGAAAGCCAGGAGATGGTGGTGTTCGTCACGGAGCTGACCTTGAACCCCGCTTCTCATGCCTTCATCACCGAAAATGGCTGCGACCGCTATTTCCGGTACAACAAAGACCTGCTGCTCGACCATCGCAAGGCCGCGCTGCAGCAGGAGCTTGCCGCCGAAGCCCGCCGCCACGGAGGGCAGTAAGCACTCATCATTTATAAGCACAGAAGCGCCTCATCCGGGAGAGGATGAAGCGCTTCTTTACTTTGTTCAGGTCAGGGATGAGCTCGTTTTCCACGGCCCGGCAGACGTGCATCATAAGGAGGATTCAGATACGTTCTCTCAAGCGTTCATCTTTGCCATACTTCCAAAATTTTATGCCATACAACCCCGCACCCAGCAGGAGGCTGAAAAGGGCATAAGGCAAAATCGGCAGGCGTAGCAAAACAAAAGCTCCAGCGATCCGTGTAAAAAATGCACCTGTTGCATACAGCACTGCAATATAAAGCACCAGCCAGCCGCAGTATTTCAGACGATGCTTGCTTGGCGGAAACCCCGCCTGCTCCATCATCTTCCGGAACAGCCAGCAAAAAGCAGTTATGCAGACCACAAGCTGCATCAAATACCCAAGTGAGAGTTCAAACACCCAGTCCGGAACCACCGGATACAGCAGCAGACCCCCTATCCCCCAGCCAAAGAAGAAATACAGTGGTGCCACAAACCAGAAATAATCTCCAGTCCTCAAAGTTTTAAGGCTTGACTTAACCTCCTCAGCAAAGGTTTTTGCATCCTCAATCACGTTGAATAGTTCCTGCCCATTCTCATTGGCCTGCACCGCCATATCGATCAGGTCACTGTATATCAGCTCTACGCCGCACTCATCCCAACTGGTACGCCGCAGATATCGAATAACCTCTCTGATTTGCTCCTGGCTTTTGCTGTTGAGCAGTTTTACGCGCAGACGGTTCGCTCTTCGCAAGGTGAAATAGTTATTCATCTTCTATCCTCCCGAAAAATCTTTTCTACCAAACCGCACAGGCGGTTCCATTCCTGTTGAAAATCCAAAAGAGAATCCGTCCCCCTTTCGGTGATCACATAGTACTTCCGGCTTGGTCCCTTGGGAGAAGGTCGCCGCTCCACTGTCACCTTCTCCTGCTGCTCCAGGCGTAAAAGCAGCGGATACAGCGTGCTTTCGCTGATCTCTGCAAAACCGACCTGTTTTAACTGCATCACTATTTCATAGCCATAGGTTGGTTCTTTTTCAATCAGCCGCAGCACGCAATATTCCAATACACCCTTTAGCAGCTGTGCATTATTTTCCAATCCGCTTCCTCCTTTCTATCTACTATGCAATGCGTTGTAGCTTATCTACATTGTATTACATAGTAGTCAGTCTGTCAAGCAGTACGCTATGCGCGGTTTGAACAAACTGTATCTTCGCATTTCGGTAATACACAACAAAAAAGCCCTGAGATTTTCATCTCAGAGCTTTCACTTGAGTCGGCGACTACCTATTTTCACGCGCCGTTTCCAGCGAACTATCTGCAGAAGCCCGTATCGTAACCGATATACCGCCCAATAAAGTATGCCCCCCTGCTGCATTGTGCATAACCGTGCAGTAGGACCGCTTTTTATTTTGAAATTCGGTAATGACCCACGATGTCAGTTCGTTTTTCCAGAATGTCCTGCTCGTAGGCCATCTGCCATGGATCATTGTGGTGAATGATATAGGGCACTCCATTTTTATTTCGTCGGTCGGACACGATGCCGATATGTCTTTCGAAGATTACAATATCGCCACCCTGCCATGCTTCTATTTCTGAGACATCTGTGGTCAGGGCAACTGCTGTGTGTGAAAAAAATATATTCAGGTTTCGCACCCGCCGGAAGTCTATGTTTGCATCCGGCTCGGCTACCATATAATCTTGTGGGTGTACCCGGATATCCGCGTCCACAAGCACTTGTAGATCATATCCGGCATATTTCAACGCATAAGCCACTACATCAGTGCACACTCCGTAATTATCGTCAGGATAACCGTTCTCATAGTAGCGGCTTTTGTATTTTGGATGTGTACTCACATAGGCCAGTGCACCGTTCAGAATATCTAACTGGTCATCTACACCGTCATCATCCCGATCCTCGCTACTATGAAGCTGCGGTATCTTGCCCTTATAATCGTCCTCCGGCCTGATTGCCGAGGTATGCTGGTAATGTGTCTGCACATAAAATACAATACTGCAAAATACAAAAAGTACTATCATTATCGCATAATACATTGCTGAATCTTTGCGTGTCATGTCCGAACGCATATTCTCACCCCTTTCTGTTCTGAGAATACCAGTTTTTAGTCCAGTCTGCAATCCTCTAACATATATTCTTTCTCGGAAAATGGTAAAAACAAACCCCCAAGGAATCTCTTCCTCAGGGGTTTTGTTTAAGTCGGCGGACTACATCTATGCCGATTTATTTATGATGGTTTGGTTCACCGGGTTCTGCATGATGACCAGAGTGGTGAGAAGAGGTGGTAGTCTGAACCGAATCATCCGCAGCCTTATCGTTGGTGCTGCAACTGCACAGCACACCCAGCATCAGAACAACCGAAAGCAGTACAAGTATTGCACGTTTCATAATTTAATCCTTTCTGATTTCCTTTCTTCTGTCTAATGTTGAATAAGCGGATCCGAGGTCACTAGATAACACATCATTATAGAATGGGATTGGCCAACCAGCATCCCCAATATCATCATAACATAATGCACGAAAAAATCAAGCAAAAATAGAAACTTTTGGCAATTTCTTTGCCGGTGAAAGAAAATACCGCACAAAAACAACAAACCCCTGAAGAATTTCTTCCTCAGGGGTTTTGTTTAAGTCGGCGACTACCTATTTTCACGCGCCGTTTCCAGCGAACTATCTTGGGCACGAGTGAGCTTAACTTCTGTGTTCGGAATGGGAA
>NZ_JAFREI010000021.1:0-56066 GCF_017377595.1 Faecalibacterium sp. Marseille-Q0746 | reverse complement strand
TGAGTGGATGGCGGTTGCCGTTCTCCCTGCATGGCTTTCCTGCCCCCCTTCCGGCGGCGTTTTCCAGCTCTCCCTTGCGGGGTCATCGCCGGGTATCCCATGCAGACGGTCATGCGGTTGTCAAGGTGCAACGGGCAAAACGGCAACAAAAAAGCCGTCACAAAACAGACCAGCCCTGCCTTCGCTTTTTCTGGAAGGTCATGCTAGTCGGTTATGTAACGGCTGAAAGCCAAGATGTTCAGCCCCGCAGGGTCTGAACGAATATGTAAAAATATGTTATATTCAAATGAAAACTTTGGCAAAAAGAGAGAGGGCCGGACGGTGCCAGCCCTCTTGACAAAAAGTAATTTGGCTATCCGGTTTTTAAGAATCGTCCATTCTTTAAAGAATTGTCCATAGACAAATCTGCAAGCAGCCTGTAAAATACTTTGCAGGTAGTCAAAGCTAACCTCGAACTACTTGAGAGGGTGATTTCTATATGAAAAAGACACGACTGACGATCATTCTATTGATGATTCTAACGCTTGTTTCTGCAATCATTACGCTTTGCATGGGAGCAGTCCGCATTCCGGTACAAGATACACTATCGATCCTGCTTCGGCACCTGTTCGGGACAGACACAGGCGCCTCGGTATCTGTGGCATTTGAACAGATCGTCTGGCAGATCCGAATGCCCCGAATTATTCTGGGCTTTCTAGCAGGAAGCGGGCTGGCCCTCTGCGGCTGTGTGATGCAGGCCGTTGTCCAAAACCCAATGGCAGACCCATACATTCTTGGCGTGTCGGCAGGTGCAACGCTGGGAGCCACTGGTTCGCTCTTTCTGGGGCTGGGCGTGATTTCCGGCTTCTGGGCCTTTGTAGGAGCAGGCGGTGCCTGCTTCCTCGTATTGGCTCTCTCATCGGCGGATGGCAAAACCACCTCAGTCAAGCTGATCCTCTCCGGCATGATCGTCAATGCACTGCTGACAGCATTTTCCAACTTTATCATTGCGGTAGCAGGCGATTCGGACGGTATGATGTCCATCAAGTTCTGGACAATGGGCTCCCTGACCCGCGCCGGATGGAAAAACATCGGCCTTATCACACTGATTGTGCTGGCGGCAGCAGTCTTTTTCCGGACGCAGGCGCAGACGCTGGACGGCCTGATGTTGGGCGAGGAAGCAGCTTCCACCATCGGCATCAACACCTTTCGGTGTCGGTTGGTTTACCTGCTGGTGCTCTCGGTGCTGACCGGTGCACTTGTATCGGTCTGCGGCACTATCGGATTTGTTGGGCTCATCATCCCGCATGTTTCCCGCGCCATTGCCGGCACAGCCCACCGAAAACTACTGCCGATTGCGGCATTATCCGGCGGACTGTTCATGCTCTGGGTGGATGCCATCGCCCGCAGTCTGATTCCCAACACCGAGCTGCCTGTGGGCATTTTCACTGCCTTGGTAGGTGCGCCGTTCTTCGTCTATGTGATGGTGCGTAAAAAATATGGATTTGGAGGCAATTGAATGAGACTGGAAGCGAAAGATGTAAACATTTCGATTTCCGGCAAACCAATTGTACAGCATCTCTCCATTGAGGTGCCGGACCGGAAATTCTCAGCCTTGCTGGGTGCCAACGGCAGCGGCAAGACCACTCTACTCCGCTCCATCTACCGCACACAAAAGATGGACAGCGGCATCGTTCGTCTGGATGACGAGGACATCACACACTTTTCCGGCAAAAAGCTGGCGCGGAACATGGCGGTGATGGGACAATTCAACCAGATCAATTTTGACTATACCGTGCTGGACATCGCCCTGATGGGACGGTATCCGTTTCACTCCCTGCTGGAGCAGGAAAAAGAGCGGGATTATGAGATGGCTTTGGAGGCACTGGACAAGGTAGGCATGAAAAGCTACCGCGACCGGAACTTCCAGTCCCTTTCGGGCGGTGAAAAACAGCGGGTGGTTCTGGCCCGCGCGCTGACCCAGTCACCCAAGATCCTGATCCTCGACGAGCCGACAAATCATCTGGATATCCGTTATCGGTTAGAAATCCTTTCAATCATCAAAGATTTGCAGATCACGGTCCTGGCAGCGCTGCACGATCTGAGCCTTGCAGCACAATTCTGCGACCACCTCTATCTGATGAAACAAGGCGAAATTGTAACGCAGGGCCAGCCTCAAGCGGTGATGACCCCCGAAAATCTGCGCCGAATCTTTGATGTAGAAGCCTGTGTGTACCCCAGCCCAATCAACGGAAGACTGATGATTCAATATCTATAACAAAAACGCGGGAGTACCCCGCAGAAAGAGGAACCTTTATGAAAAAGAAAACCCTGAGTGTTGCTGCCGCGGCACTGGCAGCCGTCATGCTGACCACTGGCTGTGGTCAGACCGCATCTTCTGTGGCATCGTCTGCTGCCGCCTCCTCTGAGGTGGCTTCATCGGTGGCCGAGAGCATCGTTTCTTCCGCTGAGGAGACTGCCTACCCTCTGACCCTGCAGATTTATGACGCTGATGGCAATGCTGTGGATATGACCTACGACCATGCACCGGAGAAGGTGCTGTCCACACAGCTGTCCATGACTGAGCTGCTCATCAAGCTGGGGCTCAAGGATAAAATCGTCGGCGTGTTCGATAATGACAATGCCCTGAAAGGCGACATCGCCGATGAGGTTGCATCTCTAAACAGCCTTGGCGATAAGAAGTCTGTTTCCAAGGAGACCATCCTTGCCACGGAGCCGGATCTGATCCTTGGCAAGGGTCCCCTGATGTTCACTGAAAGCAGCATCGGCACTGTCCAGTCCTATCAGGAGCTGGGCATTCCCGTCTACACTGAGCTGGCTAGCGCTTCCATTGATCAGTCGCTGGATAACATTGTAGAGGATGTGCGGAACATCGGCGAGATCTTCAACGTGCAGGAGACTGCAAACGCTTACGCTGACGAGCTGCAGGATAGAATCGACGCGCTGATGGACAAGGTCAGCGGCCAGAGTGGAGAGCCCCTGAAGGTTCTGCTCATGGCTGGCTACACCGATGGCACCTTCGTGGCCTTCAATTCCAAGATGAGCAGTTGTATGCTGAATGCCCTGAACGCTGAGAATGTTCTGGACAAGGGCGGCAACGGCCTGACTCTGGAGAATCTGGTCTCCATGAACCCGGATATCATCGTCTACGTCCGCGCAGATCGCTTTGGTGCCACCGATGCCGACGCGGTGGAGCAGCTGACCTCCAACGCCGTCGTGCAGGAAGTTCCCGCCATCGCCAACCAGAAGGTCATCGAGATGGATTATGATGACGTAATGGACTACGGTGCACGGGTCATCGATTCTGCTGAGACCCTGTACAACTTCATGTACAGTGCATCTTAACGGAACCTGAAATCAAAAATTTCGGTTATGGCAGAATACGGGTGGGCGGAAAGCCCATCCGTTTTTTGTAAATGCGGCTGAAATAACAGGCATCTCGGTAGCCGACCTCATGAGCGGCCTGTGTCACAGTGTAGTCGCCGGAACGCAAAAGCTCAGTGGCTATTCGGACACGATAATTGATGAGGTAATCGATGGGACGGATGTTTTTGTACTTATAAAAGAGATAGCTGACATGTCCAGCTTTCTCATTGACCTGCTCGGCCAGTGCGTCCAGCGTCAGCGGCTCTGCATAGTGCTCTGCGATGAAATCCAGCAGGATGTTCATAATCTGGCTCTCGTTATAAGTTTCCTCGGGCTGAAAATCTGCAAAAATCTGGGCGAAGAACTCTTCTGTCAGCTTTTCCTGCTGGTACTGACTGCGGATGTCAGCGTCCGGGTGGAGCTTTAGGATCTGCTCCAGAATGGAAAAGGTCTGTTCCGGATTTTTGAGCTTGTGGGAGAACAGCAAAGGCCGGTCGTTTTCGTAGTACATATTGATGTAGTGGAAATCCTGCTCGCCCAAAGCCGAAATGGTCAGGGTCTTGTCGGGACATCCGTGCAGGAATAGTCCTCGCTTGGCAATGAAAGGTTCGTGCTCAAATGAGAAGATGGCCCGACCCGACACCGGAACAATCAGTGCACTTTTCAGGGTGCGGTAGCTATTACTCTCACCAGCGTGCAGGGTAAAGCTGCGGAAGCCGACAGACTCGATTCGGCCCTGATTGTATTCCTGAAATAAAATTTCCAGCGGATTAGGAAGCGCGGATATTTGATTCATTGGGAGCTCCTTTGTGCAAAAGCGGTTAGCTAATGCTAATATAGCACAAAATGCTACCGTTTGTCTATGTGGGGAGCACCCCACACTGCGTAATAATTGATAAAAAAGGGCGGTTATGGATGGAAATTCTAAATCTCGGTTCACATCGAATTGAAGTCCGGTTCCCGGAAAAGGGACTGCGCAAAGGCAAAAATCCTGCAATCCTACTCAACGATGGGGAACTGATTGAGCAGTTGAATCTGCGCACGGAACGAGCAGTGTTGGTGGGGGTATACCCCAATAACAGACTTTCAGAATATACCCCGTGGCCGGAACCGGCTATTCGACCGGGCACACCGGATTTTGGCGGGCAGCTAGGACAATATCATCGAGAACTGAACAACGAAATTCTCCCGGCGCTTATAGACGAATACGCCCTTGACACAGAAAAACTGGCGTATGGCGGCTATTCGCTGGGCGGTCTGGCTGCAACCATGAGTCTCTGGGAAACAGATGCCATTGCTGCAGTATTTTCCCTCTGTGGGTCGTTCTGGTATCCGGGTGTTGCCGATTTCATAGAGGAACATGTCCCCAAAAACCACTCCGCACAGGTTTATCTGCAAAATGGTATCCGGGAGGGCGAAGGCCACAACAACCGCCTGTGTGATGCCTATAGCTATGCCCAACGAGTCCACACTGCCCTGCAAGCGACATGTGGAGCCAAAACTGTGCTGGATGACTACGGCCATCATGACCGACAAAGTGAGCGTCTTAACGCTGCACTGCGTTGGGTGGAACGTGTGCTATGAATCATTGGCGTAAATTTTGGCGTATGCTGAATCAAGGTGCATTTTATAATCACCAGCGACGAGCTGATTTAACCGCAGGGAACGCCGATTGGTAGCATAAAATCCTTATATGAAACAAAAAGCGGCAGCTACGTTGTTTTTCGCAACATAGCTGCCGTATCTTCGTTTTTGGAGTTCGGTGTAGCCACTACACCAATCCGCCTATTCACTTGTTACACCACACCGCTTTGTAAGGCTCCTTTTCGGGAAAACGTCCCAAAATTGGTGTAGCTGTGGTGTAGTACCGCAGATGATGGGCAAAATCGCATTAAAATTTGCTCGTATCTGCGCTTGATTTTCGCCTTTTACTGCTCAATCGGCTTCATCGTGGGGAGCTTGACTGGTGGTGATTTATAGCTGTTTACAAGTGTTCATAAGCCTTTGTTTGTGCAAGATAAAAAGGTCTTATTTTTCGCAACTCTACGCAACTGTTTACAGCTATTCTCAAATTGGTGGTAAGTCAGTGGTAAGGCTGGTGGTAAACTTATTCGTCCTCGTGAGAGTGCCAACGCTTCAGGACTTCTTCCACCTGCCTAATAAGCTGCTCCTTGTTCGGCATATATAAGACGTACCGGGATGCAAAAATCTGGTTTGACAAACCGCCCAGCGCATACTCGGCTGCTACGCTGTCCTTGTCGGTGCAGAGGATGATGCCGATAGGAGGATTATCTTCTGGGTCGTTGACCTCTGCGGCGTAGTAGTTCAGATACATATTGATTTGTCCGGCGGCTTCGGGCGTGAGCTTGGTGGTTTTCAACTCGATCAGCACATAGGCGTGTAAAATCTTATTGTAGAACACCATATCCACATAGTAGTGGGTGTTGTTCACTGTGACACGCTGCTGTGTGCCGACAAACATAAAGCCCCGGCCAAGTTCCAGCAAGAAATCTTCGATTTGTCGCACCAGTGCTGCTTCCAAATCGCTTTCAAGGAACGACTTTTCTTCCGGCAGTCCCAAAAACTCGAATACATACGGGTCCTTGATGATGTCCTCCGGCTTTGTGTAGTCCACACCTTTTTCAGCCAATGCTAAAACTTGTTCCTTGTTGGCATCCCCACGAGACAAGAGCAGCCGTTCAAACAGGGAACTTTCAACCTGACGTTTCATTTCACGGACAGACCAGCCAGAATTGACCGCTTCTTTTTCGTAGAAGCTGCGCTTCTCCTTATCGGAAATGGATAACAGCTCACAGTAGTGCGACCAACTCAATTTTCCAGACACTGTCTGGAAAATTGGATAGCTGAGATAGAACTGCCGCATATTGTAAACATTCGAGCGCGAAAAGCCCTTGCCAAGCTCCTTTGTCAACGCCCTGGAAAGCTGCAATAAGGTCTTTTCACCATATGCAGCACGGATGCTGTCATTTTGTTCACAACGAACAACGATCTCACCAATCTTCCAATAAGTTGACAGCAGTTCCTGATTGACCTGCTGTGCTACATTTTTACGGGAAGCTTCCAGCAGAGAACGAATCTCGCTCACTGCCGGGGCAAGAACCTGCGCTGCGAGGGTTACAGATTTATTTTCCATCAGTCATTTTCCTCCTTTCCTTCAAATGTCGTGGTTGCAGATAAGAACTCTGCAAACTTGTCGATTTCCTTTTTCTTGAGATTTTTTGTGGCCTCAGTGTAGATGTTCATGGTAGTGGTAATATCGGCGTGGCCCAGTACGTCTTGAATGACCTTCATGTTGATTCCGGCCTCGCAAAGCCGGGTAGCGCAGGTGTGCCGCAAGGAATGGCAACTAAACTTCGGAAGCAGGACAAGGTTCTTCGGCTTAATTGTACCGCTTTCGCATTTTGCCAGCTGTTCCTCGTTGCAGTCGCGGATGATACGGTCAATGCCTTTATTGATGGTGCTGTGATGCTGGCACTCGCCAAAACGGTTTACAAAAATAAAATCCGTATAGCCATCAATCGTCACCTTGCAGGAAATTCCAGTTTTCTTCTGATACTCTCGCTCTTGTACAAAAGCAGCCTTGACTGCCGGAGTCATAGGCACAATTCGATTTCCAGCTTCCGTTTTGGGTGTATTGATTCCGTACAGACAACCTTTCTCCCGGTGGCTGTAATAAATCAACGTGTGATTTACACTGATTTCACCCGTATCAAGGTTGATGTCCTCCCAGCGCAAACCCGTTGCCTCACCAGCACGGAGACCACATTCCACCATCACAGTAATGATGGGAAGCCAGTGATTGTACTTCTCACTGTTTTTCAAGAAGTCCATCAACAGCTTCTGCTGGCCTGCGGTCAGAGCCTTGCGGCGTTCGCTGTCCAGATTGTGCGTCTGCTTCAACTCTTTCAACGCATTATCGGATGGATTGATGCGGAGATACTCGTCCTCAACCGCAAAATCCAGCACCTGATGCAGCACTGTATGGATGTTCTCCACCGTTGCCACTTTCAGACGCTGCGAATCCACAAGGCCATTGTAAAACCGCCGCACATCCGACTTTTTCAGGCTTCCGACCTTCCGCTTTCCAAACTCCGGGAATACGTACATCTTGTACATATACTCGTAATTGACCAGTGTGTTGGCTTTCAGCCCCTTTTTCAGTTGCAGCCACTGCTCGTGAATGTCATTGATGGTCGCGTTCCGCGCTTCCGAACGAATGCCATCACTGCGGTCACGCTGAATCTCTGCTTCTTTCTCACGAAGTTCTTCCAGACTTTTGGCGTACACATTGTTGCGCTTGCCGTTTTCACTGCGCCAGCGGTACTCATACGTTCCGTTACTGCGCTGATATTCACCTTCCTTTAGAACACGCTTCTTTGAGTCTTTTCTTCTTTCTGCCATCGTTATGTCCTCCATTGTTGGCAGAAAGCAACCTACAGCTTAATCATACCATACCGCCGAGGTGCTTTCAACTGCCGACTTCATTTTTATTGTCAAATCGAAAATAATCGGTCAATGTGTTCATCCAGCCTGCGGCGTTTCAGCAGCCGCTTCGTACCATTCCAGAGAACAAAGGTACAGTCCTTGGAATCGCTCATTTCGCGCAGTTTGTTGATACCAATGCCGGAATAGGCTGCGGCTTCTTCCAGCGTCAGATTGCTTTTCTCCCAAATCGGGACTTCTTTCATAGGCAAAACCTCCGTATTTTTGTTTGTAACCAGCAGACTGTAACCGCCACAGAAAACTTTTTCTACGGTGGTATGCTGGCAATTTTCTGTATTTATTTTTCTTATCGGTTACAGGTTACATGGTTACAGATAGGAAAATCACGTGGAATGATGCTGCTTTTTGGCAGATACAGGGTGTAACCAAACCTGTAACCAACTGTGTAAAATGGCCCTTCAAAACGGAAATCCCATCTGCTGAGCTTCTTCGTCTGTAAGTTCTACAAAACCGTCTGCCTCCACTTTTGCAGCGGTTACACGTTCCCATCCTTTCTGCACGCCATACTTCGGGTAGCGTTTGGCTGCTTTATGGGCTGTCCACCCCTTGATTTCGCCATTCACAATTCCTGCAGTCATGATCTCACAGATAGCACGGGTTTCCCACTCCGCAGGAAGATTCAGATTGCCCAGTGCCTCAGCGTAGAGCTGTTTGGAACATACCCGGTCACCCGTGTAATCCTCCAGAAACGCATAAATCATGCCCGCCTGTGTATCTTCCTGCATAAAATCTTTCTGGCAAATCTGCAAGGCTTCCTGCATGGCAGGGCTGAATGTCAGCTTATAATCACCGCTGTTGTAAATCGTCATGGCTTCTGCCCAAAGCTGGTCGATATAGGCACGGGATTCCGCTTCGTTATCCAGAATATGTACTTCAGCCTGTGTTGCATCCACCGGGATGGGGATAAAGCGGCGGTTTCCCGTGCGGTCACGGGGCAGGAAGTCCTGTCGATTGGTCGTTCCTGCAAAGACACATTGCCGCAAACGATCTGCCGGGTGTGTTTCATACGGGATTTTGTAGGTTTCTTTCTGCTTGCTGAGAAAGCTCTTGATTTCTTCAATGCTTTTGGCATTGGCAGTCGCAATCATTTCCGACATTTCCATAATCCAGTGGCCTTGCAGCTTGCGGAACACGTTATCATCATCCAGTCGCCGCAAATCATCCGAGAACCATTCATCTTTGATAGCAAGCAGCCGGAAAAAAGAGGATTTTCCTGCACCCTGCCCACCGACCAAGCAAAGCATCATTTCAAATTTGCAGCCGGGATGAAACACCCGTTTGATCGCTCCAAGCAGAAAAATTTTCAACGCTTCTGTGGTAAGCTCATCTTCTGCGGCACCGAGAAAGCGATGCAAGGCGCGGCTTATCCGTGCTGTGCCATCCCACTTCAATTCATTCAAGTAGTCCCGGATGGGGTGGTAATGATTCTCATTGGCAACAATGCGAATTGCCGCAGACACTCGTTTTTCGCTGTACAGACCATACTTTTTCATTCTACGAAGAATGTACATCATATCCGTGTCGGTCAGTGTAGGGCCAGAACGCTGCCAGCCCATCGGCTTTACAATATCAATGCGTTCACTCAGCAGATTCAGCCGGATGGAATCAGCAAGAATCGGGTCGTTCTGCAAAACAGTCACACAGTTTTGAATCGTGTTCTGAACACCACCTTTTTCAGCCTGCGAGAGCATTTTGCGGATGTTGGAAATGGTCGGTCTGGTATTTTCGGATTCGTTGGGCAATCTGTTGAACCTCCTTCCGATGTTCGGTGAGAAAATATCGATTCTCTATCAGATATTGGATGTAATCCGTATAATGCAGGCTGGCAACAAAACATGGATGCAGTTCTTCCTCCGATAATTTTGGTACAAATCGTATGCGCCAGTCAGCTAGGATTGCACGGCACTCGTACAATATTTGGATTGGGTCTTTGTATTCCACGATTTTCAAGTGCTGCCGTGGGAAATTTTCCGTTGCAGAAAGTCCAAAGTCTGCGGCCAGCTTTTCCGCCGCCTGTCGTAAGGACAGTTGAAACATTTTTGCGGTGAAGTCGATTGCATCGCCATCCGCGCCACAGCCAAAACAGTGAAATCGAAAATCCACTTTCATGCTGGGATTGCGGTCTGCATGGAATGGACAGCAAATCATGCTGCTGCGGTTTGGACGAAAACCATAGGCTTCTGCAGCCTGTCGAGTAGTGATATTCCGTTTTACGATTTCAAATAAATTGTTGTTCTTGAAAATTGACCTCCTTCTTATTTTCAAAAGTCCCTGCCGAATGGGAAAGCCCTGCACGGGCTTACGCATCCGGCAGGGTTCCGGGGTGCGGGGTGGAAGACCCTGCTGCTTACAGGCTCATATCATAGCTGCGCTTCTTGCGTTTCGGTTGACGCTCGCGCTGTTCCTGTCGAGCCTGCTCCTGCCTTGACTTTTCGCGGACTTTGGCCTCCCACTCGCGTTTCCATGCAAGGTCGGATTTCATCTCATTGGTTTTTCGGAAGATGCTGTACACATTATCCGATGCAATTTCCAGACACCGGGATTCTTCTTTTAGGGGAGCATATGCCTTTTTCCTCTCCGCGATTTCTTTGGTCAGTTCTTCTTTCCGTATTTTCAAGGATTTCAGCGATGGCAGCTTTCCATCGTTCTCTTCCCGGAAATATTTCACAGATTCTGCATAGGCATCCAATTCCTTGGAATGCTCTGCACGGAATTTTTTCTTAAAAATCGCCTTCGCAAATTGCTGCTGAACCTCTTTGGTAGAAAGGTACTGTCCCGCATAATGAATCTGCTCATTGGTTTTCTGCAGTTCATCCTCTGCCTGCGACAGCCGTTCATACGCAGCCTGCGCATTGGCCTGTGCTGTCTTACACAGATCGTTCAGTTCCGTCAGGTCGTTGATGTTGTTTTCCTGCACCCATACCAGCGTTTCAGCCATTTTCTGCAAATTGCTGATTTTGACCTTTAGTGCATAGGCCAGATTTTCCTGTGCCTTAACATTCTCCTGCAGGTCCACAACGAGCCGCAGCCTAGTTCTGGTCATAAAGATCAGTATGGGGTCTTCCTTGTACCGCAGATTCTTCTCGGCGTTCTGAACAAAGAATCCTTCCAGACATTCTCTTTTGCAGCTGTCCCCCAAGGAACGCTCCGATATAAACTTGTTCCGTTCCGGCGGCAAATAGCTGTAACGTCCACGTTGTGTTTTGACGAAAACGTCATATTCATCCTGCAAGATATTTTGAAAGTCCTCATACGAGATTGCTCTCTCACCAGCAGTGGCAACGGCATCCCGGATAAGCTGTTTCTGTGTTTGAAACTTTGTCGAGTTGGGCGTAAATCCTTCCTTTTCGATTTCTTGTTTTTTCTCATCCAGCCGCCGCTGTGCCCAATACTCTGCCTCGGTCACGCCCATTCTGGATGGTGACAGTAAATCGACCTGATGCAGAAATTCGCAGCGGCACAAATCCATGAGGGATTTCTGCAGATGCTTCAGGTACTCGTTCGTCACATGGTGCTTGTACCCTGCCTTGCAGTCGATGGGTCGCTCCATGAAGGGCTGCTGGGGCACATCCAATTTTCGCAAGCTGTTGATTACGATATGTACATGAATGTTGCCGCTGCCATTGTGACCGTCCATGTGCGTACAGACCAATGCCTGATGCCCCGGAAAATTTGCTTTTGCGTATTCCAGCCCAAGCTCCTGTGCCCGTTTCCCCGTCAAACAATTTTCTGTGCTGTCCCGTGGATCAAAGCTGATGATGTAATGGTGGCTTTTGATTTCATTCTTGTTTTTGTTTTTCTGGTACTCGCGGTTCAACTGCTGGCAGGCCGCATCAAAGGAATAGGGTTCACAGTTCAGACCGTCCAGATAAAACTCATCTCGCATGATACGATTTCCGTTCTGGTCAAGGATCGGAGTTTTCCGAAGCTCGTCATGCTTGAAAATCAGATACTCCAGTGCAGCACCATAGTTGGAACTCTTA
Source organism: Faecalibacterium sp. Marseille-Q0746 (assembly GCF_017377595.1). NCBI lineage: Bacteria > Bacillati > Bacillota > Clostridia > Eubacteriales > Oscillospiraceae > Faecalibacterium > Faecalibacterium sp. Marseille-Q0746. The sequence continues at coordinate 44,193 of NZ_JAFREI010000021.1, read as the reverse complement.
CTTGCGATGTGCTTTAAGATTGCCATAGTTCTTTCCTGCCATTTCTGCGACTTGTTCCCGCATCTCAAAAATACAGGCAATCGCATGGTTGATGTTTTCGTGCATCGCACGGGACTGGATACCGCCGCTGTTGAAGAAAGCTGCGATCTGGTTCAGGTTGTTTCCGATGGCGGCAAACTCCCGTGTGATTGCTTCGATCTCGTCCGGGTGAACGTAGAACACATACGAGGTATTCACGCGGCCTTTCATCAGCATCTGCGCTGCAAACTCAGAGAGGGTCATTCCTGCATCTTCTGCCTGCTGGTGTAAAAGTTCATGTGTTGTTTCTGTAACTCGTGCGGAGATTACTTTTGTCTTTACGATAGATTTCACTTTTTTCTTCGTTTGTGGCATGGGGTCTCCTTTCCAAAATCAAAAGTTTGATTTTCCCGGCAGTGCATCTGCACTCCGGCTGTGACCTGCTGCGGCAGGCCACCAACAGGCAAAATTATGTGATTTTGCACGATGTGAGGGTATGGGGAGTGCAATCCCCATCAAGATGCCGCTGTGGAGAAACCGCCCGTAGGAGCGATTTCGTATACGAAGGCGAATCTTGCTCTTAACTACCGTCCACTCTGTCCCGGCCCGTTCCTGCCCGATTTTCTCCGGCGTATTTTCCGGTAAGACGTGCAGAATGCACATTCAGTACCAGAGTTATCCTGCTGGGGTGGCTCATGAAATTTTCAAGGTGCGATGTGACTTTGTAAGGAATTAGGGATTTTCAGAAGTGATGCCGTAGCGAATTGGCTTACTTTTGAAAATAATTCCTATACCCTATACAAACTTTAAGGGGTGTTTTTAAACCGGGTCTTTTAAAAGTTCAAAGAAAATTCATTTTTCCAACGTTCCCCTCTACCTATAACAATCTAAAATGGATTTTTGGCAACCAGTTTTTCAAATTTTGTTGAACTACCTAATTTTAGAACATGGATTTTGTTTATTTTCCACTCATAAAACTAGAGGAAAGCCTTTTCACAAAAGATTTTGAAAGCCCCTACACTAATAGGAATCCGCAGAGCTGTTTTGGAATACAGTTTTGAAATTTTCACAAATTTGGACAAAACGAAAAACGGCAAAGCAGATGAAATCCACTTTACCGTTTTGTGTCGATGGCGCGATACGCGTAAATTACTGCCTTAGGCTTTTCTGATAATTTGCCTTATGAGAAGGTCGGCAAAAATGAGCCTGTCTGCATTGCAGATGAAGTGCCGTTTGACATCCCCGAGAGTTGGGAGTGGGTAAGATTAGAGTCTATTTGTACCAAACTCGTGGATGGTGATCATAATCCTCCAAAAGGATGTTCCTATGAAACAACATATGATTAGCGCCTATTAGGAAAACACACTGTCAAAGGGGTTTGTAGCGGGGGTTAGCCCGCTACTGCGGTATCTTCCGTAGTGTTGATTTCAATGTACTCGGCAATCTTGCGGAGCTCGTCAGCGAATTTGAATTTCACGCTGATATTGCCGTTTTCATAGACCTTGATATAGTCCACAAGTTCAACCAAGATTTCACGGTTGAGGGCTTCAATGTTCTGATACTTCATAAAGGCTACCAGTGCAGGATGCTCGTTGTCCACACCGTTTGCCAGTTCTGCGCGTTCAGCGTTCAGCCGGGTAAGCACCGCGGAAATATCAGAAGTCTGCCGTTCATAGTCAGCCTTCATATCCCGGTATTCCTGCTGGGTGATTTCACCGTCTTTCCAGTCCTGATAAAGAGATTGCTTGTAGCGTGTTATCTTTGTCAGTTCCCGCTCTTTTGCAGCTATCAGATCGTCCAGTCGGTAGGACTGGCTTTTTTTGATTGGAGCGGAATTGATCTGCGTGACGATTTCCGAGTAGGAAACAGCCAAATGTACCTGATGCTGTACAGCGAACAAAACAGCAGCCTCCAGCCGTTCATGCTTGATTGAGTGCATGGTGCAGGCTGTCCGGGAACGGTTCTTGTAGGTTGAGCAAGAATAATATACATTGTTGTTCTTGCCAACGCATCGGGTAATGGCCCGCCCGCAATCGGCACATTTCAGAAAGCCGCTGAATAAATGTACCTCACGGCCTTTCGGGGAAGTACGGGTATCACGCTGTAAGAGAGCCTGTACCTTGTCGAAAGTTTCATAGTCGATAATGGCCTCATGCGTTCCAGCCACTTCCACCCATTCCTCGCGTGGAACAGCTTCAATCTGGTGTACCTTGTAGCTTTTCACCCGGCTTCGGCCTTGGGCTAAATCCCCGGTGTAGGTCGGATTGGTAAGAATGGAGTGGATCATGCGGACTCCCCACATAGGATCGTCATACCCTCTTGTCGAAACAGGCAAGCCCTTTTGTACCTTGTAAGCCGAGGGGCTCGGTACGCCGTGTTCGTTCAGGTACAGCGCGATAGCACGTTTTGATGACCCTTGAATAAGCATTGTGAAAATGAGTTTGACATTTTCAGCAGCATCGGGATCAACAATCAGCCTGTGCTTGTCCTTTGAGTGCTTTACATAGCCGTAAGGAGCAAATGCTCCGATATACTGGCCGTTGCGCCGTTTGTAATCAAATACCTGCCGGATCTTTTTGGAAGTCTGATAGCAGTAATTATCGTTCATCACGTTTGTAATGGGAACGATGATATTTGAAACGCTGTCGGGGTTCTTGTAGCTGTCCACATTCTCAGCAAGGCTGATAAAGCGAACACCCATTTGAACAAACAGGTTATCGATCAAACTTCCGGCATCGCTATAATTTCGTGCGAAGCGGGACAGGTCTTTTACTATAACGCAGTTGATTTTACCACTCATGACATCCGCCAAGAGCCGTTGAAAATCTTCACGGTTGGCGTCCGTTCCAGTATGACCATCATCCACATATTCCGTGATGCTTTCAAACTCGTCAATGTTGCGTCGGTAAAAATCGTTCAGTAGGTCACGCTGGTTCTTTACGCTGTTGCTATCGTCTTTTCCTTTTTTCAAATCTTCCTTTGAAAGCCGGATATAGATGCCCAGCCGCCAGCGGCGGATTGTGTAAGAGGGAGAGAAACTCTGCTGATACCCTCTGTTTTTTGCTCGTGCCATTGCTCCTCCTTCCCTATCACATTACACTTATATTATAACTCTGTCCGGGGAGGACAACAAGGATGCCTCCACTTCGGGACACTTTGTCTTGAAGAAGCAAAACGAGCTGTAACCGAAGTTACAGCCCGCTTCTTTGCCGCAGCAGGAAATCCGTCAGCTTATCTTGGAGAGATGGCCCGCTTTCAGCAAATTCAATTTTCACGCCAACACCACCGATGCAAAAGCAGTATGGATTTTTGACAGTCTGCAAAAATCGAGAGATGCGCTCCTTTCGGGAAAGCGCATTGTCAAAGGTCATACCGCTCACATCAGGCAGGGACTCGGCAGCCACCGCGCCAATGTCAACGCTTTTCATTTGTTCAAGTTCCTGTGTAGTTAATTTCACGGTAAACCTCCTTCGCAGATTGATAGAACGCCTCCCGCTGTTTGGTGGGGAAACGCAACAGGCCAGCACCACCGGGATGCTGGCCTGTTGCCTTACTCCACCTTGGGACACTTTGTCTCGAGGCTTATTATAGCTTTTGAATATTAGAGAGTGCCGCACATATTTACTTGGCCTGTCCAAAGACAATCGTTATTTTCTGTGCGGCGCTCTCACCGCAAGTAAAGCGACAAGCCCGGAGGAACAGGCAGCCAACCTGTTCAGCACCGGATCATGGCCTTGGGATGGCCGGGCCCATTTACAGTGTTGGTGTTGTTCGCTCAATCTCTTTTTGGAAATGTCACCGCGCACCCACCGTCTGGCTCCCCGAACTTACTCAGGGTTGCCGTTATTCCCTTGCGTTAGGAAGAAAACCTCCTCTCATAAACCGAGACATTTTTTCATCAATTCCAAGTGGGTTAAGAAGAAAAAATCAAAAAGTTTTTTTCATGCGTTCAAGGCCACGCTTGATCGACTGGCGAATAGACTCCTCATGTACGCCCTCGGCCTCGGCAATTTCCTTAATCGACTTGCCAAGAATGATATGTGCGTCAATTCTACGGCCTTGGATCTCCGGCAGAGAATTGAGAGCGTTCCACAGACGAAGAAAGGTTTCCATCCGTTCAAGGAGCTCCTGCGGGGTCGGCTCATGCAGGCAAGCGGAATACTCAATCCCGTCATCGCAGTCCAGAGAATACTGCGCCTTGTGCCGGGAGAGCCGCCGCTGGTAGGCCATTTCATAACGGGCATCGGCCTTGAATACCTCGGCAACCTCGTCAGAAACTTCGATAAGCTGATCCTGCGTGTACCAATAATAAAGATCTTTCAGATTGATAGTAGTCATCGTAAAATCCTCCATTTCAGTTTGTTCGGGGTTGGTCGGAAACGAAATGGAGTAATGGCGGAGAACGGCACCGCACCTCGGGACACTTTGTCTCGAAGTCTGGAAAGCAAAATACGCCTGCGCGACACAAGGCCACACAAGCGCACGAAAATATATTATCGGTTATGTACTGTTTAATTTCACATTCAAAGCCAGACTGCTTCGATGGAGGGGCTATGCTTTTTTTAACTGGTGCAGATCATGGATACTGCGAAAAAGAGAAAAGGACACGGAAAATAACCTCCAATCGGCTACCGTGTCCCTGCAAGTCGTCATTGGTTTGTGTAGACGCAAAGAAACGGCGGCTCTGAAAATCAAAGCCGCCGTTTCAAATGGGCGTGTCAAATTGTCTGCTCTACGACGGCTTTTTTTCTTTTGCCGTCGTGCGGCAGATCATTTCAATATTCGGTTGAAGTATCGTTATTCGGTGTTAAGTTCTACTAATACAACCTCTGGACGATTATTAAATCGGAATGGAATAATACTATTTCCAAGGCCGCGGCTAACAACCATATTTGTCTTTCCGTCTGTATAAAGGCCGGAATCATATTTAGGAAACAGCCCTTGATTGGGGGCAACGAGCCCCCCAATAAAAGGTAATCGAAACTGCCCTCCGTGTGCATGACCACATAAAACCAAATCAACACCACAGCATACATAGGTTTCAAATAACTCTGGCCGATGTGATAGCAGTATAGTGTAACTGTTTTCGTCATCAATAAGGCTATTCAATTTTGTGTTGACCATGGCTGGCGCTTCATTAAACATATCGCCCTTAATCGTAAAGTCAGAATCAGAAAGCCCGATAAGGGTAATCATTTCGTTGTTATGCACTAACTGTATTGCTTCATCTTCAAGGACAGTTACGCCAGACGCTTCAAGCCCTGTTTTGAATTGATCATAATGTGAGAAGTTAGCTTCGTGGTTTCCAGTTACAAAGTAGACAGGGGCTATTTGAACAGCTTGTTTTATAAAATCAAACGCAATCTCAATGTCTGTATGTCCAGCATCGATTAAATCTCCAGTTATCACAATAATATCCGGTTCGTGTTCAGACAGCAATTCTATCAATTCTGTATTGCTTTCTCCAAATTCAGCATTATGCAAGTCGGACACTTGTGCAATCCGAAAATTAGAAAAGGCAGATGGTATGCGATCGCTGGAGATATTAACCATACTTACCATCAATGCTGAATTGCCCCATATAGTATAGATTATCAAAACCAGCAGTATAGTTGTTAATACACAAATCTTCACCAATACTCTGGTGGAAAGGATTTTTTTCATTTTTTCCTCTCTTTCATCAACTTAATTATAAAAAAATCAGCTTACAAACAGGTGAATTTCAACTTACGAATTTGTAAGACAAAAGTGGGCGGCTTCTAAAGCCACCCGCTTCAAAAGTAGAATTACTGTGCGCTGATTGTATCAACAATGGACATATTGCGTATTCTCTTGATTGGCCCATGCACAGCCAGAATTACAGAGCTTACGACAATCAACAGAATAACAGCTACCTCTGGTAATGGAGGAGTCCAAGCATCCCCCCATCTATAACTTATCAACATTCCAAACAATAGCTTGTTACAAAACAGTCCCAACACCGTACCAACTACACCGCCAATTATGGTATAGGTGAAGGCTTCTGCAACAATCATTTTACTTAGCTGCCCCATGCTAACGCCGATGGCACGGAAAGCGCCATACTGTTTCAACCGTGCAGACACACTCATGGAAATACTATTGATTATGTTAAAAATTGTAATCATTGCAATTAGGACGAGGAATCCATAGATGAACAGCCAAAAACAATAGTAAGTTCCCATGGTACTGCTGTTACCCATGCGTTCATCAGCGAAAGTAAATGAGGAATCTACCATTTGGCGGATCACATAAACATCTTCGTCTGTTGTGCCTTTCACTAACTGCACATCAATAACCGTATATTTCGACTCGCCAGTAATTTGTTCAAATGTATCCTCTGAACAAATAATTGTTCCAACACCGGAGGCACTGTAAAACGGACAGTCGGACAACATTCCCACGATTTGGATTTCTTTACTTTGTCCGTTTGTATTCAACGATACAGTATCGCCTATTTGTATTGTGTTCTGCGAATTATAAACAATTAAGCCCGTCCCTAAATCAGTTTGCACAGATTCCAGAGAACCCTCTAATAAATAGTCCTTTGCCCAATCAAATTGATACTGCTCATAAGAGATTAAATCCATCTTTTTTTCAATACCGTTTGTGACAGACGGAACCTCGTATGCAAATTTTCTTCCATACGCTAAATCCACAACAGGATTTTCCTTTAGATCATCAAGTAATGCTTTGTCAATAGCACAGGCGTTATCAGGGCTTATGATAGATAAATCTGCTGTCCAAGGTTGGAGCGGTGTTAAGGTATGCTGCATGAACTCAACTGTTACAGAGAATGAAAGGAAAAGGATAATACTGAGAGCAAATGAGCTTGTCATCAAAAACAGATTTTTCCGATTTGCTTTTGCATGATAAATTCCAAGTGCTGTATCAATCTTAAGCAGTTGTGTATTAGCAGCATTTCTTGCAGGCTCCAAGTCGTTTGCATTACCGGAAACCGCTGCCAACGGAGATACTTTTGCTGCTTTCTTTGCCGGAGAATAGGCAGCGAACAAAACCGTTACCAAGCCCACAACGATTCCTGCAAGAATACTTGGTACGCTAAATCCGAATGTAGGCATCGCTTTGAAAAATTCCGGACTTAGGAAACGCAAAATCGCACATAAGACCCAAATGACAACTATACCGATGGAAATACCCACAGGGATTGCCAAACGGCACCAACTAAGCGCCTCTTTCCGTACTAAGCGCATAACCTGTTTTGGGGTTGCACCGATACAGCGCATAAGGCCGAAAAATTCGGTACGCTGGGCTACATTGCTGTTCAGGCTGCTTGCAATCATCATAATACCAGCTAACATTACCAGTACAAACAATACAGCCGCAGCCAAGTAAACCTGTAACAAAAAGGGAACGCGGCTTTGTCCAAGCAATCCAAGCAGATTGTTGTTGGAAGATATTTGTTCATTCGATAAATTGCATTGTTCTTTCAAATCTGCAATTTTCCCTTGTATATTTCTTGTGTTTGCAAATTGAGTAAAAAACATAATGCCGTAATCATTCGGCTCCCCGTCTGATACATTCGGATAAATCGCGCAGTAATCCTCTGTGTTCAAAATGATGCCGTAGGAGTCGCCACTCATGATCGAGGCGGTATTATTCATAAATCCTGATATGGTAAAATTCAGTTTATCGCCATCAGGAGTTTCTACGGCAATGGGATCACCAATCGCAACACCCATTATCTGCTTTGCATTTTCAGTCACCAACGCTTCATTACTTGTCTGTGGAAAAACACCTTCTTCAATTTGGTCAGTCCAGATTTCAGTTATATAGCTTTCATCACAACCGCATATCGCTACATCTTTTCCACCCAAAGTGTAGCCTAAATCTCCACGATAATTGAGTACGCCATACGGTGAAAATACTTCAATATCAGGGCGTGAAGCAATAATTGCTGCTTCTTCATTGCTGATATTCTTAATGGCAATATGCCAATTCCCAGACTCCTGCTGTGCCTGCAAAATCTGGCTGCGGATGAACATATCTGCCATTCCAAAAATAGTTGTAACCAGAAATACCGCCAGCACAATGCAGAAAATAGACATTCTGCTTTGCTTCTTGTGGATTTTTGCGGATATGGGAACAAGGTCAAGATAATGCTTCATTTGTTTTTCCTCCCAAATCCGTCAAAACGCCATCTGATACCCGGAACACCCGATCAACGGATGCAGTCAAATCCTTATTGTGGGTAATCATCAGGATTGTTTGCTGATAGCGACGGGACGCCTGCGTAAGCAGGGCGATAACATCCTGACTATTCTTGCTGTCCAAATTGCCAGTAGGTTCATCTGCCAGAATCAGTTTGGGCTTTGTGATTAACGCCCGGCCAATGGCAACACGCTGCTGCTGTCCGCCGGATAGTTGGCTCGGCAGGTGATGTCGACGCTCGGTAAGTCCCAAGAGTTCCAAAATTTCTTCTACTGCTGCCGGGTCTGGTTTGCGATAGTCCAAAAGAAGCGGAAACATGATATTCTGCTCCACATTCAGCTCGGAAACCAACTGAAAGGATTGGAAGATAAAGCCGATATTACGACGGCGGAAAATCGTGCGCTGTTCCTCTTTCATGGAAAACAGGTCTTGTTCATCAATCCAAATGTGGCCGGAAGTAGGGGTATCCAAAGCTCCAATACAGTTCAGTAATGTGCTTTTGCCAGAACCGGATTCACCCACAACGGCAGCAAATTCGCCTTTATCCAGGGAGAAGGAAACCTTCTTCAACGCTTCGACTTTCGCCTCACCCTTGCCATAAGTTTTACATAAATCTTGTACTTTCAATATTTCCATAGTCATCAGTACCTCCTTTCTCAAAAGGATAGCAAAAACAGCTTACAAGCAGGTGAATTTGACCTTACAGATCCGTAAGGAAAGATAGTGTAAACAGCGTACCTTTTCCGACTTCACTTTGTACGGAGATAACACCGTTTTGACCCTCAATAATGGACTTGGCAAGGGGAAGCCCCAGCCCGATTCCTTGTGTATCAAGGGAATGTTTGCTGCGATAAAAGCGTTTAAAGATATGGTAAATATCTTCCGGGACTATGCCGTTACCATTATCAGAAATAAAAATCCGAAACATAGCAGGAGTGCGCTCCCATGTAATACGGACAATACCGCCAGCTTGCGTGTGATCCAGTGCATTTTTTACAATGTTTCCAATCGCTTCACCTGTCCATTCCATGTCACAAATAAGCTGCTGTTCACCATCGCCATCTATCTGAATCTGCTTGCTTTCGCTTTTAGCCCTTGTGGTTAGGTCATTGACTGAATGAGCTATCAGCTCGGACACACGGCAACTTTTTTTCTCAAAAATGATGTTTCCCGTATCCAGTCGGGTTATCTTCAACATGGATAAGATTAACTGCTCCATACGCTTTAGAGAAATACCCATCTTCGCCGCAAACTGTTTGACCGTTTCTGCATTTTCTGGCTCACTTTCAATGATCTCCTGATACATAGTGAGGGCTGCCAGAGGCGTTTTGAGCTGGTGAGATATATCGGATATGGTGTCTTTCAAAAACTCTTTTGCTTTACGTTCTGTTTCATTTTTGGATTGGAGCATAGTTGCAAGCTGTTCTATCGAAGAAAACACTTGGTAGATAGCCCCCTCATAATTCTGCGGTAAATGACAAGAGTAATCCCCGTTGATGTAATTTAGCAATATTTTGTCGGCCTGTTGATACAATCGCTTCCTTTTCCAGAAAAAAATAAATATTCCTATGGCAAGCACAAAGAGAAAAAATAGCACAGTGCATAGCATGGTGCAGAAAGCGGAACGCTGAAATTGATTGAAATAAGGCCGCATACTGCTTTCTGACTGTTTTCCCAAACCCGCAGCCGCTAATAATGACCTACCATCGTCACTGATGTCTGTGTTCGTAAAGGCAACTGCAACCACTTCTTTCGGAACACCCTGTTCCAAAAGTGAGGATGAAACCGCTTCATCATGTTTGAGCCATAGGACTTCCGCATCGTTCACCTGATAAATAGTCAAAACGGTTGCTGTACCTACAAACAGCAGAGCAAACAAAGTCAAAAATAGCAGGAACCCTTTAATCTGTCTATCTTGGTACAAACTCATATAGACACCTCTTTCCATTGGTAGCCGAACCCACGAATGGTTATAAGGTGTTCTGGATGGGACGGATTGGTTTCCACTTTTTCACGAAGCCGCCGTACATAGACGGACAGGGTATTATCATCAACAAAATTTCCTGTATCATCCCACAGCTCATTTAGAATGATGTCCCTTGTCACAACGCGATTTGCGTTTCTTACCAGCAGACAAAGCAAACGATATTCGGCGCTTGTCAAATCCAATGCTTTTCCCTTTAAGGTTGCACGGCTACCCAACAGATCAATGGTAATGTCGCCACATTCCATAGAAGTGTTTTTTTCGCTTTTGGAAACTCCGGCCCGACGCAACAGCGCCCGGATGCGGGAACACAATTCCCCCAGTTTGAAAGGCTTGGTGATATAATCGTCCCCACCGCTATCTAATCCACGAATTATGCTGACTTCTTCATCCGATGCAGTCAGGAATATAATCGGTATCTGCTGATTTTCTTTTCTTACTCTTTCGCATACGTCAAATCCTGTTCCATCTGGCAGAGTAACATCCAAAATCAATAAATCGTATCGGTCGAGTTCGGATAAGTATTGTTTTGCTTCACATACTGTACGGGCAACTTCAACATCAAATTCATTCTTTTTCAAAGAGTAGACCAAGCCATCTATTAGACTGACATCATCCTCCAATAGCAATATTCTATTCATGTTTTAATTCCTTTCCTTGTTTTGTCCTTCCGTCAATCGGCTTTTCTGCGTTCTTTGGGATCAGCCAAACACCAGCCATCTTCACAGCGCCGGGAATACGCCCGGCAGCACAATAGTAATTTACTCTACGAGGTGTCACGCCCCATTTTTCGGCGGCCTCTTTTAGTGTCATATAATCCATTCTGCACCTCCATAGAGTATATTATAGTTCTTCGACTCGAACAATACAAGTTTTGGAAGAAAAGAATGTGAAATTAAATAGTCAGTAGCATGAAATACATAATCGTTCAAATAATATCACATGAAATGTAAAATCATATCAGGTGATGTTATGAAGATAGAACGAGATGAAAGACGCTTTGATTTTCACGATATAGGGCTCGCCATCAAGCGGGCAAGAGAAGCCAGCGGCATGACACAGGAGCAACTGGCCTATATTGTTGACCGCGCTCCGCGTACCATTATGTATAACGAAAATGACGGTCAGCATCCAAGCCTCAACACCTTTTATCAGATGGTCACAATGTTTGATATATCGGTGGATCAATACTTTTACCCGTCCCAAAATAGCGGGAGCGAGTGCAGAAAGCGGATTGATGCCATGTTGAACGCCTTGGACGAAAGAGAATTGAAAATCGTTGAAGCTACAATCCAAGCGATGAAAGCATCGAAAGAAACGGAGGAAACGTAAAAGAAAGCGTAACCTCCGTTTTTTTGCGCCATGTTGCGGGTTGCGCGTTTTGGCAAGCAATTCGGGTGTGGCCACACTCCGAAATTTTTGCAGGGCGCAGGGCCCGCAAAAATGCTTGTTGGGGAGCTCCCCAAACCCGCTGTACTTCGGGACAAATTGTCCCAAAGTCCCGGTGCGCTGCACCGTAGTCTGCGGCCCGTCACTATCGTTCCTGTGCCTTATTCTCACGCTCGTCCGTTATGCCGAGCAGATGATCAATGTTCGCTTTTATTGCCACGGCCTCCCGCATTTGCCGCTGGGCATCCCGGTATTCTGCATAAAGCTCTTTCTTTTGTCCCGCCAGCTCACGGCGGGATTTTTTTAGTGCTTCAATCTTAGGGAGCTTTGCGCCGTTCAGTATGGTGTTCATGGTATCCTTTGCCGCCCGGTAAGTGGCAAGCTCCACTTCATGCTGGGCCAGATACTTTTTGCTGTACCGCGCAGCCTTGTACCCATCGAACACCGGGCGGGTCTTGGCATAGTCCACCGTGGCAGCCATCAGCTCCGAGGTTTTGGAAAGGGCCTCCTCCGTTGTGCGGAGCTCGTCAGACAGCTTGTGAAAGTGATCCACAGCAGCCTCGGTGCGGGCCGTCAGCGCCGCATAGTCTGTCAGATGATACTCCTGCAAATACTGGAGCGCGGCAGCCATCTGTTTTAGGTTGTAGACCTTGGCCCATCGTTCATAGGCCGGGCCTTTGCCCTGGGCCATACGCTCTTGAATGTCGATGATAAGATTAACTCGCCGTGGCGGAACCGTGGGCTCCTCTGGTAGTTCAGGGAGCGGACTTTCCCCAGCAATTACCGCCTTGATGTCCTCCGGGTCAAATCCGGCTCCCAGTGTAGAAGCCCGGAGCCGGGTCGGTTTTTCCTGTCCGGGCGCAAGGAATGAGATGACACCGCCGCGCCCCTGTTTTACGGCAAAGCCGGACTCCTCCATGAGACGAAGAAAGTCGGCAAAGTCCGTGGGCTTTTTCTCCAAAGCGGCGAGAACGGCCAGCCGCACCCGCTGCTTGGCAGAGGGCGGCTTTTCCCCGATCCACTGGCCATAGTGAAGAAAGCGGCCCTTGCTGTGCTGGCGCGGATTTTGAATGACAGACAATTCATGTTCGATGCACACGCGGTCAGAGAGCCGCCGCAGGGCAAAGGACGAACCAATAAAATTATGAAATTTCCGGGAGCGGTCAAAGGCCGTTGCATTGAAATAAATGTGATTGTGAATATGGGCCTTGTCGGTATGCGTACAGACGAAGAACTGATACTTTCCCTTTGTCCAGCGCATCGCCGTTTCATAACCGATACGATTTGCTTCTTCCGCCGTAACCTCCCCGGGCAGAAACGCCTGCCGGATCTGAAAGAACAGTGCCCCGCGAGATACGGCCCGGCCTGTCTCTGCAAGGTATTGACTTTTTACCAGAAGAAACTCGGCGGGAGCCGTGTTCGGATCGCAGAGATAGGAAGATACGGCTCCCAGCTTTTCCGGGTTCAGGCCATAGGTGAAACGATCCTCCATCGTTTGAATTGCACTTTTTCCCGCCGCTGTTTTATAAGGGCGGATGTAGGTGGTCGCCGTAAAAATCCCTCCTTCCGGCAAACAGTATTTTTACTTTGGGACACTTTGTCCCGAAGTAGAAAAAGCCGGGGAGCGGTATCAACCACTCCCCGGATGGGTCAGAGCTCTACCAGCGCGGAGAGCTGTTTCAAGAGATCAGACAGCGGCCCCCACAAAGCGGCATAGTCCCGCTGCAAGGCCGCGAGTTCTTCGGGATAAATCGCGCCGTAGGTGTTGGCCTGAATTGCCACTTGGTTCAGATTGTTGGAGCAGCGCCGCTGGAGCGAAACCAGCTCACGAACAGGCGAAAGGTCAACATGAAGCACATACCCACTCAGGGCCATTTTCCGCATATAGGCTCCCATATTACGGATGCCAGCCTCCGCCATACGTTCTTGAATCAAAGCCTGCTCCGCCTCCGACACCATCACATGAAGATGGATCGGACGGCGGCGCTTTTTTGTCATCGCTCCTCACGCTCCCGGCTGCGGCAGGCGCGGGGCGGCTCCTTTACCTTATCCAGCGGCTTTTCCTGTTCGTCTGCCGGAACAGGGTGCGGCAAATGAAATTCACGGTGCAGGCGCAGCACCTCCAGTACAGACAATTCCTGTTCACGTTTCTTTTCCATATACGCACCTTCTTATCTATCGCCACGGTCAGGCTGCCTCCGTTGGGGAGCCGGAGCCTCCGAGCCGCGATCTGCCTCCGCCAACTTTGCCGCATTTTTCATCTGCTCGGCAATCGGACGGGGCCTGTCGGGATTATCAGGCGCAGGACGCAGCTCATAGTCGGATGCCTGTTTTTCCGTTAGCGGGCGGGTATAGGTAAGATAGCCCCAAGCCAAGAACGAGCCATTTTCCACCGGGATGCGCTGATCGTAATTGAAGATTTCATCCGGCTTGTTATAAGGCGGCTTCGGGAATGTCCCGATGTCTACAGGCCGCTGGGTCGAATAATACTTGTAAAGGCCGGGAGCCTCGGTCTGCCTGATCCCGACGTTATAAATACGCTGATAGTCCTGCACCCGGTCTGTGAAATCCTGTTCCATCGCGGTGCGGTCATTTCCATAGTGACCCCATTCATACTGCCGCTGGCCGTCCTTGTCATCATAGCAGGCCCATGTGACATAGCGGGATGGCGCGGTGGGATGTTCGCCCAATGCAAATCCCCGCCCATTTTCCAGCATGACCGCCTTCAAAATGGCGTAGCCTTGATTTTTGTCCATAGTACACCTCCCATCATCGAGACATTTCTTTGTTTTCTCTTTTCACAAACGGCTGGAGCTGATAGGGGCTTGTACCATCCTCGGGCCGCAGAAAGTCTATCCGGGCCGCAGCACGGATGGCGTTCTGGTTAAGCTGCCGCTGCCATGCCCCTTGGCTGGGAGCCCACTTAAAGCCGTTGCTTTTCAGTTCCTGCCGCTGATTGGCATCGGGCTTTTCCTCAAAAATAAGCTGCAAACGATTTTCAGCCTCGTTGATCTTTGCCTCGCCTCCGGGGAATGTCCAGCCTGCAAACTCGGAGCGGCTGCTCAGTTCCTCAATGCGCTGGCGCACACGGCGGATGTTGGCGTTGTTGTTGGAAAGCAGATAGGCGGGGTATGGCTTGCTTTTGTCCAAGTGCCATGACTGCGCCATATCTGCTTTGAGCTTTTCGGCCTGCTCCGGCGTAAGCTCCGGGCAGCCGTCCAGCGTTTTGTGTTTCCGAAAATACGCATTGACCGCCTTCATGGTGGCCTGCAGGGACTCCAGCCCCTCCAGCTTTTTTGTCAGCTTTTCCACGGCCAGATCGTCATCCGCGCTGATCCCACCCATTCCAACAGAGCGGATTTTATCAAGCAGCTTTGAAATCTCCGCATACTCTCCATAGTTGCGATCCCGGGCGGCGTTCTGCTTGTGCTTTTTTGTCACAGGGAAATTGCCGCCCCCGGAGATCAGAATAGAGGGCACCCGGGCATCAATCACATTGCGTTCATTCAGATTTTCCGCAAGTTTCCGGGCATAGCGATCCACCAGAGCGTCAATCTTATCGTGGTACATGGGATCGACACGGGCTTTCTGGCGTTCCGCCGCTGCATACGCTTCATCGACCATTGCCCGGTAGCTCGTCGTAGCGGAGCCCGGCTGATAGTCGGAAAAGCTGTTCATATCCTTTGCCCGCTTTGCGGCTTCTTCATTGATCGGATAATATTTCGGCATAGTACCTCCTTCCACAAAAGCCGGAACTTTGGGACAAATTGTCCCAAAGCCCCGGCAGCTAAAATGTTGACAGCATCTCACGGAAACAGGGCCGGACATAGAAACATACACCTCCCGCAGAAAAGGGCCTTAAAAAGCCTTGTCACAGGCGGGTTTTGGATGTCCTAATTGTCAACACATCAGCCCCGTTTTTTCCGCATATATTCCCGCTGCTGTCTGCGGTGTGCCGCCTTTGCACAGGCCGCCGAACAATAGGTTTGCCGTCCATCAGGAGCCACGGCTCTGCCGCATACCGGGCAAGCCTTGAAATCCGGCCTTGGCCCCTCTGTCAGCAACGCAGCCTCCAGCGCCGGATCAAGGGGCAGAACTGCCTCGCGGAAGTAGCGGCAATAAGCCCCCGTCCAGCATTTCCCAAACATATAGCACTCGCAATCCAGCGGCAGGCAGCCGCAGTCCCGGTCATAGTTGGCACACCATTTTGACACCAGCCTGCGGATTGCCGCTTTTTCTGTCCGGGTCAGTTCTCGGCCCACAGCATCACCTCCCGTTGCCCGGTGGTTTGAGCTGCTCCCGGTAGCAGAACACGCAACCGATCCCGCGCCAGTAAGGGCAGCCGTCACAACGGGAGCCCTTCGGCGGCAGGCTTGGCGGCACACCATTAAAGTAGCTTTTTTCTTTCATAAATTCCTCATAGGGGTTGTTGGTAAATCTCATTCATTATCCTCGCTTTCTGTATCGTCCTCGTCCCAAGGCGGCCCATCGTCCTCGGGATCGTCATAATCAGCCAGTTCCTCACTGTAATCATCTTCGGGTACAGCAGCTTTTTCATGCTTCGGGCGGTAGATTTTGAAGTACCAGCCTGCACCGCCGCCCAGAACAGCCACTGCCAAGATCAGCAGAAGCGTCCCGGCATTACTTTTCTGCTGGGGCTCGGGTTCCGGCTCCTCCGCAGGTTCCGTCACCGGAGCGGGTTCGGGAGCTGTGCCAGCACACTCGGTCATGTTGACCGCGCAGACCTCGCAATCCGTATGGATAGCTCCGGGCGCACATTTTTCTGTGCAGGAGCAGGCCGGAAGTTCTCCGCCAGCGGTCTCCAGTGCCACCAGCAGATCGGCTTCATCCACCATGTTCAAAAAGTAGGTGTGATACTGTTCGCCGTCCTCGTCCACAGGCTTGTCATAATCAATGACAATGTAAAAGGTGTTGCCGCCGCTGGTTTCCACCGTGATGAACTGTTTGTTGGTTGCAGCATCATAGAGCAGATCGCGGGTCACAAGGTTTCCATCCTCCGAAAAGCCCTCGCCCGGGGTAATGGTAGGTGCAGGCTCCGGGGCCGGAGTTTCTTCCACAACAGGCGGTTCCTCATTCCCACTGTCCGAATAGGCGTAGGCCGGAATCGCAAAGCCGCATAAAAGAACGGCGGAGCAAAGCCCCGCCGCCAACATACGAAAGTGTTTCATATTCAGTTTTCCTCCTTTTCTTCTTCGGACTTCGGGACACTTTGTCCCAAAGTACCTCCATCCTTCAGCTTTTCAAACAGTAGCGGGAGCTCCGTAAGGGAAATGCTCATACCACGCACAATGTCCACGATCTCGCTGTTTTCCGCCTCCAGCTTTTTCTGCTCCAGCTCCTTGAGCCGGGCCTGCTGTTCACTGATTTTGGCCTTGACCTTATCAATCTCGGCCTGAATTTTCATGCTTTTGGTAGTTGCCATTTCAAAACCTCCTGTCACGGTAAACGCCCGTAGGCGTAAAAGTGAGATTGCCAGTAGCTTGTATTCAAATTTGCGTAGCCGATGGGATCTCCGCAATGCAGCATTTTTCCATCACCGACATAAATCCCGCAATGGCTCACGCCCGGCGTGTCATAGGTGCCTTTGAAGAACACCAGATCACCGGGTTTGGGAGAACTGGTCGGCGTACAGATGTTATAGAGCCCCTGGGCTCCCAGCCTGCCCACATTCCAGCCGGAGTGATTGATGACCCACGAAACGTACCCCGAGCAATCAAAGGAAGTGGCGGGAGAACTGCCGCCCCACACATAGGGATAGCCGATGTATTTCTGCGCTTCGGCAAGCATCGCGGCAAAGGTTTCATCGTCCAGATATTCTCCGGGCACTTCGTAATCACCGGGTTTCCCGGTAATGTACTTGTTCACATAGGGAGAATCCGGGAACAGATCGGGGCGGTTTCCCAGCGTTGCCATATAGATGGCATACCGGGAAAGCTGATCCCCGCCCATAACGTACACAGGTACATGGGACAAATCAAAATTTTCCAACGTGACCGTACAGATGTAATAATCGTAAGGCACCTGATAGGTGTCCGTATGGGAGTTGCCGTCCTCGTCCGTCCATGTGTCGGTTTCCGTGCGATACCGGGTTTCCACCACCACATCCTCGGTCAAAATGTACTGGCGGTCAAAGAGCATTTGCAGCGTTCCCTGTACCTCGCCTATTGTCCATTGTCCCTCATGGAGCGCACACAAAAGAGAAAGCAGCACATAGGGATCATGTTCGATTTCGTCCAGATCGAAGTGGTATTCGTCATAGTCATGGGTGCTTTCATAGGTGTCCAGATAATGCTGTAAATCATCTTCCAGCGCACAATAGGCGGCTTCGGCGGCCAGCATATCACGATCCTCGCAAGGATAGGTGCTGGCTCCTAATGCACCGGCCCCGGCGTTCCCCAGCATAAGCATGGTAGAGGAACAGGACTGCATAGCAAACAGGAGTAACACACAGAGCACCGCAATCACGGCACCTGCAGGATGACTTTTGACAAATTCCACTGCCCGGGCAGTCAGGCGTTCTGTGGCTGTGGCAGTTTTCCCAGCCGCAGCCGCGCCCTGCTTTGCAGCCTCCTTTGCCTGCTTGCGGTATTGCCTGCGGAGCCGTTGCTTCTGCCAGTAGCGGGTAAGGGCATTTTTCGTCAGCTCCGGGTGCTCCTGTGCGGCGGTGTGAAAATGGTAGTCCGCCGTGTACTTGGTATAGCGGGCCTCGGCCTTGCGTACCACTTTTGCCGGATGTTCCCGGACTTTACGGCGCACAAAGCGAGAGCCGTGCCGCAGCGCGGTTTCTCCCACAAGCTCAGAACGGTGTGCGCCTTCCGTGCCGACATTTTCCTGTTCCACTTCAAAAATCTTGCCATGCACGAAGCTGTGAACGGAACCGCTGGCAACACGGCCTATGCGTTTTACCGGGCCGGGCTTTTTCGGCGGCTTTTGCTTTGCCAGCTTCTCCCGGGCCTGTTCCAGCTTTTCGCCTTGGGACTCCATGCGGAGCTTTGCCGCAGCAGCTTGTTCCTGCTGGCTCTTTTTGCGGAACTTGGACTTCGGGACACTTTGTCCCGAAGTGCCGGAAACCTCAGGCCCGGGCTGCTCCCCGTCAGGGGCGTGGGCGGTCTGCGACCAAGCCTCCTCCTTGGTCTTATTCGTTTTTCGTTTCATTCTTCATATCCTCCGGGCGGGTAGTCAGCAGGTCATAGATTTCTCCGCGAGGGAACCGATCCACAAATGGGATGGTCACATTTCCATAGAACAACAGGCCCTCGCCGGAATTGCTGTGTGTGATATAGGAAAGCTGATGCTCGGAAATGCCGAGCTGTTTTGCCAGAATGGTACGGTCACTCTGCGCCTGCGAAAGCAGAATCATAAAATCCGTGTTGTCCAGAATGTTCTCGATTTCCCGGCTGGCCAAAAGGTCTTTGACGTTCTGCGTCAAAGCAGAGGGCACACATCCTTTTTTACGCAGCATTTTCCAGACTGCCACAAAGTAGCTGGCTGTCAGCGGATCGCGGAGCAGGATATGAAACTCGTCAAAGTAGCACCAAGTCGCCGCACCCTCGTGGAAGTTTTGATCCACCGCCTGCGAAACAAACTCATTTGTGATGTGCATTGCAATCTTTCTAAGATTTTCGCCCATGTTTTTCAGAACGATGCACACCACACGGCTGTCCGTCTTGACGTTGGTAGGATGGTTAAAGAGATTGAGGGAGCCTGTGCAATAAAGCTCTAAGGCAGTTGCCACGCGCCGGGCCTCGGGCTCCGGCTGGCGTAAAAGCTCTTCGTACAAATCCTGCAACAGCGGTGTTTTTGCGGTTTCCAATCCGAGCGCCTGCTCCCGGTACACCAAACGCACACAGCGGTCAATGACCGTCTTTTCAATGGGCTGCAAGCCTTCCTTGCCGCCGACCACCAGCTCGCACAGGGACAAAAGAAAATCCGCCTTCATGGAAAGTGGGCTTTCTCCGGCAGCCATATTGAGCTCTACATCCATCGGATTGAGGTGGTGCGGACTGTCCGGGGCAATCTCGATCACCTGGCCGCCCAGCCTTCGCACCAGCGGCGCATATTCGCCCATCGGGTCAACCACAATGATCCGATCCTGCGGGATGGTGAGAAACACATTCAAGAGCTCGCGCTTTGCGGCAAAGCTCTTGCCGGAGCCCGTAGAGCCCAAATACATCCCGTTTGCCGATTTCAGCTTTTTGCGGTCAGCCATGATGACATTGTGAGAAAGTGCGTTCATGCCATAGTAGAGGGCCTGCCCAGCCATGCGGAGCTCCCTTGTCATAAAAGGAATAAAGATGGCTGTGGAGCTGGTGGTCATACCGCGCTGGATTTCTACCTCGTTGTAACCAAGGGCCAACGAGGAAACAAAGCCCTGTTCCTGTTGCCAGTCCAGACGGCGCAGAGCGCAGTTGTATTTCTGCGCGATACCGCCCACGGTAAACACATCGTTTTCCAGCCGCTGGCGGTTAGGAGCAAGGTTTACCACCGTAAAGGTCAGCAGAAACATTCGCTCATTGCGGGATTGCAAATCAGCCAGAAGCTCCGCTGCGTCCTTGCTGAATGTAATCAGGTCAGGGGGAAGAATATCCGGGTCATAGCCGGAGCGCACAGCCTTTCTCTGTTCCTCCACTTTCATTTTTCCGATGTCCGAGATTTTCCCCTTGATGGTCTTAATTGCCTTGAGCTGATCCACGGTCTGAATGTGCATGGTCACGGTCATTTCCGCATCCAGCTCCAAGATTTCCGCCAACAACTTATCCGAAAGCTCCGATGCCATAATCTGTAAGTAGGACACCGCGCCCCAATACTGGCCGATGCGGAATGTGCGGGACTGGCGGAAGTCGAGACTGTCCGGGGCAATAAAGTCTTTTGTGCCGAGCCCGGTCTGCGGGATGTCTTTCCACGAAAAGCGGAACGCCTTACGGCTCCCCGGGTGCATCTGGCTATGAAGCAGCGCAAGGCGGGCCCGTCCGTCCATCGGCTCCGAGGGAACGCCCAGTCGCTTAAAGTTTCCCATGACATCGGCCTCCACACGCTCCAGACGGGGCCGTGCCTCCGCAATCCCCTCGGCGGGTATGCCAAAGGTGATGTATTTTGAGCGTTCAATGCCGTTATTGCTTTTGGCAATCTGATTTTTCAGCATCCCGGTAAACTCATCCCGGACGCTGTTATAGTTGTCATCCGCTTTCGGGATATTGACTTGATAGCGGCTGCGGGAATGGGAACGACGGTTGATAAAGGAAAGCTGGAACGGCAGCGAACTGTCAAAGTAGTTGAGAAATGAACTCCATCCGCTGAATATGGCAGTCTGATCCTCGGTGGATGCCACGGAGTAATTGATGTCCTCATATTCCACAGTTTTTGTATAGAGCCCACCCGGGAGCTTGCACACACCGTCCGGGTGCATGGACAGATACGGGATTGTCTGTTGGGCAGACAGGGCCGCCCGGCCTTTACCCTTGGCGGCGGCTCCGTTTTTTTTCTTTGTGTTTTTCAATCACATCCTCCTTTCCAGCGCCCGGCCCGGCAAAGGGCGCATAAATGTTTTCGGTTCGGTAGGCCCTGATCCCCGGCCTTAGAAACTTGGCCCGGATGATATTCCGCACCACCTTTTCAAAGGGTAAGCCGTCCTTTTCATACATGGCCAGCAGGAACGCCGGGAGCATAATTCCCAGCATGAGAAACATCGCCCCGGTATTGCCGAGGGTGCCACGGGTTAGCAGATAGGCCGGAATCCCCACTGCGCCCGCGCTGCCGAAGCAGACAAGCTGGCGTTTGGTGAGGTTGAAAGCCATCTTTGTTTTGATTTTGGATAAATCGTTTGGTACGTTTACATAGGGCATAGATCACACTCCTTTCTATACTTCGGGACAATGTGTCCCAAAGTCCGGGATGGTTGGTGTTACTTCATTTCCCCATACAGCCCAGCCGGGCGGGGTCTGCCTGGCAAAGAGCTCCACGCGGGGCAGATCGCCCATCAGGGAAATGATTTTGGCGCGGGCCTCGTCCGGCTTTTTGCTATGGGCTTCAATCGGGGAAATGATGAATTGATGAATGTTGGCAGCCTGCCGCTTTGGATGTCCCTTGGTCGCCAGCAGGCAGATTTCTGCATTGCCCCTTGTCCAGAAGCCAAGGCCGTAAAACCAGCTATCCGCCTTCTTGTTCTTTTTCAGCCAGACGAAAGCAACGCTTTTGTAGGTGAAGCCCCAAGCCTCGATCAGCCGGAGTGCCTCCGGGAGCTGCGGGAAAGTAGCCCATAAAAAGAGTGCGCTGTCCGGGGCTGCAAGATCAGCCACAGGCAACGCACATAAATTCTCAATGCTCATAGTGGGATAATGATTTTCCGCCGCGCCCTGTACTTTCTTAGCCGAGTAGCGCCAAGGGGGATCGGCGTAAATGATAGAATACTGCTGGATAATTACACTCCTTTCTCGCCGGAGCTTTTTACTGCCTGCGCCGCACGGATGCGCTCACTGGCGGCGGCATAAAAGGACGGGGCCGTTTCAAAGCATACAAAGCGGCGTTCTGTGTTGATGGCTGCAATCGCGGTTGTGCCGGAGCCAACGCAAATGTCCGCGACCAGTTCTCCGGGGTGGGTATAGGTGCGGATCAGATACTCGCAGAGCTCCACGGGCTTCTGCGTGGGGTGGATGCCGCCGGACACCGTAGGCACAAAAAGTACATTTCCGGGATAGCGGCGGCCATCGTTGGACTCCGATCCCTGCCGTTCAAATTTCCCATAGTTGGAGCTTGTACCGCTTCGGGAATGAACGCGGGCATAAGGCTTGCCATAAGTAAACTGCGGATTGTAGACCGGGGACTTCTGGTAAAACACTAAGATATTCTCGGACTTTTTCAGTGGAGCCCGGTTTGCATTGAGAAAGCCCGTTCCGCGCTCCTTGTACCAAATCCACTCATAGCGGAGCATGGCGAGGTTGGATGCGCCCAGCACCTTGTCAAAGGGGCACTGTGCGAAAAACAGCACTGCGCCATTCGGCTTGACTGCCCATTTCACCGCCTCCCACAGCTCCGGGAGCGGCAGGGGCACATCCCAATAATTCCGGGTTGTGCCGTAGGGCGGATCAGTCAGCAGCATATCCACGCTATGTTTTGGCAAAGAACGCAAGCCCTCGATGCCGTCCATGAGAAACAAGCCCTCCTTCGGGACACGTTGTCCCAAAGTGCGGCTATCGGTCATTGCGGGCCTCCTTTGCTTTGGCAGGTGCAGGCCGGGCGGCATTTTCTTTTCCAGCTTGTTTCGCGGCCTCGGCCATCTGCTCCTTGATCGGGGCAGGCCGTACCGCCTGGGCCCGTGCAACAAGCTGTTCCACCGCCGCATGATACGCCTCCACACCAGCCGCATTGATCCGTTCCTGTGTGGCTCGGTCAGGAATCCGAACCGTAGCCCGGTATCCCGTCCGGCTGGCAGGATCAGGTTTAGAGGGAGCGCCGAGGAAAATCCCGTTTTTTCCGTCCACAACCTTAAAATCGTCGATGACCACACCGCCAAAGTTGACGCTGGCGAAGCCGATCAGTTTTCCCTGCGGCTCAATCGGGCGGACAGATACCGTGATCGGAACAACCGCCTCCTGCAAGACAGCATCTGTCCGCATTTTTACTGCCTCATCAATGCTAACGCCCTTGACTTCTGCAAGCTCCGCGATGGGAGCATCAAACAGCCAGCGCCGTTCCTCCGCAGCAATCTGCTCCGGGGTCAGCAATACATCGTCTTTCTTACTCAGATAAAATTCCTCCTTTCCGCTTGCCGGAGCAGGCTGGGCGGGGTCGTCCATCAGCTCTTTTCTTTGCAGGACGGCCTCTGTTTCCGCCATAAAGCGGTAAGCGTCTGCCTCAGTAAACTCCTCCGGCGTTTTTCCGTTCCATAAGCGCGTTCCGTCTGCCCCGTATCTTCTCGGCATAAACACCACCTCCTGTTAATGAGCGCCAAAGATACGCTGGGCAATGCTCCCGGTCTTAAAGAGCATGAAGCAAAGCAGAACCGTGTAGCCCACAGTTCCCCAAATCGCCCCAATGGGATCGCCGCCTGTTGCGATGCCTTGAATGAGCACTGCGTAAATTGCAACACATACAAGGATCAGCAGCCCTTGAAAGCCAACGGCAAACAGGGACTTGATGTAGTTTTGCCCGGTGCTGCCAAGCTCCCGGTTGGAAAGCGTAGCAACGGGGATGGGGGCCAGACTGGTCAGCAGATAGATTTCCAGCATCCTGCCATACACCAAAACGAAAATGATAATCCCCATCGCCTTCATCGTAAATCCAATGAGCGCAGACTGTAGCCACAGCCCCAAAAGCGGCCCCAAGTCCATCGCCTCCAGCGAGGTCTCCAGTTCGGCAAGCATATCCGCCGAAACATCGGTAGAGCCTTGAATGAGCCCGCCTGCCTGCGCGATAACGCTCTGCGACACATCGAACACAGCCATGACGATATTGAATGTATTTGACAGGATCAGGATTGCACAGGCCGTTTTGAACATCCATTTATAGAGGTTCGCAACGTCAACCTCGTGCATATTGTTCTTTTCCAAAAGCATCTGTATGAGCTCATAAGTGGCAACAAAGGTCAGCACCATTCCGGCAATCGGCAGGATCACCGTTTCGGAAAGCTGTCGGATCAGGGAGAAAACCCCGGCGTGCCACGCCGCCGGGGTAGTCCCTACCTGTGCCGCAATCTCTCCGACTTGGGTATTGACGGTATCAAAAAGACCTTCGAGGTTTCCCATGATCCCGCCAATCAGAAGCTCTTTGAGCCAGTTTGTGAGCCAGTCGGTGAGAAAATCCATAAGCGCCTACCTTAAAACAGGCCAGACAGCAGAGGGATCAGTGTAGTGCCAATGACGATGATGCCGCCACCCGCCATGAGCTGTTTCATACCCAAATAGGTGTAGGAAACCGGCTCGATGGCGGGCGGCGGCGTGTCAAGAAATATCTATGGAGTTTTTTTAGAACCGCCCCGGCGGGGCAGGTCAGGCTGTGACCTGCTCCACTTCCGGGAGGGGTTTGAGATTAAAATGAATTTCGATAGAAATGTGTCTTGTTTTATCGCTGTCTATGCTCTCATGGACAACGATTTCTTTAATCAGGCGATTAAGGGTAGCTGCGTCCAGTTCCGTGATGTCGGCGTATTCCTGAATGGCTTCTACCCACTGGCGGGCGTCATACGCAAGCCGGATTTCATCGGCCAGCTTCTTCCGGCCTTCCTCAACCCTCGCCTTCAACTCGGCCTGTTCCTTCTGCGTCTTTTCCATCAGCAGATTGAAGTTTGCTTCGCTGATACGTCCGGCAACCATATCCTCATACAGCCGCAGAACCATCTTTTCCAGAACGTCAATCCGTTCCTCGTCTTTGGCAAGGGAGCGTTCCAACGCTTCCCGCTGGCCTTTCTGCTCGGCTTCGCAGGTGTCGGACAGCTTCCCGGCAACGGCTTCCCCGTCCATCAGGGCGGCTCTGGCACACTCCCGGATTTTGTTCAGTACAAGCCGGTACAGGGTGTCGTACTCAACCCGGTGCTGGGAACAGTGCTGTTTCCCGTAGGCATTGTAGGTCTTACAGGAATAAATCTGCTTCGGGTGCTTCTCGTTGGTGTAGCGGATAGTCAGCGACTTCCCGCACTCGCCGCATTTGATAAGCCCCGCAAACAGGCTGATTTCCCCGGTCTGGCGGGGGCGCTGCCGGGATTTCAGCTTGCGCTGCACGATGTCAAAGGTCTTGCGGTCAACAAGCGGCTCATGCTGGTTCTCCACGACAATCCATTCCTCCGGCTTCTTCTCCCCGATGGTGCCGATTTTGAAGCGGTATTCCTTCTTCTGGGAAGCGATAGCGCCGGTATAGACGGGATTCATCAGGATGTCCTTAATCACGGTAAAGTCCCAGATATACCGCCCATTTACCGGGTCTTTCTTTTCCCACTTGGTTGACACGTTCCGCAGCCCCCGTACCCGGTTCCAGTAGGTCGGGCAGGGGATTTTTTCTTCTTCCAGCCTGCGCCGGATGTAGTTGGGGCCGTGTCCTTCCAGCGCCCACGCAAACAGACGCCGGACAATGGGTGCCGTTTCCTCGTCAATCAGCAGGTGGTTTTTGTCCTCCGGGTCTTTCTGGTAGCCGAAGGGGGCAAGGCAGCCGGTAAACTGGCCTTTCTGCGCTTTCAGCAGATAAGAGGAATGAACCTTCTTGGAAATGTCCTTGCTGTACATCTCGTTGAGGATGTTCTTGAACGGCGCAATGTCGTTGTTGTCCCGCATGGTGTCGATACCGTCATTCATGGCGATATAGCGCACGCCGTGGCGGGGGAAGAAATCTTCAATCAGGAAGCCGGTCTGCAAATAATTCCTGCCTAACCTCGATAAATCTTTCGTTATCACAAGGTTGGCCTGCCTGCGCTCGATGGCTTTCAACATCCGTTTCAGGTCGGGGCGCTCCATGTTCAGCCCCGTGTAGCCATCGTCCTGATAGACTGCAACAACCTCCCATCCCTGCTTCTCGCAGTAGTTTTCCAGCATATCCCGCTGGTTTGCAATGCTGGCGCTCTCCCCGTCAAGGTCATCGTCCTTGGAAAGCCTGCAATAAATAGCCGCCCGGAAGCTGCCCGCCAGTATTGCGTCCATGCCTGTATATTCCATTCCGTTCATCATAACCGTTTACCCGCACAATCCAGACGGAACACGGTCATGCTGAACCTTGTCTTTATTATACTCTAAATCTTGCTTTTTCGCAAGATATTCTTTATCATTTCTCTGGCTGTATTTCTGTGCAATCAGGCTCACGAAAACGTCCGTAGCGTCCAGTTCGCCGTCAAATACCGTTGTGACATGGATTTCAGTTTTGTTTTTTGCCATAGGCAGTTACCTCCATAAATGAAATAAGCCAGACAGGAGAGGGTCGGCAACGAAGTCCGGCAACGGGCTTCAAAAAACCTCGAAAACAATCTCTGTCTGGCGGGTTATTGTTTATTTACTTTTTCTTTTATTTTTCTGTTGCTTTGGTTGTCAGAGGGGAGAAAAGCCCGCAGTTACGGGCTTTTTCCCGGCAACCGGCTCGGCAACGGGATAGCAACGGGGTCGGCAACCGGCTGTGATTTTCCCGGATATTTCAGAAGGGAAGTTCCATCTGCTCCGTGACTTCCACAAATCCGTCCGGCGTTTTTTCACGTCCGTTGTCAGCGCCCGTTGCCGGGGCTTCCTGTTCCCAGCCCTTCTGCCTGCCGTATCCTTCAAATATCCGGGGATTGGAGAAATACTTCCATCCCGTGATACAGTGGTTCATGATGTCATTGACCTCCCGGATTTCCCATTGCTTCGGCTCGTCAAAGGGGTGGTTCAGGGCTTCTTTGAAAAGCTGCTTGGAGCATACGGCGCTGCCAGTGTAGCGGTCAAGGTATGCCTGTATCATCCCGGCCTTGGTGTCCTCCGGCATGAAATCCCGCTGGTGTTCTTTGAGGTACTGTATCATTTCGGGCGTAAAAGACAGCTTAAAATCGCCACTTTTGTAGGTTGTCATGGCTTCCGCCCATACCTGTTCAATATAGGCTCTGGAAGCGGCTTCATCGTCCAAAATGTGTATCTCGGCCTGTCCGGGGTAGACCATGACCGGCAGGAAGCGCCGGTTCCCGGAACGGTCAAGGGGCAGGAAGTCCAGCGCATTGGAAGTCCCGCCGAACACGCATTGCCGCAGCCTGTCCTCCGGGTGGGTTTCGTAGGGGATTTTATAGACCTCCTTCTGGCGGCTTAAAAATGACTTGATTTCCTCTATGCTCTTGGCGTTTGCGGTGGCAATCATCTCCGACATTTCAATTATCCAGTGGCCTTGTAGCTTGCGGTACACGTTATCATCGTCCAACTTCCGCAAATCATCGGAAAACCACTCGTCTTTTACGGCCAGCAGCCGGAAGAAGGTGGATTTCCCGGCTCCCTGACCGCCAACCAGACAGAGCATGACCTCAAACTTACAGCCGGGGCAGAAAGCCCGGTGGATGGCTCCCAGCAGGAACAGCCGCAGGGAATGGTAAGTGAAGTTGTCTGTGTCGGCTCCCAGAAAGTGACGCAGGCAGTAGCGGATACGCTCTTTCCCGTCCCAGACAAGGCCGTTCAGGTAGTCCCGGATGGGATGGTAGCTGTTGGCGTCTGCGGCCAGATCAGCGGCGTCTGCTATCTTTTTCTCGCTTGTCAGGCCGTAGGTATCTTCCAGATACAGCCGGATATATTTCATGTCCGTGTCGGTCATGGCCTTGCTGCCGGTTCTGCGTTTCCTGCCGATGGGCTTTAGAAGGTCAATACGCTCGGTCAGGAGATTTTTTGCAACCGCCCCGGAAAGAATGGGGTCATACTGGAACACGGTCAGGCAGTTGTGGATACTGTTCCGCACGCCGCCTTTCTCGGTGCCCTCCAGCATGGCCTTGACTTCCTCAACGCTCCGGGGCGGGGGTGCGGCTTCGATGGTGTCCGTCACGGCCTGCCGCAGTTCGGGCGGCAAGGTCTGCCATTCTCCGCTCAAGGTTCCTCACTTCCTTTCCGTAGCTGGTAATCAGGGCAGCCCGTTCCCCTATGTCGGAGAACAGCAGCACATCCAGCAGATATTCCACATGGGATTGTTTCTGCAAGGCTTCCACGAAAAGCGGGTGCCATTCTTCCTCCGGCGTCTTGGGGGCATAGTCCCGCTTCCAGCGGCGCAGCAGATTGTGATAGTCGGACAGTACCCGGAAGCAATATCGCTCCATGCGCTTAAATTGCTGTTCCGGGCTTTCCTTCCGGGGATTTCGCTTCGGGCGGCTCCTGCTTGGTGGCTCCTTATCCTCATAGGGGATGGAGAAGTCCTGCGCCAGCATGAGGGCGGCTTCCCTGGGGCTGACGTTTTCCAGACGGGAAACAAAGTCAATCACATCCCCGTCTGCCTGACAGCCGAAGCAATGGAAGCGCCGGTCAACCTTCATGCTGGGGTTTTTATCGTCATGGAAGGGGCAGACGCACATCCCGTTTCTCCCTACCAGGATACCGTAATGCTCGGCAGCCTGCCGGGTGGTAACAGACTGTTTCACGGCTTCAAATACATTCAATAGGCAAATCCTCCTGAAAATAGAAAAAGCGCCTGTCATTCTCACGGGGAAAATGGCAAGCGCCTGATTGGTTAAAGTTCCATATCCTGTTTTTGCTGGCGGCGGGGCTGCTGGTGTTTCTCTGCCTGTTCCTCCCGGATACGCTGCTCCCGGCCTTTGACCGCCTGCTGGATGGACGGTTTCTTTCCCGGCTCTGCGGTCTGGCGGTACTGCTCGGATGGTAAAACCTGATTGAGCCAGTGGCGCACATCCCGCAAAATCTTTACATCCTCCTGTACGGCAGTCAGCGCTTCCGTCTTGGAAGCGATATTCTCTGAAAGCTGTGCCTGTTCCCCGGCCAGCTTCTTTGTGCTGTACTTCGCCCCATCAAGGTGAACCTTGAAATACCGCAGGGCAGCGTTGTAGGCGTCCAGTTCCTCCTTATGGTCGGCGGCAAATTTCTCCTTGGGTTTCTTCCAGCGGATAGCGGCATATTTCGCATGAACCGGCTTGTTTGCTTCAAAGTTCCCGATATGGAAAAGCAGCCGGTCAATCTCTTTCACACGTTTCTCCATCGGCCTGATTTCCTCACGGATGGAAACGGCCTGTGCGCTGGCTTCATCCAGATAGGCGTCAAGGCTCTCTACGGTGGAAATCTCTTTCTGCCGCAGGAAGTCAAGGGCTTCCATAACCTTGTTGAAATCGCCAACGGTTCCTTTTAACTTCCCCTTGGAAGTCCAGCCGGTACGTTCCTCGCTCCGTTTATCCAGATACCGGGAAAGCAGTTCGGGGATGGTCGGCTCCTTTGCCTGTTCCAGCGCTTCCAGCAGCGCCGCCTTTTTCTCTTTCAGGCCGGACAGCCAGCCCTTTAAGCTGCGTACCATCTGCCGGATAGACTGCATGAGGGAATTGGCGGCTTTGATGTCCCGGTTCAGGTTGCCGATGTTGGTCTGTATGCCTTTTTTCTCCAACTGGCTGACCGCTGGCCCCATGTGGACAGTGGGGATTTTATCAATCCCCTGTCGGACATAGGAGCGAAGGTCAAGGCGCTCCGGGCTGCCGATGGCTTCCAGATAGCGGTTCGCTGTGTCAGCCCAGCCCTGCCGCCATATCTCAGCGTACTTCTGGTCGTTCCAGTCCACGGTATCCTCCTTGTGGCTTTTCCATCTGCCGGACGCAAGCCGGATACGCTCGCCGTTCTCGTCAAGGTCGTAGACCTTCCGGCTCTTGGGAAGC
Source organism: Faecalibacterium sp. Marseille-Q0746 (assembly GCF_017377595.1). Taxonomy (NCBI): domain Bacteria; kingdom Bacillati; phylum Bacillota; class Clostridia; order Eubacteriales; family Oscillospiraceae; genus Faecalibacterium; species Faecalibacterium sp. Marseille-Q0746. The sequence goes on along the minus strand of NZ_JAFREI010000021.1, from coordinate 14,311 downwards.
CACTTGCCCTGTTCGTCCATCGCCCGCATGGTAAGAAGGATGTGGGCGTGGGGATTTCCGTCCCCCTTGTCATGGATGGCAAAATCGGCAATCATGCCCTTGGAAACGAAAAACTCCCGGCAGTAGTCCCGGATAAGGTCGGCGTACTGTGACCGGGGAAGTTCCCTCGGTATGGCAAGCACGAACCTCCGGGCAAGCTGGGAGTTCCATTGTTTTTCGATGGCTTCGGCGGCGTTCCACAAGGTATTCCGGTCTGCGTACTCCGGCGGGGCATGGGGCGGCAGCATGATTTCGGTGTGGACGATTTCGCTTTTATGGGAATAGTATTTCTGTTTCTGGTCGTATTCGGAAAACAGCCGTTCCCCGCTCTGGTAGGCGGCAGACGCAACGGCTGACTGGCGCTTGCTGCGCTGGATGATTTTCACATCAAAGTGCGGGCATGGCAAGTCGTGTCCTCCTTTCTCCCGGCGTCCGGGCAAAAAAAGAGCAGGGAACCTGTTTCAAGATTTCCTGCTCGGTGGTGCCGCCGGTGGGCGGCTGGTATTCAGTTTTGAAAGTTCGGGTCAGGTTGGCCCGATGATGGGATATTTTACAACTCAAAATTCCTATCTCAAATCAAAAAGAACGCTTTCATAGTCCTTTACGAAATACTTTATATTTGTGCGTCCTTTCTGAATAATTGTGTGGCCTTCTGCTTCCAGTTTTTCCTTTTGTGCTTCTATACCGCCGGGATATTTTGCGTTCAATTCCCCGTTTGCCTTTAAGGTTCGCCAATACGGGGTTTCATCTTCGGAACGCTGGTAACTCGCCCATGCTGCAATAGATACAAAAATTCCTGCTGTAATAGGCTCTGTGAAATCCGCTCCATTCAGTTCAGCAAAATATTCACGGATTTTTCCGACAGTAATTACTTTGCCATAAGGAATTAGTTTCATTACCTTGTCATAATCGATTGGCGGGGCAAAATACATTCTGCTTCCGCCATATTTCTCAATGCTTTTCTGGTCGGTAATGGTCTGAAATTTAGGCATATCCTTGCTATCGTGTAGCATGGCATTAAAATCTTTTTTATCTTCATTCGCCATTTCTCAACACCTCCTGCCTTAATTATAGTGGAGTAGACTACTCCATGCAATGAGACGGTTTGAAAATAATCTTGAAAAATGTAATTGTGATTGGATTTGAATAAACTTGCTGAACGGGAACAGCTTGCAGCGCAAGGTGTTTCCGGGCGGCAAGTCCACAAAGGGGTAGCTGGCGGCAGCCAGCGCAGGGGAAGTGTAGCTTCCCCTGTGATGATTGGCTGGAGCCGGAACGCTGCGGGCAATCATCCGCTTTCCGCAGGAAGCCCCGGCAGGGCGCAACACACTACCTTCAGGTGGTGTATAGTTGCGCCCTCTTTCAGAGGGGCAGTCCACGGGCTGCGGCTCTGAAAGCAATCATGGCCGTTTCCGGCCTGCGTCCTCTCCCTGAAAATTACCGTTACCGGCAAATACTTTTTCCATGAGCTGACGAGTGCTGTCTTTGTGGAACAGCAGCTTCAAGAACAAACTGACCTGTTCATCCGTGATGGCTTCCGGGTGGGGAAGGTAGCTTTCCAGCATGGCGGCTCTGGTGCAAAGCCGGTGCGTCCGTTCCTTCCGTGTCAGCGTCTTTATCTGGTGTTCCAACATCTTTTCTTCATGCTGCGCCCTCTGCAGCTTCTTTTCCGTTTTCTCTATCTCCTGATTGAGTGCTTCCAGCTTTTCATTCATAGGCGGCTGTCCTCCTTTTTCGGAATGAGTACATATATCTTGTTGGGTTCCCCGAAGCTCTGACGCACTCGCAGTATCAGTCCGGCGTCCTCCAATTCATTCAGGGAACGCTTCACGGTCATGGTGCTGCGGGCAAGTGCCGCCGCCAGTTCCACGATGGGGAAATGGATAAATAAAATCCCATTGGTGTCCTCTATGCCGGATACAAAAACAATATCCAACATCCGGGCGTACATGACCTTGGCGGTGCTGCTGATCGGGAGCCGCAGCATGGCTCTCGGCAGCGGCATACAGGGCGGCAAGGGGGTGTCTGCGGTCATAAATTCAACTTCCATTCAATCGGTGTCCTCCTTTACTTTTCGTTTTGAGCGTTTGGAAAGATAATGGGGGCAGTCCACAATGACCGCCCGGAAACTCTGCTTGCAAGTACGCTGGCATTTCCGGCAAAGGTCGTTGTACGTTACCCGCCCCCGTTCATTGAGGAAGAAAGACAGTTCCAGCTTCCTCTTTTTCGGCATTCTCGGCATGGTGCCTCCTTAAACAAAAATCCGCCCATTTCAGCCGTAACAGCCGCAATAGACGGATAACAGATTTTAGTGTTGTGTTTCGGGGCGATTTTCAAGGGAAAAGCGGCCATAGAGCCGCCCGGAAATCCCCCGTAGTATTACGGATAGGGTAGACTATGCCCTATCGGATTGTTGTGTTTCGGTATCAATTCGGTGTTCATTTTCGCCGGTTCTCCCTGATGTCGTTCCTGCCCCTGGCTCTCACAACGGCGTTTCGCTCCCTTTGGTACGCTCGTTGCGGTCATGGTTCCTCCATTTCCCTGCCGCAAGTCGTTGCGCTACATCGCCGAGGAGCATATCCCATACAGGCCGGTCATTCGATTGGAATAATCCATCGATGAACTAAGCCCATTATGGCACATTTTTGAGCCTTCTCCCGTATATCCACAAAGTAGGAAAACCGTCCCAAAAACGAAAATTTCCACGATTGCGGAACGGGTATGGTATAATGGGATGGACGGCGGCAGCCAGCCGCAGGAAGGAGCGATGTATCTATGAAAACCCGCATTTCCGTACAGGAACGCCTGAAAGATTTACGGGTGGAACGGGGCTTAAATCTGGAAGAACTGGCGCAGGAAACCGGCATTTCAAAATCAGCCCTCGGCAGCTATGAAAACGACAACGATGAATACAAGGAAATCAATCACGGCAGCCTGTTGAAGCTGGCAGACTTTTATCAGGTGTCCGTTGACTATCTGCTCGGCCTTACCAACAATCGGAAATATGAAAACACGCCGATAGAAGAATTACATTTGAGTGATGAAGTCGTGGAACTGCTGAAAAGTGAACGCTTCAACAACCGGCTGCTGTGTGAGATTATCTCCCATGAAAAATTCAGGGAACTGTTGGCAGACGCAGAAATCTATGTGGACGGGATAGCAACCATGCACTTTCATGACACAAACAGCTCACTGGCTGCTTTACGGGCTATGATACTGGAAGAACATCCCGAAGCTACGGCAGACCGGGCAATCAAAGTATTGGAAGCCTGTCAGGTAGAGGAAGAAGATTTCTTCTGCCATGTGACGCACAAAACATGGGATGCCATTCTCCACGACATACGCAAGGCGCACGAAAATGACAGTGAAAGTGCGCCGGATACCACGCCCGCCGATGAACTGATACGGGAAGTACAAAAGGCCATGCAATCGCCGGGGGACAGGGTTCAGCAATTCACGGAGATATTCTGCAAGGCGTTTCAGCTTAAATATAAGCGGCTCTCACAAGAGGAACGAAGCCTTTTGAAGAAGCTGTTCAAGAAATCCCCGCTGATAAAACAGTCCGGTATGAACTTCCGGCGCAGGCCGTGGAAATGAAAACTGCCGTTGTGGGAATGGTTGTTCCTGCAACGGCAGCTTTGATTATATATGAATTTGGAAATCCTGAAACTTAAACAATCCATTTCCCTGTTTGAGTTTTCCGGCTCTCTCTAATTGTGCAAATCCGGCTTCAATATCGGCTATCAAAGAAACGGGAATATCCAACTGATGGTGTCCGGGCAGAACTTTTTTTATATTGTATTTCCGTATTCGCCTTATAGATTGATAGAATAGCTTCGGGTCGGTAGTTGGGTAAAATGCGTCCAGGCTTCCCTTGTATATCAAATCCCCGGAATACAAATAGTTTCGTTCTGGTTCGTAAAAGCAACAATGTCCGGGAGAATGTCCCGGCGTGTGAACAACTTGAATTTCCCGCCCGCCTAAATTTAGAAAATCGCCATCGTGTAAAATTCTTTGTGGGATACCTTGAAAAATCTGATAAGCGTTAATATCAAAATCTCTTGGAAAATCACAAGGAAGCCTTGTCAAATTATTCTTCACAACTTGCAATGGTATCGGAAACCTGACCGATAGCCAGTCCTTTTCCGCTTCATGTACGGCGATATTATCAAAATACTTATGCCCGCCAATGTGATCCCAATGAACATGAGTTGTAACTGTCATAACAGGCAGCTTTGTCAGAGAGTCCACAATTTTTCTGATGTTGGAAACGCCTAAACCTGTATCAATGAGAATAGCATATTTTTCCCCACATAATAGATAACAATGTGTTTCTTCCCAGTGCTTGTATTCGCTAATAGAGAATGTATCACGGTCTATTTGCTCAATGGTAAACCAATTATCCATTCCGCATAATTACCTCCAGCAACTGAATTTCCAGTTAAAACCACTTTGCATTTTCATCTCTGAAATGTGGTATATTGCCATCTTTATAAGGGTCATACCGATTTTCGTTACAACCAAATTCTTTTAAGAGAGCAATCTTGCCATCTGGCGTCCATTCTATCAGTGACATTCCATCAAACGCTTCTACGTTACCGGCGTCCATCTTATTTTTGAAATACCATTCAACAATGGTTTGATTGCCTTTATGGAAAAATTGCTTGATGTCCCATTGCAAGACAGTTCCACGGGTATTCCATTCCTCAAACCAAAGTTTTATTTTCTTGGAGCCGTGGTACTCTGGCCCCCAACTTTCAATATATACGGCATTATCAGAAAATACATTAAATATACCCAAATCTTTTTTTGCAAGCCACATATCAAACCAAAGTCTGATAATTTTTTCTCTATTGTCCATTTCGCAGCGCCTTCCTTGTCAATTTAATTTTTCAGCGTCTTTGTCCTGCTCTAATTCAATTACATCCAAAATGCCACAATTCAGGGCTTCGCAGATACGAACCAGCGTTTCCATGCTGATGTTTTTGCCTTTACCCATGTTGGCAATCATATTTGTGGTAAGACCGGCGGCAATCCGCAAGTCCTCTTTCCTCATATTGCGCTCAACCAGCGTGTGCCAGAGGGGTTTATAGCTTATGTGCATTTATCCTCCTGCCTTTCTCCCGGTTCCGGGGTTTCTGTTCCCATTATATCAAAGTTCTTGCTATTCCACAAATATTTCTTGACACAACCGCCGGTTCCGTCTGGATTGTGCTTTTCCTTTCTTTTCTTGATTACATCTACTTAGCCATAAGCTGCTTCATGCCCTGGGACTTGGAGCCCGGGTTATCCGAGCCGTAGCCCTCCAGCAGATTGACCACACCCCATACGCCAAGGCCAGCGCCGAGAGCGATAACGAGGGTCTGTAAAGTGTCGATTGCAGATGAGAAAAATGCCATATAAGCCTCCATTTCTCCGGGATTTTCCCGGTAACAAAAAAGCCGCCCATGCAGGCGGCAGGTTACAAACTTCGGGACACTTTGTCTCGAAGCATTTATGCAAAGGCGTCTGGATCGTCGATGTCATCATAGTTGAGGATGTCCTCGTCCTCTTCCGTGAGTGCATCGTCCGGCACAGTCACCTCATACATCGTACACGCCTCGTTCAGACCGGGCCGCCTGCGGCGGTTAATGAGCCTGTCGAGGTCAAAAGCGTTTTTCTGTTTATCGGCCTCCGCCGTATAGCGGTAGTTCGGATGCCGTTTCAGATCATACTTGGGAGAGAAGAACGGGGGCAGGCCCCGAAGCTGCAAAATACATTTATCTCCCGGCATGGTTGCAAGTTCGGCTGGGGTCATCAGTTCCCGGCCCAGCCGCTGGGTATTTTGACTGTAGCTTTCCGACTGACCACGGGAGCGGCTGTCGGTCTGCATACTGATTGTGGCTTTTCCCAGCCAGTTCTCGGATATTTCCTTGATGGTGCTGGCTTCGCGGCCACCAAGGAACACCACGCTGTCCATGTTGCCGAGGATTGTCTCGGCGTGCTTATCGTAAATGGCCTTGCATTGTGCCAACTGCTGATACAACAAGCACAAACTCACCTCACGGGAGCGGATGACCGCGACCAGCTTTTCGAGCTGGGGCACCTGTCCCGTGTTGGCTGCCTCGTCCCATAGCACCCGTACATGGTGCGGCAGGCGGCCACCGTGAACATTGTCCGCCCGTTCACACAGGAGGTTGAACATCTGCGAAAATGCAAGTGCCACTAAAAAGTTGTAGGTCTGCGTGGTATCGGAAATGATGAAGAATACCGCCGTTTTCCGATCTCCGATGCGGTCAAGCTCCAATTCGTCATAGGCCATGACTTCACGAAGCTGCGGGATGTCAAAGGGAGCCAGCCGCGCACCGCAGGAAATTAAAATGCTTTTTGCCGTCTTGCCAGAGACGAAAAGTCAAGGACTTTTTCATCAAATTCAAAAAGAAGTCACATTTTGCGGACTTCCTCACGGAGCATACGCTTGATTTTGTCCTCCATCGTCTCCTTGGCGGTCTCGCTGAAATGGACACGGACGATATAGGTGGTCTTGCCAATCTGCTTTCTGACAGTAGGGCAAGTGGCGGTGTTGGTTGCGGTATTGTTCATTCAAAGTCCTCCTGTAAATGAAAAATGCCCGGTGACTGTTCATCATCGGGTGATGTCGGTATGAGGGAACAAGGCAAGGCGGCAACATTAAGGTATCTATAAAAACCTTGCCGTCTTTGCCACGCTTGCCGTGTTCCTGTTGTCAGTCTCGGAGATAGCAGACCCATGCTGTGCCGTCTTTCTCGGTCACAAGTCTGTCCCCGATACGGCTCTTTGCCGTTCTCATGGTGCGTGAGGAAATCCCACGCTCATTGACTGCCTTTTCCAGTTCTGCGCTCGGCATACGCTTTCCGTCCGCAAGCAGTTCCAGAATGAGCATTTGCGCCTGTGCGGTCTTGCTCTCGGTCTTGGCGGTGTCCGTCCCGGCAAGAAGCTCGTCAGCGGTAATGTCATAAGCCCCTATCCATTCAAAACCTTTCTCGTCTCCCAGAGAAAAGGCAAGAGACTGACCGGGCGGCGCAAGGGAGCTTTTCTCATGGATAAGCACCCTCGTTGTGGGACTGTCCTTCAGCTTGCCAATAAACAGCAGACTGCGGACTGCCGCCGTAATGTCGATAGACCCCAATCCCCGGTAGGTGCTTTGCGTTCCTGCGGCTTTGTTCAGGTGTCCAATCAGCACGATAGCGCACCCGGTAGCCTGTGCAATGTCTCCCAAACTGCGGAATATCGGGCGCACCTCGTTTGCTCTGTTCATGTCCACATCTGCGCCCAGAAACGCCTGTACCGGGTCAATGATAACCAGCCTTGCGTTGTTTTCCCGGATTGCCCTTGCTATGCGCTCATCGGCAAGGGTCAGCGGTGTGTCCCTATCGTCAATGACAAGCACTCGTTCAAGGTCTGCGTCAGCTTCCATCAGCCGGGGCTTAACGGTATCGCCCAAACCGTCCTCGGCGGTCTGATAGATGATGTTGAAAGGCTCAAGGGTCTCCATACCAGGTAAAGGCTTTCGGTTGGTGCAAGCCGCCGCAAGACGCATGGCAAAGTAGGTCTTACCCTCGCCGGGGTTGCCCTGTATAATCGTCAGCTTTCCAAAGGGGATATAGGGAAACCATAGCCAATCCACGCTCGTAAGCTCCACATCTGCCATGCGGAGCATGGGAACAGGCTGGGCGGTGGGCAGCTCTCGCAGCGTGATTGTCTCGGCTATGAATTTGCGGCTGGGAATGTCCCCTTGCTGACGGAGAACATCGTTCCAGTCTTTCCTTGCCGGGACAAGGCGAATGACGGCGATCTCACCGGGAATGTCCTGTGCCAGTCGGGTGCAGGCTTCACTTCCTGCGGTGTCGCTGTCAAGGCAGAGGAACACTTTTCGGGTGTCCTTGCGTTCAGAAAGAAAACGGTCAAGGGCTTTGCCTGAAACGCCGCCCAGGGCAAGGTAGCTCCTTGTCTGCCAGTCCTGCGGATAAAGGCAGATAAAGGACAAAAGGTCAATCGGTGCTTCAAAGACAAAGAGCTGGTTGCCGTTTCCCTCATAGTGGAACGGATAGGATTTGTCAGACCCGGCAATGTCCTGTCTGAATGGGTCTGCCGTTCCTCGCACATGGGCGTATCTCGGCGTACCGCTTCGGTCTCTGCCGACAAACACAACATTGTGCCGCTTTGCGTCCTCGTAAATATCCCCGGAAAGAAGAAAAGCCTCAACAAGCGTTTTGTTGAGACCTCGGCTTTCGCAAAGATATTGAATTGCTCTGTCGGCTGTTCTATTGTGCAAGGGCAAGTGAAACGCTGTGGGCGGTGCTGTGCTGGCTTCGCTCTGTCCCTCGGCGCTTTCGCCGGTTAAGAGCTGGACTGCTTCGGGAAAGGACTTGCCGTAAAACTCCATGACAAAATCAATGGGATAGCCGCCCTTGCTCTGGCTGTGGCGAAACCACTTGTTTCCCCGGACGGTCAGGCTGTCATGTTCTTTCCAGCGGTATTCCCGTCCGCTTTTGATAAGCGTCTCTCCCTGTGTGCGGAGAAAATCTTCCAGACTGACGGCGTTTGCCCGGTCAATCTGTGCTTGGGTGTACTGCATGGGCATCCTCCTTACTTCTTGAAAACAGCGCATCGTCTGCAAATGCCATGCTCACGCTCGTCCAGCGTGTAGGGGCAGTTCGCACATTCCTCGCCGTACTGTCTCATGATAACAGGCAGATAGCCCAGCTCCTGCAACATATCAATCTGGCGGTCGGTGAGGGTGGCTTCAAAGGCAAGGCATTTCCGGGTGTGTTCGTCCAGCTCGATCAGGTCGGAAAGCGGTCTGCCATCGGTCAAAGCTTCTCCGCTCAAAAGGCGTTTTGCCGTTCTGCGGATGGGGTTGTACTCGTTCTTCCAGTCGTATTTTTTCATCGTGTCATATCCTCCTTTTTGTGTCGTGTTTTGGGTCGATTTTGGAGCTTTTGTTCCTCTGTGCGCTCGTTAAATCGGGCAGCAGTATCTACACATGACTTGACCTTCCAAAGGCGGTGTAAATCGTCTCTGACGGTCTTAAACTCGCCATAGGTGGTGTTGTGCGCCTGTTCCAGCTCGTCATACTCTTCGGTCAGCTTTTTCATATCCACCTTGCCGTCCGGGAACTCCCCGGTCAGCTTGCGTCTGGCGGCGTAGAACTGTTTCAGTTCCGCTTCATGCTCTGCCTTGTACTTGGCTCTGGGCTTCTCAAACTTGATTTTCTGCAAGCCGTCATAGACAGGCTTCAAGCTCTGGAAAGCAGCGGAGCTGTCATAGAGCTGCTTAATTGCTTTCATTCGGGCGGTCTGTTCGTCCAGCGTTTTCTTCAAGCTCTCTGTGGCAGCACTGTGTTCGCTGACACGGCTTTCCAAATCTTCAAGGGAGTAAATGCCGTTTGCCCGGAGATAATTGAAAGTCTCGTTCATCTCCTTTAGATTGCTGACCTTGCCTTTCTGCGAATACGCCCCGGCTCTGCGCTGGGTGTAATAGGCGTTCAGCAGAGAAACAAGGTCGGGTGCCTGCGGCTTGGCAATCTCCGCTTTTGCTTCGGCAATCCAATCGAACAGGAGAGCGATTTTCTTCTTGATGTCCCGGATAACGGCATTGGTTGCCTTGATCCAGCGGTTGAACTCGCCCTTTTCGGTGCGTATACCTTTCTTCTCCATTGCCCGGACGGTTGCGCCCTCATGGACGGTGGGAAGAAGCTCCACGCCTTGCCGTTCATAGCTGCGGTGGTCGATACGAACATCAATACCTTTTTCCGCAAACTTGGCATTGCACATCTCCGCCCATGCTTCACGCCAATGTTCCAGCGTTTCGGGACTGCCCCAGTCGGTAGTGGGAACGGCGTTGAAAACAAACTCTCCGTTCTGGTCTCGGATACGGTTGCCGTCCTCGTCCAGTTCGTACACCCGGCGTTGCTTTAGTCCCCATTTGCCGTTCTGCTCGATGGGACGGATGGGGCAAAGCACATGAAAATGTGGATTGGGTATGCCGCCGTCCTCACGGTCTGGCTGGTGTACGGCGAAGTCAACCACCATGCCCCGGCTCACAAAGTTCTCCAACAAAAATTGCCTTGCAAGAGCGATGTTTTCCTCAAGGGAAAATTCATTCTGCAAGGCAATGTCAAAGCTGTATGCAAGCTGGGCGTTCTTTCCACGCTCGGCTTTTTCCACGGCATTCCACAAGGTCTGACGGTCTGCAAATTCCGGGGGAGCATGGGACGGCAGGAGAATATCGGAGCAGATCACGCCGCCCTTTCTGGTGTAGTCGCTGTACTCGCCGTAATACTCGCTATACAATCGCTCCCCGGCTCGGTAGGCGGCAGAAGCGATAGCGGACTGTCCTGCGCTTCGCTTAGTCTGCGTGACGCTCAGATGAAATAGTGCCATCGGCTTTCAACTCCTTTTCTCTGTTTGCTTGGCTGATGTGGGTAATCGCCATGTGACGGACGGCTTGCTGGACTTCGGACAGAGAAAAGATGTGTTCCATCAGCTCTGTCATTTCGGTGCGTGTGAGATCTTTGACCTCCGGGGCAAGGCTCTCAATCGTGCCGCCCAGATTGCAAAGGCGGTGGGTGCGCTTGGTGCGTTCGCCTTTCTCCAGATACTTCTTTCTGTTCTCCAGACGCTCCAGCTTGTGCTGTTCCTGTGCAAGCTGCGTCTCGGCTCGTTCCTTGTCGGCTCGGAGCTGTTCAAGGGTTTTCGGTTTTGCCATTGTGCTTGACCTCCTTTTTTGATTTTGGGGATAAAAAAAGACCGCCGACTTTTCGCATAGTGCGACCAGTCAACGGTCAGTTTTTCGGTATTCAGTTGTTGTGTTCAGTTCGGTAAATTGAAGTTGGTCAAAGTTGTTGGCGAAGATATTCCACAACATTTCCATTCGTATCATAGAAACAGATGTTTCCTACATTGAGGGGCAGGACAATGGCGAAAGGCTTGCCACTATCAATATCAATCACCTGAATGCCGTTGCCATCATCTACTTCAAGTCGAACAATATTTTGGGTATTCATTGAGATAAATGCCCTTTCGTTATTTCCCTCAACAACAAACTCTGCAATGTAATCATCAACCTCAACTATATCTCCACCACCACGGAAGAAATATCCAAAAGACAAGCCAGGGCGATTTACATAGACAGAAAAAGTGTGGTCTGTCTTGTCCTGTGGGTAAGAAATAAATGCAGCCATTGTGTCGGAAATGCTTCCATCAACAATCCAATCATCCAAAATTTTTTGAGATTGGCGAATGTCTGCTTCTAAACTGTTTGCGGTTTTACCAATGTCATTGTTTGCATAAAGGAAACCGAAAACCAACACACAAGCCAAAATAACACCCAAGAGGATTATGGGTAATTTCTTTTTCATAGAATCACACTCCTTTATCAAATTAAGATTCTTGATTTTCAAACTTGCTGGCGGCGAACGGTTTGTCAAAACCGTTTGCGGACGGCAAGTCCACAGGGGATAGCCGCTTTAGCGGCGCAAGGGGGTGTAGCCACCTTGACGGAACGAAGTGACGAAACATTCTCGGTCATGCAGTTTTCTTCTGCTGACGGAGAATGAAGCTCCGCAGGACGCACCACTCTCGACAGAGAGTATAGAAGTGCGCCCTTAGAGTTCTAAGGGTATTTTTAGATAATTGGGAATGTTTCTTTGTCAAACTGCGTAACATTGAACACGATACGCCACTCGACATCATCACCAACCGGTTCAAAGTGCAGAGCAGAACAAGCAGCATGAAGTTTTTCTTGTGAATTTGTTCCATATATAACTGCTGTCGGACCATCTGCACCACCAATAACACCAACAACAAAACAGGAACTACTGCCAACTGGACGGAACGAATGATCGTCTGGTGTAACTTCTATCGGTCTATCGCCTTCATCACAGTCAAAAACCGAAATGTTCTCCATCGGTTCAGGGGTAAGTGTATAACTCATGGCAATATAATGTGTCGGATAAATCCAGCGATCAGAACCAAAACTATTTTGAGGAACTGTCTGCTGTTCTATTTCCTGCACGGTCAGTGTATGGGTTATTCCGCTAACAGGATGGGAAAACATAAATGAATCTCCGGGTGCGTGAACTTTGAAATGTGAGCCTGGAACTTGTCCTGGTTGCTGCTCCATTGTAAGAAAAAGTTTATTGATTTCAGGGTGATGCTTGGTTCCCCAAGGAAATACGTCTCTGCATATGACCCAGCCATAAGTACTATCCAGCCCATAATGGTCGATTGCCCATTTTGCTTCCAACTCATTGATAACGCCATCTGGCAGACAAGGATTAAAGCTCACAGCGCAGCCATGGGTTGTCTGTAATATTTTCTCGTTTAACTTCAAGCAAGGTTTGAAGTTAAAACAAAGTGGGTTTTCCCATTCCATCTGCATCTGTTGCTCACGGGTAAAATTTTCACATGAGTCATTTTCCCAGTCCAGATTCCATTTTTTCATGAAGTCACGGATGCTTTCTGAATCAACTCGCATACAAAAATCAACGACAAGTCCTTTGCTACATGAATAAGCTGCCGGAATTACCCAATGATATCCAGCCCAATCGAATTGTTTATCCAGCTTGATCTCTTTTCCGGCACGGTCTTTACCTCGATGTCCCCAGAAATCTCCATCAAAGTAGACCTTCCATTCAGGGGCAACCAATTCTGCCTCTGAAGTCATATCATTATCGTAATAATCTTCTGTGTATTTAATCTGACTGTAATCAAAGGAAGATTGCAGGTTTTTGATATATGTCCACGGTTGTTCCATAGGCAACAAATTCATCTTCTCTGAAATTTCCGATAAAGTTTGCTGTTGTTCCTGGGTTGTAGGGTTTTCATTGAGAAAGGCTTCAAACTGTGCTTCGTTCCACATCCACGCTTGTTCCACTGCCGCCACATCACCACAAGCCAGTATAAGCCGCAGAAAGTCGGTAAAATTTTCAGCTACTGGATGAACATAATCAGGAGAAGTATTCATGGGGCTGACAGAGAAAACCATCTCTCCAAATCCACGAATGAAACAGAAGTGGATACCATCTATCCCTGCCCATCCAAAAACCGATGCCCCTTTTGGGGTACAAAAATAATTTGTATTATCCTCACGGAGTTCAACTCCCACAGGACTTAAATCGACACCCCGCTGTAAAAATTTTTTCAAAATTCTATTCATTAAGCATCCCCCCATAAAATTAGTGCTATCACGCTCTTTATTGTAGTAAATTTTATCACAAGAGTGTGAATAAATCTACTGGCGAATGCTGAAACCGCCCGAACAGTTTCTTTCTGCTCAGGCGGCTTTCTTCATCTATTTTTCTTTCTTCTGCTGCACTTGTTCATGGGCTTCCTGCTGAACATCAGCCCAGCGGAAAAGCCATACTTGAAGTGACTTTCACTTTCTTCACATTGGGCGATTGCTGTCTGCGCCCGGAGTTCCTGCACCAGCTCATAGTCCTCTTTGCTGAGCCGCTGGGACAACTGCTCCATGAGCTTTTCACAGGCTATGACTGCCTTTCGGTATTCCGGTGATGTAGGTACAACTGTCTCGCAGGGATAAAACTCCCCATTATACATGGCTTCCAAAATCATAGCTTTACCTCTCTCAACAGTAGATTAGTTCCGTCTTGATGATTTCCTCTGCCCGGCAGCGGATGGAGTTCATTGACTGCACCCATAACATCTGATTTTCCGCTTTCATGGCTTCGGTCACGCCCTCGGCTTTCATCATCTGCCGGATAATCAAGTCCAGCCTGTCTGCCGCCTGCTCGTTCAGATCGGCAACGACGGTGTGGAGCCTGCCGGACAAAATTAGCTCGTTGTAAAGCATGGGACGGTGCAATTTCAGATAGGACTGGTGCAAGCGTCCCCAATGCCCAATAGGTCGGCGTTCCTCCGGCAGCTTCAAGTCCGGCACATAGTAGTCGCCCACCAACACATAGTCCATACCGTTCTCATGGATTCTCGGTTTCAACTCTTTCATAAAATCACGCTCCCTTTCTCGGTCCCAGCTGCGGCAAACTGCTCACCGGGATAAATACCCCTCTGGCAATATCCTCGGTGCGGATTGCCTGTTTTCTGGCTTCAATCTCCGCTTTTTTCTTGGCTTTCGTGCGCTCCTCATACTCTTTCTGTTTACCATTGGCTTTCCGCTTCAAGTAGTTCTGGTGGAGCCTGTCCTTGCGTTCCTCACGCTTGCGGATTTCCTCTAATTCCTCCGGGGTAAGCTCCACTTCGCCAAACGCAGGGGGAACGAAACGACCCACGAA